>NZ_JAERKU010000001.1:0-504164 GCF_018256955.1 Acetobacter persici
CTTGTCATTCCATCAACCCCAAGCCATAAAAAACGGGAACTCTCCTTTTAAGTGGATACAAAAAAGGGGGCACGTCAGCCCCAACAACGGGCTCTACGGAAATGGTTAATAACTAGGAAACAATTAATCCTCATTGAAAGTTAAGGCAAGAAAAACATTTTTTGTTAATTAAAATTAATCACTACTGTTCCCTAACTACAACATCGCTCTGCCGAACCCCACCTGGAGAGTTCTAAAAACCCTCTGGCTTTGGACCTTTCTCGGTGCTTCCCTCCCTTGTGTGATGACTGGACGAATGGCTCATGACTCAACGTGGTTTCTTTGATTTTGCAGAGTAGTTTGCTTGGTTGAGTGGGCTGGGTGACCCATTTGAAGCATTTTACCGGACTGTATATTTTGGATCTGTAACGGTTTTGTGCCGGTTGACTGAGCATTTTACGCTCGCGTCAGGAGAGGCACGAGACCGTGGTTATGAAGCATACGGAAGAATTTCGCCGTGAGGCGGTGAGGATTGCCCTTGAACAGCGGTTTGTCGCGCGAGCGGGTAGCGACCGATTTGGGGATCAGCAAGTCGACGCTGGGACACTGGGTTTCGCGGTATCGGACAACGGACCGGCCTGCAGCACCTGAACCATCAATGGTTTTGGTCTGGGAGAACAAGTGCCTTCGCCTTGAGAACCGTCCCCTGCGGGATGAGAAGGAAATCTTAAAAAAGACCACGCAGTTCTTCACGAACCAAAAGACATGACGTTTGCCTTTATTCGGGAACATCGTGACCGCTGGCACATCGAGAGGCTGTGTGGGTTTTGCAGGTCTCGACACGCGGCTATCGGGCGTGGGTTTCTAGGCATGTCTGCCAACGCCAACTCACCGACCTGAAAGTCCTGACACATATCCGGGAGCATTATGCCCTAAGCAACGGCACCTATGCCGCCCCCGAATGACCATGGAGTTCAAGGAAGCCGATATCCATGTCGGTGAGTGAGCGTCGCATCGGGCGACTGATGAAGATCAATGGCATCCGCCCGGTTCGCACCCGCCGCCACAAGATCACGACCGATAGTCGGCACGCGCTGGACTTCGCTGCAAACATTCTGGACGGGGATTTTGTAGCCGACGCACCCAATCGGAAATGGGCGGACGATATAAGCTAATATGGACCACTGAAGGATGGCTTTATCTGGCCGTCATGGTATTGGCTGAGCGGCAAGCAACCGAATGAAAAAGAATCTCTCTATTCGGGAATTCGACATGGCGGTTCGTCTACGCGCTCCTGCTTCCGGTTGCATTTTTCACTCCGATCGCGGCAGCCAATATTGCTCCCACGATTTCCAGAAAAAGATGATCGAGAACAAGATGATCTCCTCCATGTCTGGCAAGGGAAACTGCTCTGACAACGCCGCCGTCGAGACCTTCTTCAAAAGCCTGAAGGCCGAATTCCTTTGACGACAGAGCTGGCCGACGCGACGACAGGCAACCGTCGCCATCTGCCAATACATTAACGGCTTTTATAATCCGCAACAGCGCCATTCCTATCTCAAGGCATCAGCCCCCTCGCTTTCGAGGCCAAAACCGCATGACAAAATCATAGACCACCACAAAACCGTCACAAGTCCACTAAAAGCCCAGAATCAAGAGAGAGGCGTATCAATCAGCGATTCTTCAATTTCTCACTATTTTACTTATGATTTTATTTGTTGCATAAATATTATTTACTATTTGTATAGATAAAAATGCAACATGTACAGCATGATAGGGCTCGACAGATAACAAGGCGCGCCCCGATGTCCAGCGTTCCTCAGGATGATCCACGACATGCCATCCAGGTAAATCTGAATGCGTGAGATGGTCCGTAATATCGTGCACCTTGTTAAGTGAGAATAGCTGGATTTTGCCAACGCGCACGCCGAACCATCGACGATCATCAACAAACGGGCCAATAACATCACAAGGACGACTGGCGTTGGAAGCCAGATGAATGTTTTTCACCCCCGGCGGAAGACTGAACAAAAAACGGTCTTCGTGCTTACTGAGTGGCCGAATTGTATGCCCATCGTCTGTGATAAGATGGAAATCAGGATTGCGGGTTAGCGTGTGGGAGTGAGACCGTAACGCAGCTCCAGTATGATTGGCACGCTTTTCAATATCGCGAAAGAGTGGCTCAACAAACTCACGGGACACATTAAGGGGTGCGGCCGCATCTTCCCATGTCAGGTGACAGCTTTCATAAAGTGTGACGACATTGCTTCCCTGATGGAAATTCTGACGGTTGCCAGTATCAAGATAGCTTTCTGTTAGAACGCCATTAGCAATGACTACGGAATGTTCCTCCGTTTCAACATGATAATAATCATAAGAAACAAAATTTTTGTCGTAAAAAACGGAACGTCCATTCACCAACATACGGACAGGGACAAAATGTCCCTTAAAAAAGAGGCAATGTTCAGATGTCACCAGAAGGTCTTTAGAAGGAACCCCTTCTGCAATAGCATTTTCTAAGATACGCACTGGATAACCAGCCTCATCATCAGGAAGGTCTGGCCGAACAATGCACCGCGCCGTACCTGTCCATTTGATTGTGCTCGGGGTATGAGAGCGTGACTGCTTGTTTTGCGTAAGAATCTGATCTCCCACCCGCAAGGCTTCGACAAGCGTTTCTCCCTCCGGTGTCCGGATCATGGTGCCCGGCAGAAAGCAGGCTTCATAAATAAATGCTCCGCTACTGGTGCTCACAAAGTTACTGAGAGTCGCATCGGAAATATTCAAGGCATAGCTTATGCTATCACCATAAGAATTCTGACCTGTTATTCTGAGTTGATTTTGTGCGGCGGTAACAGTGCTGACACTTGTCAGATAAGGGAACTCTATTTCAGCGCCTTTTGCCGCACTGATGACATTTGTTGGATAAAGTCGGCCCTGGACAACAATTTTAGCCCCACTATCCAGAATAATAGTACCTGATCCCCCTACCGGACCTTTGGGATTGCTAATTATTGATACATCTATCTCACCTCCGCTCGTGACGGACGTCGTCCCAGAGAGAAAGCCTCCAGACATCAACGTAATTTTTCCGCCGGAGGAAACGACCGAGTCTGTGGCTATGCCACCACCCTCAATTTCAAGTTCACCCCCGTCGTTTACAACTGTATCAGATAAAACACTTGCAGCTTGTAAATACACCCGCCCAGCATTGTTAATGACAGTGCTGGACGCTGCGGCATGATAAACCTCCAGAAAACTCCCACTATCAATCTTTGCATCAATCGCAGAAGCTCCTGTCCAGAGATAAGCTATGCCCCCATCCGTAACCGTGAGGTCTATTGCGGTCGCTGGTGCAACAATATTTAGTCGCCCTCCATTTACGACGGTAATACCGCTTGATGTTGTTCCCAATACAACATTTGAACTGATGACATCACTCATGCGCGCCTTCCTTTTAGGTGAATATAAAGTAAGTTTATTTCGTGAAGTTTTAGTGTATTTATATAGATATATTAAAATTAGAACGTTTATGATTTATATCTATATTTATTTTAACTTATTATTTTAAAAAAAAACACTTCCACTTTCTGTTTTATATATATTTTTACAATCTCATGATTTGCACTTGATGCGTTATCTTTTGCAGGCTCTCCGACTGACCTCAAGAGGGTTCCGTCGATGTCCCCAAAAATGATACAGAACCATTATGGATTGAGAGAGTCGTCCTGCGGCGAGGCGACGATGTGCTGAGAAATGGATGAAAAGCTGCCATGCATAAGGTTGATATTAAGCCGAACGCTCCTGATGTGGCAGCCGTTCATACCGTTGAGACACTTGTTGCATCGCCGAAATTTATGGATTGCCTGACATTCTGTAATGAGACACTTCTCTCCATCCATCAGCAACTCCCACGCGAGGTGCGCTATGTTGCCGACATGCGACGATGGATTATGACGCATGGCGCGTTAAAACTAAATTTCGCACATCAGCTTGATTCGCGGTCTCCCGCCCTGACAGCTTCCAATCTGTACCGAGAAGTTGTCCATACCGGCGCCGTCAGCCCCAATACCGTGACAAATTATCTGAAAGAAATTGAGCACCTTGGCTATATAGAAGCACAACCTCGTGGGGATCGCCGTCTGCGCGCCTATCGCATGAGCGCTTTTTCTGAGCGCATGTTCTACCACTATCTTACCGTTCACCTAAACGGACTGGACATTCTGGACGGGCATAAGCGTTCTGATGCGGCGCAGAGTGACCCGAAAATCCTGACACACATGCATCCGGTTTTTGCCAGCCTGATGCTGAAGGATGCGGCATACTACCACCCACCGGCATCTATTGCGCCGCTGGTTCATTCAACAGTGGGCATTTCTGTCCTGAATGAGATGACACGCAAAGCCGACAGTGAATACTATGACGAAAAAGAGAAAGTCTCAGTTTCGCTGGATAGCGCAAATGCCATGGCGCAACGGTACGGAACATCCCGAGGCAACATTGCGCGACTTCTGGCAAAAGTTCGGGCAGCGGGCGATTATGGACAGAGTGATAAAGGGCACTGGGTCTCAAAACAGTTGTTGCAGGAATACTACCGCTGGCAGGCCGGTAAGCTTGCTAATATTTCTGCGGCTTATGCACACGCCCTTAAGGCAAGAGAAATTTCCCGTGTGAACACTGTTTGAGATTAAAGCCGACTACGCAAATTTTTATAGTTTAGCGGAAATTTACAATCTGATGGCGGAAGGGGTGGGATTCGAACCCACGGTACGGTTACCCGCACGCCAGTTTTCAAGACTGGAGCCTTCAACCGCTCGGCCACCCTTCCTGCATCAGAGTGAAAGCCTTATAGCCATGCCCGCAGAGCCTGTCCAGCGGGTCAAAATGGGTTTTGTCGGAGTTGTTTCTCTCCCTTCGGCTTGCTCTTGGCCGTCTGGAGTTGTAAAAGCCCGGTCCTTACATCCATCCATTCAGGGACGAGTTATGAAACAGCAGGCGAACCTGATCCGGGCCGGACAGGTCATCGAGCATGATGGCCGTCGCTGGACGGTGCTGAAACAGCAGATCATTACCCCCGGCAAGGGCGGCGCTTTCATTCAGGTGGAAATGCGCGACCTCAAAACGGGCAACAAAACCAACGAACGCTGGCGTACAGCCGACAGTGTCGAGCGCCTGATGACCGAGGACCGGGAATATCTGTATTCCTATACCGACGGTGAATCCCTCGTACTGATGGACCCGGAAACGTTCGAACAGACCATGATTCCGGTCGATCTGCTGGGTGATCAGGCACCGTTCCTGCAGGACAACATGACCATCAATGTCCACCTTGTGGAAGGCGACCCGGTCGGGATTGATCTGCCGCCGCAGGTCACGCTGGAAGTTGTTGAGGCAGACCCGGTGGTCAAAGGCCAGACGGCCAGTTCCTCCTACAAGCCTGCAAAACTCTCCAATGGTGCAAAGACCATGGTGCCCCCCTTCATTGAAGCCGGTGAACGTATTGTTGTCCGGACTGAAGACGGCTCTTACGTCGAACGCGCCAAAGACTGATCTTTCGCCTTACTCCAGACAGGACAAAACATAGTGGCCATGCGTCTTTCCCCCGTCATGATGGTGATGCAAACCGCTGCCCAGAAGGCGGCAAAGCGTCTCCTGCGCGATTTCAATGAAGTCGAGCAGCTTCAGGTAAGCATCAAGGGGCCGGGTGACTTTGTTTCTCAGGCTGACCTGAGGGCAGAACAGACCCTGCGTGAAGAGCTGGAACGGGCTCGCCCCGGCTATGCCTTCCTGATGGAGGAATCCGGCAAATCAGGTGGCGATAACTGGACATGGCGCTGGATTGTGGACCCGCTGGACGGCACCACAAACTTCCTGCACGGCATTCCGCACTGGGCCATTTCCATTGGCCTCCAGCGCAGACTGCCGGACGGCAAGATCGAACTGGCCGCGGGTCTGGTGTACAATCCGGCATCCAATGAAATGTTCTGGGCGGAAAAAGGCACAGGCGCGTTCCTGAATGAACGCCGCATCCGTGTTTCTGCCCGCCGGGACATGCAGGAATCCGTTTTTGCAACAGGTATTCCGTTTGCAAAAGTGCCTGCCCGCCAGCGTCTGCCCTTTGCCCGTGTCATGGGGAATCTCATGCCGCGTGTCGCTGGTATCCGTCGTTTTGGTGCCGCCGCACTCGACCTCGCATGGGTCGCGGCGGGCCGGTATGAAGGCTACTGGGAATTCGGCATCAAACCGTGGGACTGCGCAGCGGGCATTCTGATTGTCCGTGAAGCAGGCGGTCAGGTGACGGACCCCGCCGGGCTGGATCTTGATGATATGCCCGACGATGTGATGATTGTCGCAGGCAATGGTAACATGCACAGCAAGCTGCTGGATATTGTGGCCGAAAGCCTGAAAGAAACACCCTAAGTTCCTATACTTGAAAGGCAGTCTGCCGCCTGAGCAGACTGCCTTTTTATATACCCTCTAGTCACACACCGCAGAGCGCGTAAGGTGGACCCTCCATGCAGGCACCCTTCCCTTCTGCGCATGACGCGCCCGCTCTGACCGCGCATCATCGTGGCTTTTCCCTTCTGACAGAAGACGGCGAGTATCTTACACTCTCCGCACCAGAACTCCGCTCCCGGCTGGACAGCATCGCCTGCCCTCTGGTGGTCCATGCGCCATCATTTGCGCGCAAACTGGATCTGCCACCACCGGGGCAGCCGTCCCCCTGGCTGGACCTGCTTGAACTCTTCACGTTTGTTTACCCGGCCCGGACTGCCGCCCCGACACCACGAGGGCTGGCGCTGGCGCTTGGACTGGAAGAAGAACAGATTGGCCGCGCCGAAGCTGATCTGCTCCCCACGCTGGTCGAAATCATGCTGACGGAACTGGCTCGTCAAAAAAACGGGCCTTTGGGGGACATGCTGGCGGCCCTGGCAGTCCGGCTGGCGCAGGCAGGCTGGCCATGGGCAGGGACTGTTGCGGAAACACTTGGGCTGCCAGACAAGCTGGACGGCAAGGGCAATCTGCCAGAAGACGCCCTGCAACCGGGGGACGCGCTCCGGGTCTGGCGCGTTCTGCCGAAATGGGAAGATGTCGCCCCCCGGCCTCCGCCAGCCTCGCATCCCATTACTCCAGCAGAGGCCCGCACACGATTGCGGACTCTTCTGGGCGAAGGTTCAGAAAGCCGGGCTGGTCAGGCCGATTTCGCCAGCGTTTCCACCGCAGCGTTTGAGCCCCGCACCCATCGCGGCAACCCTGCCGTTGTGCTGGCGGAAGCCGGAACAGGCACAGGCAAAACACTGGGCTATATTGCGCCTGCAAGCGTCTGGGCACAGCGCAATGGCGGCAGCGTGTGGATCAGCACCTATACGCGCCATCTGCAACGGCAGATTGAACAGGAAACGCATCGGCTTTTTCCAGACGACGCGACACGCCGCCATCATGTCGTGCTGCGCAAAGGCCGAGAGAACTACCTCTGCCTGCTGAACATGGAAGACGCCGTCAATAGTGCAGCCTCCCGTCCGGCGGGTGTCACCATCGCGCTCTCTATGCTGGCCCTCTGGACCCGCGCCACAGCAGATGGAGATCTGCTGGGGGGGGATCTGCCCGGCTGGTTTGGTGATCTGTACGGTCAGGGAAGCGTTTCCGGCGTGGCCGACCGTCGGGGTGAATGTATTCACGGGGCCTGCCCTCATTATCAGCGGTGTTTTGTGGAGCATACGATCCGCAGGGCACGGGAGGCGGATCTGGTGATCGCCAATCATGCTCTGGTTATGGCGCAGGCAGCGTATGCGCAGGCCGCAATGAGCGACGACGCCGAAGACACTGAAGAAGACGCAACCCCGTCCCGCTATGTTTTTGATGAAGGCCATCATCTGGCAGATGCCGCGGATGGCGCGTTTTCCGCCGAACTATCCGGGCTGGAAGCGGCTGAGTTGCGCCGATGGTTGCTCGGGGCAGAAGGCCGTCGCTCCCGCGCCCGGGGGCTGAAGCGTCGTCTGGATGATCTGGTTGTCGGCTTCCCGCGACTGGAGGCACCGCTGGATGCCGCACTTATGGCCGCGCACGCCCTGCCCGCGCCAGGCTGGTCCGCAAGACTGGCGGAGACAGATTCTTCAGAGACCGGGCCGCCCGAACCTCCTCCGATAGACGATCCTGACGGATTTCTGCCTGCAACTCCCGCTTTACCAGAGCCCGTGCTGGAAAATCCGACCGAAAGCTTTCTGCGCCTCCTGCGCCAGCAGGTGCTGGCACGGAGTGAAGACCGTCGACAAACGCACCAGTATGGTGCGCTGGAATGTGACCTGCATCCGCTTATCCCCGATCTGACAGAAGCGGGGCAAACGCTGGCCCGTGCGCTCAGCCGGATTGCAGAACCCCTGCGTACCCTTGCTGAACGGCTTCAGGCCCGCCTGCAGGATGATGCAGACTCTCTGGACAGCGTGACCCGTGGCCGCATTGAAGCCATGGTCCGGGGGCTACGCCGCCGTGCCATCACCCGGCTGGATGCGTGGACGTCTATGCTGGATGCGCTGGATCAGCCGCCTCTGGCCGATACAACACCCACGCATATTCACTTCATCCGTCTGGATCGGCGGCAACAGCAGCGGCCCGGCGAACATGATGTTGGGCTGCATCGCCACTGGCTGGACCCGACCATTCCTTTTGCCGCCGTCATGGCCATGCCCGCGCAAGGTATGCTGATCACATCGGCCACCCTGCGCGATCAGTCAGACACTCAGCACAGGCAGGATGAACCGGAAACAGAAGAAACCGAGCGTGCTTGGGAAGCTGCGGAAGCCCGCACCGGAGCCAACCACTTCCCCTCTCCTGCCATTCGCGCCAGCCTGACCAGCCCGTTTGATTACGCCCGGCAGACCCGTACCTTTATTATTACGGACGTGGACCACGCCAGTATTGCCGATCTGGCCGCCGCATACCGCACACTGTTTGAAGCCTCAGGCGGCGGCGGACTAGGTCTGTTTACCGCCATTTCCCGCCTGCGGGGGGTGCACAGCCGTATTGCCCCGGCACTGGAAGATCAGGGTCTGCCGCTTTACGCCCAGCATGTGGACGCAATGGACAACACAACCCTGGTGGATATTTTTCGCACGGAAGAACATGCCTGCCTTCTGGGGACGGACGCCATGCGTGACGGCGTGGACGTTCCGGGGAATGCCCTGCGTCTGGTTGTGTTTGAACGGGTCCCCTGGCCGCGTCCCGACATTCTGCACAGAGAACGCCGTATTCACCTCTCAGGCGGTGATACCACCGGATATGACGACAGGATTGCGCGCCTGCGGTTACGTCAGGCTTTTGGGCGACTGATCAGAAGTCAGTCTGACAAAGGCGTTTTTGTGCTGCTGGACCGCCGCACACCCTCACGGCTGCTTTCGGCATTCCCACCCGGAGCAGAGGTCCGGCGTCTAGGGCTGGCAGACGCAGCGCGGGAAATCAGAACGTTTTTATAAACCGCGCAGTCCGGCTGCCAGATGGAGCGTGATACGCGGACCAAACAGGCAGACCAAAACGCACGTCCGGGCTTTAGGGCCCTTCGTCTTAAGCCGAGTTAGATCGGCTTAAGTTCAGTCGCGGCAACTTTACCACGCTCGGTCACGAGTTCGTAGGAGACCTTTTCGTTCTCATTCAGCCCACGCAGACCAGCAGCCTGCACAGCGGTGATATGAACAAACACATCCTTGCCCCCATCGTCAGGTGCGATGAAACCAAAGCCTTTAGTGGCATTAAACCATTTAACTGTACCGGTCGGCATAGGCGGGTAACTTTCCCAGATATCTCCTACCGGACAACCATATGACCGGTTACAGGATGTACTCATCGGGTCACGAAGATGCGGTCTTGTCAATCAAAATACCCATCTTCTGCGGTCCTTACCGGGCGTGTGCGCCCAGATGTTCTTCAAGGAATGCAAGGCTGCGCTTCTGCGCCAGCTTGTAGGCTTCCGGGTCAAACGACGCCCGTTGTGAACAGCCGAACCCATGCCCGGCACCATCGTACACGTAAATTTCAATTTCAGGATGCGCTACACGAATGGTGCTCACATCTGTGTGCGGAATACTGGTATCGGCTTCCCCAAAATGGAGCTGAACCGGGCAACGCGGAGTCTCATCAACCCGCGATGCAATCCCGCCCCCATACCAGCTTACGGCAGCGGCAAAACGATCCGTCCGGCAAGAGGCTTCCCATGCCAGCAGGCCGCCCCAGCAATACCCGATAATACCAACATCCGCCTTCCCCAGCGCTGCGGCAGAGGCTTCAAGATCCAGCAGCGTTTCCGCCAGTGGAATCTGGCTGCGCAAAGCAAGGCCGGTCTGGATATCCGCTTTTTCATAACCCAGTTCCACACCGCGCTCGGCGCGGTCGAACACGGCCGGGGCAATCACGTGGAAACCGTGCTCGGCAAATATGTCGCACACATGCCGGATATGCCCGTTCACACCAAAAATTTCCTGCACCACAACCAGCGCATACGGCATCTCCGCATGCCCGGCTTCGTAAGCCGAAAACTCATGTCCATCGGCCGCTTTCAACGTGATAATCTGTCCCATCCTGATCTCTCCCCTGAAGAAAAATGACATCACAAAGAAAGTTTTCCACATTTCTTGACTCAGGGGGAGGACAAACCTATCTCCTGTTCTGGCACTCCCGGGGTGGGAGTGCTAACGCAACGCGGCGTTTATTACGCGCGGCAGATGCCGGTGGTGTTGCTTCCTGACAAGGGCGCCACCGCAGCAAACAGAATGTGGAGCGATCCATAATGACGAAGTTTCGTCCTTTACACGACCGGGTAGTCGTTCGTCGCCTTGCTGGCGAAGAAAAGACCGTCGGCGGCATCATCATTCCGGATACGGCTAAAGAAAAGCCCATGGAAGGTGAAGTGGTTTCTGCTGGTCCCGGCGCTCGCAATGAGCAGGGTCAGGTTGTAGCGCTTGATGTCAAGGCTGGTGACCGCGTCCTGTTCGGCAAATGGTCCGGTACGGAAGTGAAGATCGACGGCGAAGAGCTGCTGATCATGAAAGAAAGCGACATTCTGGGCGTGATTTCCGCCTGAGTGGACCGCGCTGATCCGCTTTTCGACCTTATAAACTGATCTCTCACAGGAGAATTTGATATGGCTGCCAAAGACGTAAAGTTTGGTGGTGACGCTCGCCAGCGTATGCTGCGCGGCGTTGACATCCTCGCTGATGCCGTAAAAGTCACGCTCGGCCCCAAAGGCCGCAACGTTGTCCTCGACAAGAGCTTCGGCGCACCGCGCATCACCAAAGACGGTGTGTCTGTTGCCAAAGAAATCGAACTGGCTGACAAGTTCGAAAACATGGGCGCACAGATGCTGCGCGAAGTGGCCTCCAAAACCAACGATATCGCTGGTGACGGCACGACCACAGCAACCGTTCTGGCTCAGGCCATCGTGCGTGAAGGCCATAAGGCTGTTGCCGCTGGCATGAACCCGATGGACCTCAAGCGTGGGATCGACAAGGCCGTTCATGCCGTTGTTGAGGAACTGAAGAAGAACACCAAGAAGATCACCACCCCGGCGGAAACCGCTCAGGTCGGCACGATCTCCGCAAACGGTGAAGCCGAAATCGGTGAGATGATCTCCGAAGCCATGCAGAAAGTTGGCTCCGAAGGCGTTATCACGGTTGAAGAAGCCAAGCACTTCCAGACGGAACTGGACGTGGTTGAAGGCATGCAGTTCGACCGTGGCTACATCTCCCCCTACTTCGTGACCAACACGGAGAAGATGACGGCCGATCTGGAAAACCCCTACATCCTGATTCATGAAAAGAAGCTGTCTTCTCTTCAGCCGATTCTGCCGCTGCTTGAAGCCGTTGTGCAGTCCGGCCGTCCGCTGCTGATCATTGCAGAAGACGTGGACGGTGAAGCTCTGGCAACGCTGGTTGTCAACAAGCTGCGCGGTGGCCTGAAAATTGCTGCTGTTAAAGCTCCGGGCTTTGGTGACCGTCGTAAAGCCATGCTGGAAGATATCGCAATCCTGACCGGTGGTCAGGTCATTAGCGAAGACCTCGGCATCAAGCTGGAAACCGTCACGCTGCCCATGCTCGGCACGGCCAAAAAAGTCCGTATCGACAAAGAAAACACGACGATCGTTGATGGCGCCGGCAAGACCGATGAAATCAAAGGCCGTTGCAAGCAGATCCGTGCGCAGATCGAGGAAACCACCTCTGACTACGACCGTGAAAAGCTGCAGGAACGTCTGGCCAAACTGGCTGGCGGCGTTGCCGTGATCCGCGTTGGCGGCTCCACGGAAATCGAAGTGAAGGAACGCAAGGACCGCGTTGACGACGCTCTGCACGCAACCCGCGCTGCCGTTGAAGAAGGCATTGTTCCGGGTGGTGGCACGGCTCTGGCCCGCGCGTCTGCAAAGCTGGCTCACCTGCACTACCATAACGACGATCAGCGCGTTGGTGGCGACATCATCCGCAAGGCTCTGCAGGCTCCCCTGCGCCAGATCGCTCACAATGCTGGTGAAGATGGTGCGGTTATCGCCAACAAAGTGCTGGAATCCGAAGACTACGCTTTCGGCTTCGATGCACAGGCTGGCGAATACAAGAACCTGGTTGACGCCGGTATTATCGACCCGACCAAGGTTGTCCGTACGGCTCTGCAGGACGCAGCTTCTGTTGCTGGCCTGCTGATCACGACGGAAGCCATGGTTGCAGAACGCCCTGAAAAGAAAGCCGCTCCGGCTGGCGGCCCTGATATGGGCGGCATGGGTGGTATGGATTTCTAAGAATAACATCTAGTTATTTTTTAGAGTTCTAAACACCAGACAACAAAAGGTGGATGTGCTTTGATAGCACATCCACCTTTTTTATTTTGAACCTAATGAATTGGCTCATGCACGAACCAAAATTTCATTATAAAATAATATTCCAGCCTCTATTTTATGTATGATTAGTCCACGCCTTAGCATGCGTATGGATTTAATTAACATCACTTGTTCTGAATCTTTAATGCTGGATAGACCTGAGCTTATAATTTAGAATATGCTCTGATTTGTTTTTTAAGCTCGGTCAATTGCCTCAGAGGAATAAGATGTCAGATTCACTTGCTTCTCCCAAAACATTTTTAGAAGACGTGGAATGGACATGGGGTCCCCTTAACCTTCCTCCTATTACGACATCTTTACGATTTGGCACTAATGGCCTGATTAAGGGATATGAGCACCCGAATGAATATTCCTGGACGCTGAAGGACGACATTCTTGAAATTCACGCGACAGACGGTCATTGCATGTGGCGGTTTGAGCAGGCCATTGACTCAGGGGATACCCTGACTTTCATCAGCTATCCTCAACAAGATCCTCTCTGGAATGTTTTCTTCGGTCTTAGCGCTTCAAAAGCAGATATTAATACCGTTATTGAGGCAAAAGAGCCATCATCTGCTCCTCAGCCCACTGAAAAAAAAGCCGAAAAACCTGAAGGTATTCGCCTTGTTATCTGGGATCTTGACGATACATTCTGGAAAGGTACTTTGTCAGAAGGTGAAATTACACCAGTCCAGAAGACTATTGATATTGTTAAGACCCTTAATAGCAGAGGTATTGTGAACGCCATTTGTTCACGCAATACATTTGAAGATACAAAAGAACGCCTTGAGCAACTTGGAATTTGGGATGATTTCGTGTTCCCCCGGATTGCCTGGGCTCCAAAAGGACCGCTCATTCAGGATATTATCGAAAAAATTCAACTGCGTCCTGAAACAGTCCTTTTTATTGATGATAATGTTACAAATCTTAATGAGGCCAAGCACTTTGTTCCTAAGCTCAATGTTGCGGAGCCCGATATTATTGACGCTCTGCTTGATGATCCCAGACTGATCGGCAAACCTGACCCAGATCTAAGCCGCCTCAAACGCTACCAAGTGCTTGAAACAAAACAGAATGATATGTCTGCAAGTGGCGGTGATAACGAAGCCTTCCTGCGGAAAAGTGATATTCGTGTGAGCTTCCATGCTGACGTGGATGCTGAATTTCCACGCATTCATGACCTGGTTAACCGAACCAATCAGCTAAATTTTACAAAAAATCGCTGGCCGGAAGATATCGAGGAAGCACGCCTTCGTTTTCTGGAAGAAGTTGAAGCAGATTTCGACACAGATGTAGGCTATGTAAAAGTCGCTGATGCTTACGGAAATTACGGTATCTGCGGCTTTTACCTTTCCAGAAAAAATGAGTTTCTCCATTTCCTTTTTTCATGCCGAACCATGAATATGGGCGTTGAGCAATTTGTATGGAGGAAACTGGGAGAACGTCATGTTCCAATCCAGGGCAAAGTGGGCTCAAACTTGGAGACACCAGTGGTAGACTGGATCCAGGTTGTTGATGATGTCGACAAAAGCTCGTCTGACGACCATTCAAGCAGCAAGCGCCTGCAGGTTTGTATTCGCGGTGCCTGCGATATGATGATGACGTCCAATTTCCTCCGCACCAAGGTCAATACCTTGGAAGAACTGAATTATGCTTACGAAGGGTGGGAAATTATTGCTTCACCCCGTTTTGTTTCCCTTTGCAAAGACATGAAGGACGAACGAAACCGCGAAATTGTTTCCCGCCTTCCTGGCATTCCACCCAATCGTTTTGAAACGGATGTTCTTGCTGAAACCTCTGATGTTTATGTCTTCTCATTCTCACAGGAATCTTTCCACGGGCTTTATCAATCCAAAACGACGGGCATGATCATTCCTATGGGCCACTTTGGTCTTCCCTACCATCTTCCAGGAGGGCCAAAAGACAAGTTCGATTACACCGCCGTAACTTATGATGAACTGCTCAAGTTCGGTGTGGAAGGCGTTTCAGAAGAGCAGTGGGATTTCTTTAGAGACGAATTCTCTTTCTTAGGCGGCTTTCAGAAAGATCTCTTCCTGCGTGATCTGCGATATATGTTTAACCGCCTCCTGAACGCGCAGAAACGCGTCATTATCATCGGTCTTAACCAATCAGTGGGGCGTGATCATATGCTTCTGGAATTCTTTGGTGAAGTAAACGCTCTGGTACGTCCCCTCGCAAACAAATATGGTTTCGATTATATTGATATTAATGATGTCCTGAAAACAGAAGGCGACTTAGCAAAAGATGGAATGTTTGGAGGAGCACACTTCGATCGGCCTGTTTACAAAGCTCTTTCAGATAAAATTCTTAAACTGCTTCAACAAACTCATTAACCCACTTTTCTATCCGCGAAGCATCGCACAAGTCTTCACGTCGTAGGTTGAACAATGATCGCAACAAAACACTTTCAGGGGAAACCCGCTGTTGTCTCCCCTCCAGTTACTGATTTTTGCTGGTTTTTTGGACCGACCAACGGCTCTCCAATATCTGATCAATTGGTCCTCAGTCCTTCAGGAGAGATCAAAGGATATTCCCATCCTAACGAGCGGTCCTGGCGGATAGAAAATTACCGTCTTTTGCTTTTGAATGAAGCCGGCGATATCATGTGGCGTTCAATAGAAGCCTTTAAAGATCCAGATGGGCTTCTAACCATCATTTTAGAACATCCTGCCAACCCAGACACACGCTTCATTCTCAAACAACGGTCCAGCCTCGCCTCTGAGGTTCCCGTTTCTCCCACTATAAAGCAGGCCGAGCAGCCCGTTGATATTCATCCTACGCCTAATTCTTTAATAACACCTCAAGGTCTGTCCGATGCAGACTTCCTGTTCCCACCTGATCTTGAAGTAACACCTGTAAAAATCGAAAAAGTATTGTTGGTTGGCTCCTGCCTCACGGCTCTTTACCATGAGCAGCTTCAGGCGCGTCATCCTGAAACAAAATTTGACTACATTCCCTATAACTTCGTCAGCGTTCTTCCTGATGCGCCTCCATCTCCGACATCAGATTATGATTTTCAGTACCTGCAAATCCCATTACGCTCCGTGTTGAGTGATCGCGTCATCTGGGGTTTTCGCTTTAACGAAGAAGGTTTTACCAAGACTATCCTTCAGGACGCCTATAGCGTCATTGATGCCATGCTGTCTTCTGCCATGATTTATAATGAACGGCATGGCCTGCTCACTTTCGTCTCCAATTTTATTGTGCCGCAAATGAGCACCGCGTCCAGCATGTACGAACGCGGCAGCAACAACGATCTGACGACCATTGTTCAAAGACTAAATGACTACCTCAACGAAAAAGTCGCAAGCTATAAAAATGCCTACCTATTGAATATTGATGCTGTCGCATCGACAATTGGTAAGCGTTATATTCTTGATGACCTCGTTTATTTCTATTCTCACGGTGCTGTCACTTATCAAGACTGGGATGACTTTGGTTCCATCGCAAGGAATGAACCGATCCCTCCTCTGGAAACAGTATATCCCGTCAAAAAAGATGCTTTTCTTGACGCCATTTTTCGTCAGATGGTCACCGCATATCGCACCACAAAACAGGTAGACCAGGTCAAAGCTGTTGTATTTGACCTTGATAACACACTATGGCGGGGTCAGATTGCCGAACATTATCGCCCGGAAGCCCAGCCCTGGCCGCGGACTGATGGCTGGCCTCTCGGACTTTGGGAAGCCATTCATTATCTTCGGGCGCGCGGCATCCTTGTCGCAATCTGCTCCAAAAATGATTATGATTACGTCAAAACCAGATGGGACGACGTCATTGAGCCCAAACTGATTTCTCTGGATGATTTCTCATCTGTAAAAATCAACTGGACGCCTAAAGCTCAGAATATTTCTGAAATCTGCAAAGAGTTTAACATCAAGCCCAAAAGTGTGGTTTTTGTTGATGATAACCCTGTAGAGCGAGCTGCTGTTGCGTCTGCTCTGCCAGATGTCAGAGTTATCGGCGGCAATCCTTATCTGACGCGCCGTATTCTTCTCTGGTCCGCTGAGACTCAGATTGCACGGATGACAGAAGAGTCAGGCAAGCGTGAGGAAATGATACGTGGACAAATTGAGCGTGAAGAAACCCGCTCTACCATGGACAGGTCCGAGTTCCTTGCCTCTCTCAACTGCGAAGTCTCATTTATAAATATTACCAGTACAGATCAGCCAGAATTTGGTCGCACATTGGAACTGACGAACAAAACCAATCAGTTCAATACAAATGGCCAACGCTGGTCATTTGAAAACATTGCTGATTTCCTTAAAGCTGGCGGTAAAATTCTTGCGTTTAAGGTCAAGGACAAATTCACGGAATATGGTCTTGTAGGTGTTCTTTACTTAAAGGGCACGGAAATTACGCAGTATGTCATGAGCTGCCGCGTTCTGGGGATGGAAGTAGAAGAATTTGTTGTTGCAGAAGCTGTCAAACTTCTGCGCTCTGCTCGCTCAGGCGAAACCGATATCACAGCGACGATTAAGGAAACACCGGATAATACCCCTTGTCGCGAGGTGTATCTGCGCGCCGGTTTCCGGGAAACTGCGAAACAGGAGGGTATCAGACAATTCATTCTGGATGGCGATGAAGTGCCAATGCTGCCACTTCATATCAAAAAGGCTTAAAACAAAATCCCCCGCATTATTCACAATGCGGGGGATTTTTACTTAGATAATGTAGTCAATCGGCGGAAGCATCTGGTCCATACTTAAAGCTGGCATGCCAGAATGACGTGTTCCAACCTTGCGGGCAGGATTGCCGACCACGGTTGTGAAGGGAGGCACCGCTTCTAAAACAATCGAGCCGGCTCCAATTTTGGCCCCTTCCCCAACTTCAATATTTCCCAAAACCTTTGCACCGGCTCCAATCAAAACCCCTCTTCGCACTTTTGGGTGCCGATCTCCCGAATGCTTGCCCGTCCCGCCCAGAGTCACTTCCTGCAGGATGGAAACGTCATCCTCAATAATGGATGTTTCCCCGACTACAATTCCGGTACCATGGTCGAAAAGAATACGACGCCCGAGCCGAGCCGCAGGGTGAATATCCACCCCGAAAAGCTCAGACCCCCGACTTTGCAAATGTAGAGCCAAATGCCGTCGCCCGGCACGCCAGAGCCAATGCGCAACCCGATAGCTCTGGACAGCATGGAAACCTTTGAAGAACAAAAACGGCGTCACATAATCCGGACAGGCCGGGTCTCGCTCACGAATGGCCACCATGTCAGCTGCCGCTGCACAAACGATCTCTGGCTGCGCGTCAAAACTTTCTTTAACCAGTTCAGAGAGAGCGTCCGCAGCAACGGACCGATCACCCAGCTTTCGTCCCAGTAAAGCCGCCAGAGCGGAAGCAAAATCTGTATGGCTTCGTATTCCAGTTGCGAGCAGACCTCTTACCAGCGGGTCATGGCATACACATGCCTGCTCCACCATCTCCTGCCACAGAATAGCCAACTTTGACGAACACTGACTAAATTCGTCAAAGTGGCTTGAAAGAATAGACGATCCATGCGGCCTGTTCATACGCCGGTCCTTTTCTACAGCAACAGACTTCTGTCATTCCTGGTCCGAGTTACAGACCCATGGCATGCTTCACAAACGCCTTTCTTAACCGGGGAAGACGATGCACACCTGCAATTCCCATGTCACGAGCCAAGCGAATTACCGGGTTATCGTTGCTAAACAACCTATCCAGAGCATCCGTCGCTGCGAGCATCAGCATATTCGCAGGACGACACCGCGCCTGATATCGTGCCAGCAAAGCTGGTGCCCCAAGATCTTCCCCGTTGGCATGGGCCGCCAGCAAAATATCGCTAAGGGCAATAATATCTCTAAAGCCTAGATTAAGACCCTGCCCCGCAATCGGGTGAATGCCATGGGCGGCATCCCCAACGAGGAGCAATCGCGTATCTGTATAACGCTGAGCGTATTGAGCAGAGAGCGGATAAACCCAACGACGGCCGACAGGAGTCACTTTACCAAGCCGATTACTCCCCATACGGCGTTCGACTTCCCGCGCAAACAGATCATCTGGCAAGTCTGCAAAACGCTGAGCCAAAGCATCTTTGTCACTCCAGACAATTGCCGACAGGTAAGGATGTTCGTCAGTGCCGGCCATTGGCAATTGCGCAAATGGTCCCGCTGGGAGAAAATGCTCCAAGGCACCGTTATCATGGGGAAATTCATGAGCAATTGCGCATACAATAGCTGTTTGACCATAAGATAGTTTCGTCAAAGGAATACCAGCTTCAGAACGCAAACGGCTTTTACGGCCATCTGCAGCTACGACCAAAGACGCTTTAAATGAGCGTCCATCCTTCAGGTGAATATCAGCCCCTTCTGACTTCCTAACGACTTTAGCTTCTGCTGGAGCCAGTACCGTAATATTGGGCGTCGTATGAAGCTGCGCGTTCAAAGCCACACGCAAAGCTCGCGCTTCAACCATCCAGCCGAAAGGTTGATGTGCATCTTCCCGCGTGAACTCGAGAAACAAAGACGAGGCAGGCTCACCCGGACGACCATCTGTTACAAGAATATCTTCAATCGGGCCGGCAGGAAGGGGCAAGGCATCCCAGATACCAGCGTCTTCCAGCAGTTTTTTGGGTCCCGCTGCAATTGCGTAAGCACGACCATCAAAATCAGGATGCTCCATTGGCGGAAGATCAGCGCGATCAACAATCGCGACGCGGATGCCTGCAACTGCCAGGCGACACGCCAGAGATCCCCCTACAGGTCCGGCTCCAATAATGCACACATCAACATTCGGGAGGGAAGGATGCGAAGATGTGAACGCAGTATGAACAACAGACGCAGATGAGGCAGTCATGACGTTAGTCCTTACAAACAGGGCCCGCAGATAAACGCCAGGGAACTGGCCACGAGCAACAACCTTCCTTCTTTTATCCCAGCCCAGCAGAAAGACTAGAGAGGAAGGCTCGTCAATCAGCCAATAATCTGGCATGTTTGGAGATAGATAGAATATACGGAGACTGAATGCTGGCTATCCTTCATGCCCTTCATTCAGCAAAAAAGACAAGGATTGGGATCTCATGAAGCTGGTGACCGCGATTATAAAGCCCTTCAAGCTTGATGACGTCCGAGAAGCCCTCGCCCCACTTGGTATTCAAGGACTTACAGTCTCCGAAGTAAAAGGTTTTGGCCGTCAAAAAGGGCAGACAGAAATTTATCGTGGAGCAGAGTACCGGATTAGTTTTCTACCGAAGATCAAAATAGAGATTGCTGTTTCTTCCTCTCAGGTTAATCAGGTAGTTGAGGCCATACTTAACTCTGCTTATACTGGAAAAATTGGTGATGGTAAAATTTTTATCAGCGAATTAGAAAGAGTTATTCGTATCAGAACACGTGAAGTCAATAATGATGCTTTATAAGAAAATATTTTATATTTAAAAACATTTTTGCGACAATCTAATAACACAAAGAAGAAAAAATTTTACAGATAAAATATAGGGAATCTGGCGAACAGTTGAGTAAGAAAAATGGCTTTAGCAGCAGGAGATTGTCGGATGGTCTATGAGATAAAAGAGGCTAACAAACCAGTATTGTTTGATCCTGAAGAAAGACCGATCCAATTGAGAGGCTTTCTAAGCAATTCGAAGTGATTTTTCCAGACTTATGAATCTTGAAGTCCTTTGCCCAAATTTAGTTATGGCTCAGGCTATATGGTGGGAGCAAAGGCGGAGCCCTACAGTTTTAATCGCCTTTTTGAAAAATTTAAAACTACACTATACATTATTAGACAAAATCCATTTAATCGATATTTTTTAATCCTTTGTTTGGCATGCGAACTACAAGAAACTCTTGCGGGATCAATCGATTCATCCCGAGCAAATATGAAATCGCAGAAGCTTAATTTTTTACACTGTATAATAATGTTCATTAGAATTACCCTTGCTATGTGCTGTGATTCCAGATTTTACCGCTACTAAGAGTAGAGAAAAAAAGAAAATCATGCTATTTTATGATGCCTAATGATTATGATAACGGATGAAGAAAATGCAACAACTAGCTGAATTAAACGAAATTTTACGAAGTGATGGCATTGTAGCAGCTCTGGATGTAATAAATAACTATGAAGTAGAGCATCTTGATTTTACGCAAGAAAATTCCAACAGTTCCATGAATATTTTAATTCATGACACTATTAAAATTTGTAACGATGAAAATTTTCGAGAAGTATTTTATTTCTTGAATAAGATTGGGAGTGTTTTTGGATTAAATGTTTCTCTATCCTTAGAAATATTATCATTTAATTTACGAAGAAATATAGACCTTACCTTCCAAGTGAATTTTTATGAAAATCTTCCTCAACGCATCAAGGAATTTTCTGACATACAGATGCTTGGAGCAGAAAGCTACAGGCGATCTGGAAGTATTGATAAGTCACTATCTATATATTTGTCCCTTCCTAATAATGAAGGATGGTGGCCGTATGATGATATTTGGCAACTCCTATCTTATAATTTAAGTTTTTATTTATTAAAGACGAACTTTTTATTTTTTGAACATCAAAAACCATATAAATGGTCATTTAATTCCTCCGCATCAAAACAATCTGCAATTTCGGATTTAATCTCAGGAATGTTGAATCCTTGGAGACATGATCCAATCACGTTTAAAAAAGACATCTTAAATCTTCTCGAAAACTGTCAGATTCCAAAAATAGATACAAAACATCAAATTTTGGAATTTTTAGCATCGCATATTACTGATTTGGATACAGATCGTGCATCTGTAGTTTTCCAGTTACTAGTTTCTGAAAATAAATTTCATTTAATTGAGAGGCTGCTAAAAAATAAGTCTTTTGTGTATGAGGTTTTGGCTATTGAGCCGAATTTTATATTCTCATTCGACATATGCAAGCAGAAATGTCCGCAGTTCGCAAATACTTTTTTTGAAATACTCGACGCGTTTTTACAATCAAGTCAAGTAAGACGTTTCGTTGAAGGCGACTGGATGGCTTTTGAAGGCAGCTCTTTTCCTAATACCAGGAGTGTCGCATTTGAAATACTTAGTAGATATAGTAGTAAACAAAAAAATCTTTCTATGAAATATATTCCTTTTATAGAAAAAAATCCTCAAGTTTTGACTGAAGAAAAACATAATTCTATAAAGCATTTATTTGTTGGATTTTACGGGACGCCTATAAATCTAGAACTATCTCTAGAAAAATTTTCTGATTATTTTAAAAAAGACGCTCATGATTGGAAAAGCAACGGGAATTTATTATCTATTGGCATTTCCGTTCTTAAAGAAGAAAATTTTTTAAATAAACGGGCAGAAAACAAAATTGACAAATTAGATAATTTTATTCCAGAAAAATTAAAAAGAATCTTAAGGAAATTCGATTACTCTAATTTAGACGAATTACAAACATTTTTACCACACACTGTAGAAGTGATAAAAAAAGACATTCAAACGCAAAATAAATCACAAGAAGATTATATAGAAAATATTTATCAAAAATATGAGTTCTTTGATGGATTTTATTTGAATGTAATTTCAAAAGATTTTTATTTAGACGAATACAATGAAGTATTTTTACAATTATTCAACGACCACAAGGAAAAAATATCAAATATTATAAATTTATGTTATTGCCTCGATAATTTCTATAAATTACTATCTGAAGCAGAAATTTCTTCTAATGTGAATATTGATAGAATAGTTTTGGTAAACATTAATACCGAAATCACTAACGGATCTTTAATTAACTTATGTAATGAAGCCCAAAAAATCGAAAACAAAATTTTTTCATCTGAAATAAATACAAATAATATATCACCAGAAGGAAATAATTCATATTTTGCTGGGAGTAAAAACTCCATATCAAAGTTATTATACTCTTACAAATTCGTTATGAGTATTATAAATAGCTATGTTTTTAGTTATCTATATAGCGATCAGATTTGTAATCATAAGATATTTGAAACAGTTCTATACGAAAATGACTGCGATATAGCCTACTCATCAGAAATAAAGCTTAGTGATATGACTATTGATATATCATGGGAGGACTTAAGCGAGGCCTTACTTAAGGATAGTTTTTGTTTGGAGGATGACAATTTATTACGTTTCATACGCAACGAAATGAAAAACTAACAAAAAAACTTCTTAATTTTGGAGAATAAAAATGAATGAAAAAAAATATACTGAAACAGAAATATCTTTAAATGAATTAATTTCTCAAAAAAATCTAAGGCAAAATGTATCTTCCCCTGAAATGGATCAAAACTTTCTTGACGAGGCAGCTCGTTTATCACGGATTGCCGGTCAAAAAATACTGCGCTTACCAGAAGATATTACCCTAAATGCGGCAAACAGCTTTTCTTTTGAAAACGCAGATAATATTATTTTGTTGGGTGAAGGGAAAATCGTGGGGTCTATGCGTAAGGCTGTGCACCCAGAATATTTAGGGGGAAGCATTATGTTTCCTCCTACTGTTAGAACATTACATTTACATCAGTTCCATACAGCATGCCGTAAAGGAGAAGCAACGGTAGTTGTCATGGGGGATAGTATTTTTGCGACAGCTAGCGATATGGTCTCTCATACAGAAAATGCATGCTATGCGTGGCTAGAAACATTACAAGAATGCAATCCCAATGTAAGATTTAGATTTATTAATGCCGCTTTAGGTGGACGGAATTGGGACGATATGAATTCTGATTCTCATCAACCGCCAGAATGGATTGACGCACGAACTGGTTTGAATTGGAAGGAAGCTGTTGCCGACTTAAAACCAGATCTTCTATTGCTAAATAGCGGAGGTAACGATGTAGGAAAATTCAAACCATCAGCCGTAAAAAATTTAATAAATTTCTTTTTATCATTAGAAAAGCAGCCATCTATAGTGATTGGAATATCTCACCTTCCTTCTCTTTCTTCAGACATTCATGGATATGGGACTGAGAATTTTATTCAAGGGTTTGATATGCTTGCTAAGTGGCTACGTACTTATGCCATTTCTAATAATTTAGGCTATTTAGATTTCTATAGGTGGAACACTATACGAAGAGATGGTTTTGATCCTTGTGAATTAGCCTTATCTCGAATTAACGCAGATCCATCGCCAGGATTTTCTGGTTTTAATAGAGCTCAAGGCTGCTCTGATTTGGGAAGGTGGAAATTTCCTATATCTCAGAATGAAAATGGTTTGTTAGCCAATTCAATTACAGATTTTGCAGTCTCTTTCGAAATTTTAGAACGCCCCTTGTTCCTTTCTATAACACTAAGTGGCGTTCCTGTAGACGGTGATAAAATACATTATAACAATAGCATATATATATATTTTGATAATGAAGATGATACAATATCATGGTCTTGGAGTGATGGCGTCGACAATGACAAATCATCCAGAATGAAAACCACTATCCGTGTTCCGACTTTCCCAGCTAAATTTAATATTATGGTAAAAGGAAATTTAACAATTATTTCTTTATGGATTCCTTTCCAGAACTCTAACTGGCAGCCTGGTAATGATCTCATCGGACTCGGCACCGGATATCAATATATCTGCTGCCAGACACTGGTTCGGTTTGGTGGAGAATTTTGTCCACAGATTAGTTGGGCAGGACCTGGAGATATTATTATACATAACTTGTGTATTGGTAGCGCTGTAAGAATTAATGGGGGTAGCAGGCGTAATATGCCGGATTGCACGAACAGTGAGTTATTCATCAACACAGACAATGCTGGGGGCTCAAACCATTATCATATGAATGCTTATGGAGTTCGTGATATTCTCACTCCAGTAATCCGAGCGCAGGAATGGGATATGAAACCCAATGAATTTGTATGATATGATGATGATTTTCTATAAAAAATATACTTCTTTTGAAAATGTTTGAGGATAAGGTAAAAATGGAAGAAAGAAATCTTGTGAAACGACAGGTTCATATAAACCCTTCTTTTGGGGGTGATAATGACCGTCTTGATTTTGTTACCATTTGTTTTTCTGGGGAGTTCCCAAATCTCTTATTACAGGCACGCTCTTTGGCTAAATATGCTAATGACCTGATTAAAGATTGGACGATTGTTATTAATAGTGAAATAGACGTTGTAGAAAGAGAGAAAGTCTTCTTGTCTTTACAAAAAGAACTTAATAGTTCTAATTTTAACACATTTTGGATGGAACGAAAAGATATAATAAACATTGGATTGCCTGAAATGCATGGAAGTAGATCTCAGCAAATATTAAAAATTGTCATTGCAAATTATATAGAAGATAAATTTTATGTTCTTTTAGACGCAAAAAATCACGCTATTAGACCATTGAAAAAAGAGTTTTTTGTTCGTGATGACAAAGCCGTTGTACACAGAGAAGAATATGAAGCTTGGAATCCTTTTTGCCAATGGTTTTCTAAAGCTTTTCAATTAGTCGGACTACCTCAAGAACGGCAATTGTATCAAAAATATCAGTCAACAACGCCTTATGTGATGGAAACAAAAATAGTCAGAGAATGTATGAATAGTGAGTTGATCAACTCATCAAAACCTTGGTACTATTTTGTTAGTCTAATGGGAGATCAGGACGATTCTATTACTGAATTCTCTCTTTACGGAGCTATGCTTGAGCATTTTCATGTAAGCTCAATTAGAACCTTAAGAAATTATGTAACATTATTTGCGGGATATCCGAGCGATCATAAACATATTATGAGTTTTATTGGAAAAATGAAAGATGAGCATATTAAGTTTTTTGGAATTCATAGAAGTGCACGTTTGAATATGGATGAAAACATTAGCTTGGCAATAGAATGGGTTTCTTGTTCTTTATTTTCTTCTGTTGAAAATGGAGTGATATTTCTGAAAAAAGGTTTTGTCAAAGATTATTATTTACCAGACTAATAAATTACAACTACGTAAAGTTAGATTTTATGATGTTTTCAGTTCCACGAGCAGGATTAGAGCATTCTTGGAAAGTCACTTGTGGACATTTCTGCGCGTTATTAATGATGCGAATTATAACTAAAGTGATGATCTGTAACAGGCGTGCGTGGCAATTGTAAATTGAAGGAACTGAAGCCTCCCCTCCCCTTTTTTTGTATTCAGTCAAAAGTAGAGTTCTCGGTTTTTATGGCTTGAAGTTGAAGGGATGACAAGGGTCTCGGCGGCATGCTCCCCCGAGACCCTTGTCTGGCGCCCTGATTCGGTGTCCTCCCATCAATTGGAAAGATCTAAAAACTCTATAGTATTGTGTGCCTATATATAATTCGATGCCTTCTTTGCCGATTGAGTGGATGAATAATTAAGCAACCGTGTTTCTTTGATTATGAAGAGCAACTTGCTCGCATGAGTGATCTTGGTAACCAGCTTAAGGTTTTTTCGTAACCGGCCGTTCTGGGCCACCTTGATTATGCTGCTTGGAGGGATCGAAGAACCGTTGATTGGCGCGCATGGTTTTTGATTTCAGGCTTTTGTCGTTCTGATTGACGGTTCCTGGGGTGACTTTTGATCTGCGTCTTGAGCAGATCGGACGCTGTCGCCAATGAGATAGCTACGCGGCCGCGTTCAACCTCTCGAGGAAGAGGAAGCGGCGCATGTTGTAGACGATATTGGCCAAGCCAATCCTCATGATGGCCCGGGTAATGCCCACGGTCCGGACGAACAGTCCCGTCTGCAATTTCTGATCGGCAAAGACATGCTCGACGCGGGATCGGGTGACGGACTTCCCTGCGTTTGAGCGCTGGATATGGCGGGGCATGGGCTTGAGATGCGGCTTTTTCCTGTGAATCTTCGAGACGAAACCCTCTTTGTCCATGAAGTCCTCATTGACTTGCGAGTGGTAGGCGGTGTCGGCCCAGACGCTTGATAAGGCCGTATTTGTTTTATCGAGCAAGCCCTCGCACAGCCAGGCACCATCACTGGCAGCGGCATCCGTCGCTTTCCATTTCCGAATCAGTCGAACTTTCGATCGATGGAAACAGGCGATTTGTAGCCAAAGAACGGGATGGCAAGGTCCGTGGACGGGAGCGTCCCGTTTTCCTGCCGCTTTGCCTTCGTGAACTTCAGTGTCCAGCGAGCATGCCTGTCCTTGTGGGACAGCTTTGCCGACTTGTCTTCCCAGCCTTCGGGGAACCAGCCTTCCCGAAGATCGGCTTTCTCCCCGTTGGTATTGCGCTGCTTTGGCGCCGCCACCAGCGTGGCATCCAGGATCTGGCCTGACATCGGCAGATACCCGGCGTTTCGCAGGATGACGCCAGCCTGGGTCAGACGCTTTTGACACAGCCAGACCGTTTTCGCATCGGGCACCCGGTCCGATAACGCCAGGCCGAGGAAGCGCATGAAGGACAGCAGGTCGTTGATCAGATACTCCGTTCGCTCGTCGGAGAGATTGTTCAGCGTCTGGATCACCAGGATCTTGAACATCAGTGCCGGATCAAACGGAGAACGGCCACCTTTGCTCCCGTCCGCATAGGCCAGAGCCCTGTACAGATCAGGACGGAACGCCTCAAAACCCACAGTCCGAGAAACGCTTCGACTGATCGCCAAGGCCACTCAAACGGACTAGTCGCTCGTCCACATCAAAGAAGCCCGGCCGTTTCATGAGCCATTCCTTCAATCATCACAGAAGAGATGGAATCACACACGGAGGGCCAGAACCAAGGGTTTGTCCAACCCTCCGAGTTTTTCAGCTCAGCATAAAATACAAATTTACTCAACAATATTTACATTAAGTTATGTTCAAATTTTTCAAAATCGTTCTTCATATGGATAGTACGTTCTCCTCCGGCTGGAAAATAATGAACGAAAATTACATCTTCCTTAAGGTCCTCACAAGATAATTCTGTAATATTTGATATGGGTTGTGCTGAGAATTTATTTGATTTGTAAAGAACATAATTAAGGACACTTTGTTCATAGAATGGAATACTTTCCCGTCCATTTTTTTGGGTATATTTTACCAGCATAATATAAGCTATTTCAAAAACATTTTGAAATTTTTCTCCTGAAGGCACAAATAAAACTCCTCCATTAAATCCATTAACGTCATCTATTTCAAATGGACTTTCATTATACAGAGTACTTCCAACGGAAATATTATGTTTAAGTTTATTATTAAAAAACGGATAATTTTCCAATTGCGCGCTAATTTTATCAAATTCTGAAGTTTTCTTAATTATTCGATTAACATCATTAACAATCATAACATCCGCATCTAAATAAAATATTGGCGAATGCAACTTTACTGCATCTGAGGATAGTATTCGCAAACGTATACCAACAAAATCTAATCTATCCACAGCGGTTGATTCTAGAAAAATAATATTTCTAAAGCCATAATGCTCACATATATCATTAATTTCTTTTTTGTTGTCTGTTGCAATAAGTATATCACCTTCATAATTACCAAAACGAATTAGGCTTTTTATGGAAATTTCAAATTGAGATATAATGTCTCCTTTTCCAAATACAACATACACAAATAAAGGATTAATTACTCTAGCAAAAAAAGGAAAATCTTCTACAAAAAATGTAAACTCAGTAATTTTTTCGTTTATTCCACTAAATATATCATCAAAAGGAATACATAATTTACCAAAACGCATATAATCTGTCGAGGAAGAAGTGAAATCGTATAAATCTCCATTGATAAGGAGAGAATTTTGAGATAGATAAATGATTTTTTTTAACTCTATTTCGGATAAAACTCTGAATTTTTCCCACGTAATAGGTTGCTTTACAGTATGCACTGAATTATCTGGGAATATCGATAAATATTCATCATTTATATTTAAGAAAAAGATATTTTGATCAACATATTTTAATTCAATGAAAATATCATCAACGGCCTTATTATCGCATGTAAGTGATGAATTAAATGAAAATATATCATTAGAATTTATTTTTATAGAATAATTCTTAAATCCTATATCTTTTATTATTAATAAATTTTCAAAATCCGTTATTTTATTCAATGGTCTTTGAGTTATTTTTCCTTCTTCGTATGAAAGAACCATCCCGTGATCACTTAAAAGATAGCCCAATTCCATTTTAATACACTCCAAAATCTTCTTTTATTAATAAGAATAACCTATCTATCTGTATCATAGAAATTTGCACAATGAAAATTAAGAGTTCACCTAAGAGACTGTTTGGAAATTCGGCCTAATGTGATTTATGGAGTTGCTTCTTTCGCTCAAACAATTGTGTGGGCCTGATAAGCTATAACGCCATTGTCATTATGGCGCCATTCTGACTGCTCCGATGGCGTCGGCACAATATGCTTCCCCACATCGGGCGTGTGTTCGGTCTAGGTCTTTAGCCCCGGGCTTTGATGGATTGGATTGATGATGTATCGTTCTGGCTCTGAAGTCCATATTTTGCAGACGTATTCGTAAGGTCTGAGGCCACTTAGCGTCTTGAGTCTTGGCCCGAAATTATAGGCTGCCATGAAGTCGTTGAGATGTGTCCTTAGCTGCTCATGGCTGTCGTAATGGAAGCGTTTGACGGTTGCTTCCTTGATCATCCGGTTCATCCGCTCAACTTGGTAGTTCGTCCACGGATGAGGGTTTTGTCAGGCGATGTCTGATCTCATGCGCTTCACAGATCATGTCGAAGCGCATGAGACGCGACTAAGCCGTATTGCAATTGCGAGACTGGTCAGCAAACTGGAGCCCATTATTGATCAGAATGGTATGCACCCGGTAAGGAACGACAATCTGGAGATGTTCGAGGAATTCTAGGCCGTCTTCCTGTCGGCTTTCCCGACCTGCTGTGTGACAACGAATTTGCTATCCGGTCAATGGTAACAAAGAGATACAGCTTGCCTTCTGCAGCCTGGGCCTCGGCAATATCGATGTAAAAAAAGCCGATGGGATAGCGTTTAAAACGCTGTCGTTTGGGCTTGTCTCCCTCCATGTCCGGCAATCAGGATATCTCGTGACGTTGAAAGCAGCGATGCAGGGCCGAGCGTGTCAGATGGGGAATGTGGCCTGCAGGGCATAAAGGCAGTCATCCAGCAGCAGTAAAGGATGCCGGAGAAATGCGGTTGCCATTGCTTCTTCGGTTTCTGTCAAGCTCATTGAACGAGGCTCTTTAGGACCAGTTTTCTGATCATCAACCGTCTGACGTTTCCGCCACTTCGCCACTGTTTTCGGGTTGATCCCGAACTCCTTGCTCAGCGCCGAGAGGGAAGCCTGCGATCGCTGTAGCGTTGCTCGCACGGCGTGCGTAGTCGTGGCGCTGCCATGACGTATTTGCCCCATAAGGCTTCCTTCCACTCACATGGAAATATCACACCATCAAATCCTGAGACTAAACACCTAGGGACTGTCTGCATTCAACGTAGCCAAATCATAGCGCATGCGAGGTAGACGAAGCCCTCGAAAATCGTGAATGTCTTTTCGCATCGCAGGGCGACTCTTCGGAAGCGTTTGAGTTTATTGAAGAAGCACTCGATCTGATGGCGTTCCTTGTAGAGTCGCCACTCTATTGGCGGAACGATAGCGCGATTGGGATTGGTCTTGATCTGAGCGATTGCACCGAGTTCATCAGCGATGAAGGCGCGCAGAGAATCCGCATCATATGCGGCGTCGGCAATGACGTGGCCGACACCCTGCAAACCGTACAGGAGCGTCTCTGCCTGCGGTCGATCGCCATATTGTCTCGGCGCCGGACGAATGCGTAGCGGCAGCCGATCGCATCGACGGCCGCGTGGAGTTTGGTCGTCAATCCGCTACGCGAACGATCGATGGCCGCAGTTTCAGCCCCCCTTTTACGCCCATCGCATCAGCGTGGACTTTCAAAATCGGGCATATCGGCCAAGGTATGAAACAGCCTCTCCCAGACGCCCGCATGCGACCAGCGCCGAAAACAAGAGTGGATTGGCCTATTTGCCAAAAACCTCCGTTAGATCGCGCCGGTGGGCCGCATTGCCAGCCATCCACAAGATTACATCTACGAACCGCCGATTATCGACCCCACTCCGCCCAGGCAGTCCGACCCGGCCGGGAAGATGGTTTTTAATCCAGTTCCATTGCTCGTTTGTAAGTGTCCGTCTGCTCAAGGCTCACCGTCCATGGACAGCCTTGAATCAGAACTTCAATCTAAGTGGAACCCATAAATGCAGACAGGCTCTAGAGCAAAAATGACCGTCCGCCGTTTGATCCGATATTGATGTTCAAAATTCTAGGTCGTGTGGACGGATTGATGCGGCTGGCTTTCACGCCAGCGTGATAAGAGCCGCGATGACCGGCTTTTTCTGGAAGCGATGCACTATTTTTCCCTTCACAACATCACCGGGCACGTCCTGCCGCCGGAATACGGGAATCGAACAGCATGTGGAAAAGGTTCTCGCGCCTCAGCCGAAGCGGTGGTTTCGAGGCCTTTCTCCAGACGTTGGCGGAACAGAGCCCAACCGGGCAGCTCGAGCAGATATTCGACAGCACGGTCGTTCGAGCCCATGTCTCGGCGGTCGGGGAAAAGGGAGCAGGAAAATCAGGCTCTTGGCCGTTCACGCGGTGGTTTCTCGACGAAAATCCATCTCAAAAGCGACTTCGACGGCCAGCCGCTCGTCTTTCATCTCACGCCGAGGGGAAGCGAGTAACAGCCCGTAATTCCCGCTCCTGCTCAACCTCGGACCCGACATCACTCCACATGCTGCCATGACCTACAAGGGTTATGACGCGACCGCCAACCGCAAAGCGGCCCGCGCACGAGGTATCTGTCCCATCATTCCCTATCGACGCAACGCTCGGGGAAAGTCCACTTTCTTCTACAAGGTTCTCTATAAAAGGCGAGCCCGGATCGAAAAGACCACGGGAAAATTCGAGCGCGTCGCGTTGCGATGTGAAAAAACCGCTGAAACCGTAAGTCTCAATCGTCGCTTTCATCTATAGAATTATACTCGTCAAATACGTCCACACAACCTAGATCAGATGGAAATATTTTAAAATTCACAGTCCCGAAAAATACTTCGATTTGATCGTCCCACTCGCTTATACATACCAAGCGCTTATTCAAAGAAACCAGATTTATTTTGCTACCCTCCACCCAGTCTAGATACAAAGAATAGAATTATAGAAAACGCTTCAAAACCAGAAGGTCTTTCAAACTGTCCACGTTGGATTTTACTCATCATACAGCTTTATCGTTCTTGAGATCTTCGTTACGATTAAGCTACAGTAGAACTAAGATTGCTATCTTCTGTATACCATCTTGCATTTTAAACGACACAAGAACGGAGACATCCAAACCCATGATTTCGCAATTTTTTATTGCATCGCCATTCTTTAGAAATTTTGGCAAGCGATCAGTCTTTTTGATTTTAAGCGGTGTTATTCTCTTTTCCCTAGCACCTCAAACTGTTCAAGCGGCCAACACCGCTACGCTCATTGATACAGGCGACACAGCTTGGATGCTGGTAAGCGTGGCTCTTGTGCTGATGATGACCATTCCTGGGCTGGCGCTGTTTTATGCGGGGATGGTGCGGAAAAAGAACGTGCTGGCGACACTGATGCAGTCTTTTGCCTTGTGCTGCATTATGTCCATTGTCTGGATGGTTGCCGGGTACTCTCTGGCCTTTACTACGGGTACCCCGTGGATTGGTGGTCTCTCACGCACATTTCTGAGTGGGATCGGCGCGCATATTCATAATGGTGCCGATATTGCCTTCACGCTTGGCGCGGATTCCCCTAACGCCACCACGATGACGATTCCTGAGAGCCTCTTCATGATGTTCCAGATGACGTTCGCCATCATCACGCCAGCCCTCATTTCCGGGGCCTATGCAGAGCGCATGAAGTTTAGTGCCATGTGCGTCTTCTCCATTCTCTGGTCTCTGCTGGTCTATGCGCCCATCGCGCATTGGGTCTGGAGTCCGGTAGGCTGGCTGGCAGGGCTTGGAACTGCGGATTTTGCTGGCGGCACCGTTGTCCACATCAATGCAGGTATTGCTGGCCTTGTCTGCGCACTGGTTCTCGGGAAACGCAAAGGCTTTGGGCAGGATGATCTCTCCCCCTTCAATCTGACTTACGCAATCATCGGGGCATCTCTCCTGTGGGTTGGCTGGTTTGGCTTTAACGCCGGGTCGGCTGTCGGCGCCAATGGGCGTGCAGCCATGGCTATGGCAACCACTCAGATTGCAGCCGCAGGCGCAGGTGTCGCATGGATGCTTGTTGAATGGCTGCGCAGCGGCAAGCCAACCGTTCTGGGCGTTATTTCCGGCGCTGTAGGGGGACTGGTTGCCATTACCCCCGCCGCTGGGTTTGTGCTACCGGGGAGCGCGCTGATTATCGGGCTGATTACGGGCGTTATCTGCTACTGGAGCGCGACGTCCCTGAAGCATCTTATGGGCTATGATGACAGTCTGGATGCTTTTGGCGTGCATGGCGTGGGGGGCATTGTCGGCGCTCTGCTGACCGGGCTGTTTGCTTATGGGCCACTATCCGCCACGGATGCCAATCCTTCCGGAATTACAGGCTCTCTGCATCAGTTTATGGTTCAGGGGGAAGCCGTTCTTGTCACCATTCTGTGGTGTGGTGCGATCTCTTTTGTTCTGCTGAAGGCCATTGATCTGGTGATCGGTCTGCGCGTCACACCAGATGAAGAACTTGAAGGGCTGGATATGTCCCTGCACGGAGAGCGGATTAACTAACGCGCTCCTTCTCTCTGTTCTGCCGTCTTTTCTGGCCCCCTCCTGCCCCGTGCGGCTGGAGGGGGCTTTTTTACGCCTTCCTCTTTTCAGGCATGAAGGCGGCCTTTGGATAACCCTTTTCCAAACACATTTATTCATCATAAGATACTGAGACAGTCAGGGTGCTGTGGCATGGTGCTGCATCTTCCTGCCCTGCATTTGGATGAGGTTTTTCCTTATGACATCTTCCGCTCGCTTTGCGCTTGCAGCACTGGCCCTGAGCTGTGCCACCGCCCTTTCCGCCCCGGCTGCTCATGCTCTGAGCGCCAAGGAATGTCACGCCAGCTTTGCTGCCGCCCGCACCGCCGGGACGCTGGATGGCCAGAGCTACAAGCAGTTCAAAGCTGCTAAATGTGATGCCGCAGCAGCACCTACCGCCTCAGCAACTCCGGCAGCGGCCGCCCCGGCTGCAACCGCGAAAGACGCTGCTCCCGCAGCTCCTGCAACAGCCCCGGCCGCAGCTAGCGCGACGGCTCCGGCAGCTGCCGCGGCCACAACGGCAGGTGTTGTCTTCCCGAGTGCTGTCTCACCGCAGTATGCCAAGCTCAGCGCTGGTAAAGCCCGCATGAAAACCTGCCTTGACCAGTACAACACCAACAAAACGGGCACAGGAAATGGCAACCTGAAGTGGATTCAGAAAGGTGGCGGCTATTACAGCCAGTGCAACACCCGTCTGAAAGCAGGCTAATATCCTTGTCTGGAGCGCCTTCTCTGGCGCTCCTTCTTTTTTCAGAATATTTTGTAACGGTTATAAATCGCTTTACCGCTCTCTAAGCTTTTCAGCGTTAGTTGCGCTACCGGAGCGCAGGCATAACGTAGAGTGTGCCCGTCTGATACGAAATCCAGACACGATGCGCCGCAAACCAGTCTGACCCCAGCAGCATATCCACCGAATCATGAATGGGTGCGACCGTCAGAACAGGCTCTTTTTCCTGCTCCTGCCCGATCTGGAAAGTGTGAAAACGATGCCAGTGATAAACTTGCTGATGACCATCGACACCGCTCGTCAGGCCACCCGGATCAGCCGCTAGCATGCGGGCCGTAACGCCCAGTTTCTCCGCGGCTTTATCTGACAGGATACGGGACCGCGCCCCGCTATCTACCAAGGCCCGCAAAGGCCTGCCATCCAGCATCACCTGAACAATCACCCGACGCCCGGCGGACTGAAGCGGCACAGCGCGGTAAATAACATGCCAGTCAGCTGGTCCGGCACAGGCGGTTGAACCGCTTTTGACAGACCAGAACGTCAGCCAGCCCTCCGCAACATTGAATTCCACATCATAGTGCGAGAGCAGATCACCACCGACCAGACCTTCAACCGGTGGCTGTGTTGCCGGTTTACCCGGCAGATCCCCAACCGGCATGGAGACAGGTCCGACCTCAAGCCCCCCCAGCATGAGAGACCGCACGACGACATTCGGCACCATACGCCCAACCCCGCCGGTGCCCTGCATGACGGTGTGAACAGACGGGTCAAGCAAGACCTGAAACCGCTCGGCGGCATCCGGGGAAAGCAGACTCCCCTCCGATCCGGTATCAACAATCATGCTCGCAGCGTGTTTGTTGATTTCAACGGGGATGTTCAGAAACCCCTGGTCATCATGCAAAGGCACACGGGCAATCCGCTCACGGTGGCATACCCCCTCGGCAGCCAGCGCCACAGGAGCCAGAAGCAAGGGAGATGCGGCTGACCACAACGTGGCCAGAAGCGCTATACGGAGTGCCCGTGTCCGCATGGTGTCAGCCTAATTCCCGCGCAAAGCGGTCTGTGGCCTCCAGCAGGGCGCTGAGGATGCCGGGTTCAAACAGCGCATGGCCTGCGGCGTTAATCAGTCTGAACTCTGCTTCCGGCCATGCCCTGTGCAGGTCCCATGCTGTGCGCACAGGTGTGGCCATATCATAACGCCCCTGCACAATAACTGTCGGGATATGCCGGATACGGTCCACATCACGGATCAACTGCCCCTCTTCCAGCCAGCCACCATGCACGAAATAGTGGTTTTCAATGCGTGAGAACGCCAGCGCGTAATCGGCCTCTTCATGCTGGTTTTCAATGTCCGGTGCTGGCAGCAGGGTGAGCGTGCGCCCTTCCCACAGGCTCCATGCCAGAGCGGCTTCCTGCCGTACCGTAACATCCTCCGAGACCAGACGCTTACGATACGCCGCCATCATATCCCCGCGCTCTGCCTGCGGGATAGGAGCCTGAAAATCTTCCCATTTATCCGGGAACAGCCAGGAGGCACCCTCCTGATAATACCAGAGCAGTTCGGCCTTCCGCAGCGTGAAGATGCCGCGCAGCATCAGGGCTGTTACGCGCGTCGGGTGAGTCTGGGCATAGGCCAGCGCCAGCGTAGACCCCCATGACCCGCCGAAAACCGCCCATTTATCAATCCCGAAAAACACCCGCAGGCGCTCAATATCAGCAACCAGATGCCATGTGGTGTTATTCTCCAGCGAGGCATGTGGTCTGGACCGGCCACAGCCACGCTGGTCAAACAGCACGATGCGATAACGGGAGGGGTCAAACAGACGGCGCTGCGCGGGAGAGCATCCGCCACCGGGCCCCCCGTGCAGAAACACCACCGGAATACCGTGCGGATTGCCACATTCCTCCCAGTAAATCTCGTGCCCTTCCCCGGTATCCAGATAGCCGTGGGCGTAAGGGTCTATAGCGGGCCAGGGAGCGCGCAGGGCATCGGTCATTAGTCTCGTGTTCCTTCTCTCGGCTGAGCAGTTTTTTGCGCACGCGGATGCGCACGGCTCCACACATCAAGCAGGCGGGCTTCATCCGCAAGAGTGTATCGTTGTGTGGTGGACAGGCTGGCATGCCCCAGCAGTTCCTGAATGGCGCGCAAGTCCGCGCCACCTTCCATCAGATGTGTCGCAAAAGAGTGGCGCAGCGCATGGGGCGTGACATGGTCCGGCAGTCCGGCCAGCGCACGCCATTCCCGCATGGCCTTCTGGGCAACTCCGGCCTGCAACCGGCCGCCCCGCACCCCCGGAAACAAAGGCGACTCTGGCGCGGGAGAAGGATGCTGCCTGCGCCACACTTCAAGCGCCTGCTGCACAGCGGGCAGCACCGGCACCAGACGTTCCTTGTTCCCTTTTCCGCGGATACGCAGCACGCCGCTGCTGGCCAGCGTCCCAAGGTCGGCAATATTCAGATTCAGAGCCTCTGAAATACGCAGCCCGCAGCCGTACAGCAACAGGAACAACGCGCCGTCACGCTGCCTCGCCATTGGGGTATGAGCCAGTTCAGCAATATCTTCCGGCACAGCTTTGGCGTCTGTCACGCTCAGGGGGCGTGGTAGAGGTTTCTTGCTGCGGGGTGTAGCCAGCAGAGCAACCGCCGGGTTTTCTACCCCCTGCCTGCGGGCAAGATACCGGAAAAAGGACCTTACTGCGGACACCCGCCGCGCGCGTGTCCGGGCAGCGCGGTCCGGCGTGCTCTGCCGCGTGCGGGAGGCCGCAGACCGCGCCTGCTCCTGCGCCAGCCAGGCGCGAAAATCCCTCAGGCTGATCTGTGCCAGCCCCGCCATATCCGGCAGGCCATCCAGATGCTCAGACATGAAGCCCAGAAACCGGGCCAGATCGGCGCGGTAGGCGTCAATCGTCAGGGGGGAGGCCCGCTTTTCCGTCGCCATCCATTCCAGAAACTTCTGGACGGCTTCTTCCGCTGTCATGGCATCCCCTCACACAGATCCGCACCCGTCAGGATGCTCTGATGGCTGAGCCGACTTGTTCAGACTTTTTCGGGTTTCGCAAGCACTGTTCTTTAACCGGGCCTCCGCTTACATAGGACCTCATGGCGTCCACACCTCCCACTCTTTTTCAGTCTGCGCAGAGTCCGGCTTCCGCCGCGGGGAGTGCACGCCAGAGAGTGTCCGTGCTGCTGCCCATGCCCTTCCCCGGCCCGTTTGATTATGCGGCTCCGGCGGACATGCCCCTCCAGCCGGGCGATATTGTCACGGTGCCACTCGGACACCGCAGGCAGACCGGCGTGGTATGGGACGCAGCCTCTTCCCTACCGCCAGAATTTGCACCCCCGCCTTCCCGCACAGTGGACGCCGCCAAGCTCCGCCCTGTCGCGGAACGGCTGGATCTGCCACCACTGACAGCAGAGTTGCGGCGCTTTGTAGACTGGGTGGCGGCATACACTCTCTCCGCCCCCGGTATGGTTCTGGCCATGACGCTGCGGCTGCATATGCGTGGCGTGCCCACGCCCACCACAGGCTGGCTGGCAGCGTCTCCCACTCCGGATGGCCTGCGCCTCACCCCCGCCCGCCAGAAAGTGCTGACTTTGCTGGCGGACGGCACGGCCCGCACCACCACAGACCTTGCCACAGCCGCAGGCGTTGGCCCCGGGGTTGTGAAAGGTCTCGCGGATGCTGGCGCGCTGACCTCTGTGGCGCTCGGGCCGGAACGGGCCTTTGCTGCCCCTGACCCACACCATAACCTGCCGGTGCTGGAAGGCGCGCAGGCTGAAGCCACAGACGCCCTCCGCCAGACCGTGAATGAAGGCGGGTTTTCCGTCACGCTGCTGGAAGGGGTAACAGGCTCCGGCAAGACCGAGATTTATCTGGAAGCCATTGCCGCCTGTCTGGAGCAAGGCAGGCAGGCACTGGTTCTGCTGCCGGAAATTGCGCTTTCAGCCCAGTGGATGGAACGCTTTACGCGCCGCTTTGGCACGCAGCCCGCCATCTGGCATTCCGAAGTCGGCCAGCGCGCCCGCCGTCTGACATGGCACGGGACGGCGGACGGCAGCGCCACGGTGGTGGTGGGCGCACGCTCTGCCCTGTTCCTGCCTTTTAAGGACCTCGGCCTGATTATTGTGGATGAAGAACACGAGGCCCTCTTCAAACAGGAAGAAGGCGTGATCTACAGTGCGCGGGATATGGCGGTGGTACGGGCCCGACTGGCGGGCTTCCCGATTGTGCTGGTTTCTGCCACGCCCAGTCTGGAATCTCTGGCCAATGTGGAGGCAGGGCGGTACCGGCATCTGATTCTACCCTCCCGCCACGGCGGAGCAGCCCTACCGGAAACCCGGATTCTGGACATGCGGGACCACCCGCCACCCCGGGGCCTGTTTCTCTCCCCTGCTCTGACGGAAGAACTGACCGCGACGTTTGAGCGGAAGGAACAGGCCATGCTGTTCCTCAACCGGCGCGGCTATGCGCCGCTGACCCTCTGTCGCAGTTGCGGGCACCGGATGGAATGTCCGCACTGCACGGCATGGCTGGTCGAGCACCGGAATCGCAAAATACTCTCCTGCCATTTTTGCGACCATACCGAACCGATGCCCGAAACCTGCCCCTCCTGCGGCGCAGAGCAAAGCCTGACACCCATTGGCCCCGGCATTGAGCGGATTACGGAAGAAGCCCGCCACCTGTTCCCCGATGCGCGGATTCTGGTTATGGCCAGTGACACGCTGGGCGGCCCCGCCGCGACAGCGGAAGCGGTCGGCAAGATTTCCCGCCGGGAGGTCGATCTGGTGATCGGCACACAGATTGTCGCCAAAGGCTGGCATTTCCCGCACCTGACGCTGGTTGGGATTGTGGACGCCGATCTGGGCCTTGGCGGGGGTGATTTGCGGGCGGGGGAACGGACGATCCAGCTTCTGCATCAGGTTGCAGGCCGTGCCGGACGCGCCAGCACACCGGGGCGCGTGCTGCTGCAAAGCTACACGCCGGAACACCCGGTGATGCAGGCCCTGCTCTCCGGGGATTTTGACGCCTTCATGACGCAGGAAGCCGAGCAGAGGCGCCCCGGTTTCTGGCCGCCTTACGGGCGTCTGGCGGCCCTGATTGTCAGCGCGGATACGGCCGCCGCCGCAGATGATGCCGCTGCGGCGCTTGGCCGCGTAGCCCCTTATGGGGACGGAATTCAGGTGCTTGGCCCCGCTCCGGCCCCCATGGCCATTCTGCGCGGGCGGCACAGGCGGCGTCTGCTGCTCCGCACCCGGAAAACCATTGCCGTGCAGCCTATTCTGCGCCGCTGGCTGGGGTTGATAAAACTGGAACGACATGTGCGCGTGGATGTGGATATCGACCCGGTTTCCTTTTTGTAAGTCCGGTCTGCCGAACTGCGGTCGCTTTCCGTCTGCGCACCTGCTGCGCATCGGAGCATCGGAGCATCGGAATGAGTGTCATATTTTATTTATAACGATGCCGCATCATTTTGTCGTAAAAGCGTGACTTAGGGCTTTTCCGTTCCTGCTAATCTGCAATCAGGGCGACGGGAATCCCGGCGTAAACGCACGGAAACGGCCTGCGAGGACTCTCTTGTGAAGCATTATTCCCTGATTGGTATCGGCATCTATTTTTCATCATGGGTCGGCGTCGCGCTGCTTGGACTGGCCTATTGTGACTGGCATGAGGTGGCCTACACCGTTGTGCTGATGCCGCTCATATCGCTGGCCGTTGGGACCGCGATCGTTCTGTTCCTGAAATTTGTGCTCAAAAAAGAGCGGAGACTGGCCAGTTTCTACCGCTCCCGCATCCAGCAACCGGTGTGGCGGGCCGTGTTCTGGCTCCTCCCCTTTCCGGCCCTCACGCCTCTTGTGCTGCACATTCTGCATGGGCACCCGCAAAACAACGATATGCTGGGACTGAAAATTCTCGCTTTGCTCAGTATTATTATGGCGGGGGAAGTTCTGGCGCTGGATGTGACGGAAGAAGTTGTGGAAGGCCGCGCCGCAGACCCTCATCTGGCGGAAACAACTGAGCCATCCTGACAAGACCGCCTGCCCATAAAAAAAGCGGGCCAGAAGCCCGCTTTCCATGATGCTCTCTCAGCATACCGCTTGACGGGAGAGCCTCTTATTTTTTGACGTCCGCACTATCATTCGCAGGCTTGGCCGTGCTGGTCAGAACCGTGCTCACCGTGCTGCGCAGGATCATGACGCGGACATTCGGGGCAATTTCCACCTCAATTTCCTGACTGTCATCACGGGATTTCTGCACAATCCCGATAATGCCGCCTGCGGTCACAATCCGGTCCCCGCGACGCAGAGCCTTCAGCTCATTCTGAAGCTGCTTCTGCTTCTGCTGCTGCGGGCGAATCATCAGGAAATACATAATGACGAACACGCCGATAAACGGCAGGAACGACATCAGACTCGAACCAGCCCCACCGCCACCGGCGGACTGGGCATAGGCTGCGGGAATAAGAAAATTGGACATGATGGCAGACTTTCCGGAAAGGCTGGTTGCGCAATGAAGATGCGTGACCATAATTTTCACGGCTCACACGTCAAGCATCCCGTGCCTGATAAACCGTAGCCCTGCTTCTTTTTCTGCCCGCCCGTTCCGGCAAACTGACCTTCCACCCCAACCATGGACCCTGCCCTGATGGATTCAGCCCCTCTCTCCGTCCTTGAACGTATTGCGTCAGCGCTGGAGCGCCTCTCCCCTCCACCGCCAAGTCTGGACGGGGTGGATCAGGCGGATGCCTTTGTCTGGCTGCCCGAGCGCGGGCAGCTGCTGGCCGTCCCGCATGTGGCGCATGTTCCGGCCACCCTGTTGCAGGGCGTGGACTCGCAGCGCCAGACGCTGATGGACAATACCGAGCATTTTGCCCGTGGGCTGCCTGCCAATAATGCCATGCTCTGGGGCTCCCGCGGGATGGGCAAGTCGTCACTGGTCAAAGGGGCGCATGCACTGGTTAATCAGGTAGAAGGCAAGCCCTGCGCGCCCGGTCAGGGCCGGGTGGCGCTGGTGGAGATCCAGCGCGAAGATCTGGCAACCCTGCCCGAGCTTCTGGCCATGCTGCGGCAAAGCCCGCGCCGCTTTATTCTCTTCTGTGATGATCTGTCTTTTGAAAAAGAAGACCGGGATTACAAAGCCCTGAAATCCGTGCTGGATGGCGGCATTGCCGGGCGGCCTGAGAATGTTCTGTTCTATGCCACGTCAAACCGCCGGCACCTGATGCCGCGCGAGATGATTGAGAACGAACGCGCCACGGCCATCAATCCGTCTGAAGCCACGGAAGAAAAAGTGTCCCTGTCTGACCGGTTTGGCCTGTGGCTGGGGTTCCATGCCTGCCCGCAGGATGTGTTTCTTGACATGGTGCGGACCTATGCGGGAGAACGCGCCCTTCCCATCAGCGATGAGGATCTGACGGCCCGCGCCAGCCAGTGGGCCATCACCCGCGGTGGCCGTTCGGGCCGGGTGGCGTTCCAGTTCATTGAAGACCTTACGGCAGAACTGGCCTCCAGCCGCTAGACCCTCCGCTCGCTCCCGACGTACAGCCAGCTAAGGACATCCCGCTTTATGGCTCTTCCCGTTTTTGCAGGTCTCGCCGCCGAGCCGGTGGATAGTGTTGCGCATATTATTCAGGTCGCACTCACTCCGGTTTTCATGCTCTCGGGCATCGGCACCCTGCTGAACCTGTTCAATACCCGTCTGGCCCGTGTCTCTGACCATATTGAGCAGGCCAACGCCCTGCTGACGGATGAAAATGACGACCCGGACCGCAATCTGACACTGGAGAAGCATCTGGTGCGTCTGCACCGCCGCACTCTGATGCTGGACACCGCCATTCTGGCGGGGGGCCTTGGGGGCGCGGCTTCCTGCGGGGCTGCCTTTGTGCTATTTCTGGGCAGCGTGCGGGATTCCTCCGTCGCCACATGGCTGGTGGTCATGTTCGGGCTGGCGCTTGCCTGCACGGTAGGTGCACTCGCTCTGTTTCTGGGCGACAGTCTGATTGCCTGGCACGGGCTGAAGCGGGAGGGACCTATGCCCAGACCGGCACCCAGGGCAGCCTGATTTTCAGTTTGCGAATAATTTGCAAATAAAAACGGACGAACCCGGCTCTCCGCCCTTTCTGCGTCTTGCCTCTTTGTGTGATATACGGTTGCATACATCCGCTATTAGGCCGTGTCAGGGTGACGCAGCCCCGAACGTCATGACATGAGGCAAGATGAACCAGACCGTTCAGAGTGACACACCAGACGATACACCCTCTTTTGGCGCGGGGCATAACACGACCGGCACGGACCTGCGGCGCGTCCGCTCCAATCCGGACTTCTGGTATCCGGTGGCATGGTCAAAGGAACTCAAGCCGGGCAAGACCATCGGCACGCGGTATGCCGGCACCCCCATCGCACTGGTGCGCCCGACGGAAGGCGCGATTTTTGCACTGGAAGACCGCTGCGCACACCGGCAGGTGCCGCTCAGCAAAGGCAAGGTCTGTGGTCAGTCCGTCCAGTGCTGCTATCATGGATGGGCCTATAGCCGTTCAGGCCGCTGCATTGATGTGCCGTATCTGGGCAAGGGCAAGCTGCCCAACGGAGTACGCACCTTTCCCTGCCGTGAACAGGATGGCCTGATTTTTGTTTTCCCCGGAGACCCGGATAAAGCGGATTCCGTGCCGCTGCCGCCGCGTCTGGCCCGTGTGGGAGACCCGGCATACAAGACCCGCTTCTTCGGGCAGGAAGTCAAATGCCACTACAGCTTCATGCATGAGAACCTGATGGATATGAACCATCAGTTCATGCACATGAAGCAGATGGGCCAGATGCGCCCGCGCTTTCTGGGCCAGAAACGCGAGCCCGGTCTGGTGGAAGCCCAGTATTCCTTTGCCCGCACCAGTGGCAAGCAACCTCTGGGTGAAGCCCTGATTTTTGGTGAACGCCGCGATTCCTCGGAAAAATTCCAGCATCGTGACGTCATGACCATCCGCACGGAATATCCCTATCAGACACTCCGTATCCAGACAGGGGATGAAGACCCGGTGATGGATCTGTGGATTGTCTATGTCCCGCAGGATGCGGAAGAACTGACAAACCGGACGTTCGGCCTCCTGTCTGTCAAACGCCCCAAGGTGCCGGGGGTGCTGGAACTGGCATGGCCGTTCCTTGTCGCGTTTACCGAACGGATTTTTGCGGAAGACCGTGAAATTGTGGAGCTTGAACAGCAGGCATGGCGTGAACTGGGTGGGGACCACAATGTGGAGGTCTTCCCCGTCATCAACGCCCTGCGTGGCCTGCTGGCGGAATGCGGTGTACCCGCACCGGCTGTGAATGCCTGACATCACGTCTCTGGTTCTGGAGACGCCGCCCTACCGGCTGCGCCCCCTTCTGCCTGATGATGCGCCTGCGCTGCACAATCTGGTCAATGACTGGGAAGTGGTGCGCATGCTCAGCCGCCTGCCCTTCCCCTACCCGCGGGCACTGGCGGATGACTGGATTGCCTCCACGCTCTCCATGCATCGGGCCAGAGAAGGCTGCCATTTCGCTATTCTGGATGAAAATAATACCCTCCTTGGCTGCGTGGGCCTGCGTGTGCAGACCGTGCCGCAGGTGGGGCGCGTTGGGATGCTGGGCTACTGGGTTGGCCGCACATACTGGGGCCGGGGCATTGCGACCCGGGCGGCCGGGCGGCTGGCCCGCTGGGCGCTGGCTAATCTGGATATTACCTGCCTGCGCGCCACGGTAGCGGAGGATAACGCAGCCTCTGCCCGTGTTCTGGAACAGATCGGGTTCCGGGCGATTGGCGCGGACAAGCAGATGTTTGTGGCCCGTGGCCGCGAGCACCCGGTCCGTGTTTTTGAAGCCACGCGGGATGATCTGGATACCCCTTCCGGCACGCCACAGAGCGAGGGGGCAGCCCCCCGCAAACTCGTGCTGGTTTCCGCCGCCGCGCTGATTGACGCACAGGGGCGTATTCTGCTGGCCAGACGCCCGGAAGGCAAAAGTCTGGCCGGACTCTGGGAATTCCCTGGCGGGAAGGTTGAACCCGGAGAAACGCCGGAAGCCGCGCTGGTGCGGGAACTGGAAGAAGAGCTTGGGCTGGATGTCTCCCGCGCCTGCCTTGCGCCGTTTACCTTTGCATCCCACGCCTACAAGGCGTTTGACCTGCTGATGCCGCTCTATCTGTGCCGCCGCTGGAGCGGCTCCCCGACGGCGAAGGAAGGGCAGACACTGGCATGGGTGGCGCCGGAAAAACTGCATGATTACCCTATGCCGGACGCGGATATTCCTTTTGTGCCGCTCTTGCAGGAATTGCTCTAAACTACGCCCGACCCGCTGCATGGCTGAGCCCTCCGTCGGGACTATGGATAGAGGCTTGACGAACAGAACCTGCCTCCGCATAACAAAACCCTTACCGTGCGTTAAAGCACGATAAAACCTCGTGATTTGTACGGCCGGCTTGCGGCGAGGTAAAATAAACGCGCTAAAGAGGCCATGGCGACGCACTGCCGACGCCACGGTTTCCACGGTCACACTGCGCTGCACAGCAGCAAAAGAACCGGATACCTCGTGATGAGTGACAGCAAGACCTCTTCTTCCAAAGCCTGGCGTCCCGCCACCCGCCTTTTGCATGCAGGACTGGAACGCACCGAATATGGTGAAACCAGCGAGGCGCTTTTCCTGACATCCGGCTTTGTTTACGAAAACGCCGAACAGGCCGCTAAAACCTTTACGGGTGAAGTCTCACACTATCAGTACAGCCGCTTTGCCAACCCCACAGTGGTTGCACTGGAAAAGCGTCTGGCCGATCTGGAAGGGGCTGAAGCCTGTGTCGCGACCTCAACGGGGATGGGCGCGGTCTCTTCCGCCCTGCTCTCCCACGTTAAAGCCGGGGACCGCGTTGTGGCCTCCCGCGCACTGTTCGGCTCCTGCCACTGGATTGTAGCCAACCTGCTGCCGCAATATGGCGTGGAAACCGTGTTCGTCGATGGCGGGGACCTCGCCGCGTGGGATGACGCCTTCAGCAAGCCAACCGCCGCTGTGCTGCTGGAAAGCCCCTCCAACCCCATGCTGGATGTGCTGGACCTCGCCGCCATCTCAGAGCGTGCGCACAAGGCCGGGGCACTGGTCATTGTCGATAACGTATTTGCCTCCCCGCTCTACCAGAAGCCGCTGGAACTGGGCGCGGATGTGGTCGTGTATTCCTGTACCAAACATATTGACGGACAGGGCCGCGTGCTGGGCGGGGCCGTACTGGGCAGGGAAGACTGGATTAAGGAAACGCTCCAGCCGTTCGTCCGTAATACTGGCAATGCTCTCTCGCCCTTCAATGCGTGGGTAATGCTCAAGGGGCTGGAAACACTTGCCCTGCGCGTGGAAGCCATGACGCGCAATGCGGCTGCGGTGGCAGACTACCTCGCCTCCGCGCCCGGGATTGTCAGCGTGCGTTATCCGGGCCGCAAGGATCATCCGCAATACGCGCTTGCCCAGCGGCAGATGACGGGTGGCGGCACCATGGTCGCGTTTGAAGTTGCTGGCGGGCAGGAAGGGGCCTTTGCCTTCATGAACGCCCTGAACCTTATCGCCATTTCCAACAATCTGGGCGATGCGCGCTCCCTCGTGACGCACCCGGCCACCACCACCCATATGAAGATCGGTGAGGAAGAACGGGCCAAGCTCGGGATTTCTGAAGGCGCGATCCGCTTCTCCGTCGGGCTGGAAGACAGTGCCGATCTGATTGATGATCTTGCCCGTGGCGTGGCGGCTCTCGCCAAAGCCTGATCAGGCCCTGACTTATACCTGCCTGCCGCCGGTCTGCTGTGGCTGTTTCAGCACACAGCAGACGGGCGGCTTCCCTTTTCTGATCGCTTCGTGATACTGCCAGCGGATTGTTGCCGTGGTTTCTGCGCTGCGGGATAAAACCCGCTGGCGTGAAGCAGGCCTTTTTTATTTTTTGCGCAGGAGCAGAACACCCCATGCCTGACTGGCCGGACTCACCGCCCATGTCCCCCGATCATGATGACGCCATGAGCGACCTGTTCGCCTCAGCGCCGATGTATGAAGCCGTGACGGGAGATATGCGCGTCTGCGTACAGGTGTTCTGGCTCCCGGAACAGTCTGAACCTGATGAGGACATGTATTGCTGGGTTTACCGCATCCGCATTGAAAATGGCGGCACGGCCCCCATCCAGCTCAAGGAACGGACCTGGCAGATTACGGACGGCGCAGGCCGGACGGAATATGTGCATGGAGAAGGCGTGGTGGGTGAACAGCCCGTTATCCGCCCGCAGAACGGGTTTGACTACACTTCCGGTGTTTCCCTCACCACGGCGGGGGGCTTCATGCGGGGGTCTTACCAGATGTGGAATGTCAATTCCGGCAAACGGTTTGACATCACCATTCCGCCCTTCAGCCTTGATAGCCCGTTCCAGTTCCGCCAGATCCATTAACGTGAAGCAGTCAGAACTGCTTCATCACCACGCAGACCGCAGGAGAATGGCATGAGCGACCCTCTGCCCAAAACCAACCGCCCCACCCGTGAAGAGGCGGAAGACGCCATCCGCACCATGCTGCGCTGGGCCGGGGAAGATCCGGAACGCGAAGGCCTGCATGATACGCCTGCCCGCGTGGCCCGTGCGTATGAAGAGTTTTTTCAGGGGTATGAAATCGACCCTAAAACCCTTCTGGAACGCACGTTTTCTGAAGTGGAAGGGTATGATGAAATCGTGCTGCTGCGCGATATCCGCTTTGAAAGCCACTGCGAGCATCACCTCGCCCCCATTATTGGCCGGGCGCATGTGGCCTACCTGCCGCGCCAGCGCGTGGTCGGTATTTCCAAGCTGGCGCGTGTGGTGGATGCCTATGCCCGCCGGATGCAGATTCAGGAACGGCTGACGGCGCAGATTGCCAACACCATCAATGATGTTCTGCAACCCCACGGCACGGCTGTTATTATTGAATCCAGCCATGAATGTATGACGACCCGCGGCGTGCATCGCCCCGGTGTCTCCATGGTGACAAGCCAGATGCTCGGTGTGTTCCGCACCAGTTCCGACACACGGCGCGAACTGATGGCAATGCTGAACCGCCCGGCTGCCAGCGAATACTGAGACGGCCAGCGCGGAAAAGCGCGGTTACTTTGATTTTTGATTAAAGCGTTTCCGGCGCAGACGGCCCTGAAGATCTGCTTCAAGCCGCCTGCGCCGGGATAACAGAAAAGCGTCAGTCCGTTGCTTTTTCTGTCAGGTGATAGACCAGCGTAACGCGCTCATCTTTATGCGGCGCACGGCTTTCGGGCACGATGGTAACACCGATATTTTTCTTCACATACAAAGCCTGAATGGCTTTTTCATCTTCCAGCACGGTTGCTGGGGTGACCTGATCGCCCGGCTGACGATGCACGGCCTCTTTCAGGGCTGAGGTGGCAATGTGCAGATTGCCATCAAACCCAAGGCTTTCCAGCACGAGCGGCTTGTTCAGATGCGCCGGGCCTCCGGTTTCTTCAATCGCCCACTCAACCTGAACGCGTTTGCCGTCCAGCCTGAGGTTCTGATGGAATTTTCCGCCGATATTCTGCTGCTGATACAGCTTCATAATATCCTGCAAGCCTTGCGTGATCTGCGCCTGCGTTACCATACTTCCGACATGGAACGGCACCACAGCCATAATGGCAGGTGTGCTGACCAGCTTGTTGCCGGACACCTTGATCTCCTCAACCCTGACCGGTGTAGCCGGGGCCGGAAGCCTGACATCCGGATGCACGCCGGGTGCCGCGGGGCTTGGTGCGTCATTGGGCGGCAAGGATGTTGCCTGCTGTGCCCATGCTGCGGCTGGCGGCATGGCGCAGGCCAGACTAAGAGCCGCAGGAATAAAATGGGCAGTAAGACGTCTCATAAGAGGCTCCATCCTGTTGAACACTGTTCCATATGATGCACAACAGGAGGCGCCTGCCAATGCACTATATTGTCACAGTGGTACCCAGCACGCTGAGAAACTGCGCCAGCCAGGCCGGATGCGCGGGCCATGCGGGGGCCGTCACCAGCTCTCCGTCCGTTACGGCGTCCGTCACCGCAATATCGGCATAGGTTGCGCCAGCCAGTTCCACTTCCGGGCGGCAGGCCGGGTACGCCGAGACTTTACGCCCCCTGATAACATCCGCCGCAGCCAGCAGTTGCGCGCCGTGGCAGATAGCGGCCAGAGGCCGGTCCGCAAAGGCTTTGACAATTTCAATCACGCGCGGATGCATGCGCAGATGCTCCGGCGCGCGGCCACCGGGGATGATCAGACCGATATAATCGTCCGTATCAATCTCCTCGAACGTCGCGTTCAGCTCAAAGGCGTGGCCCGGCTTTTCGCTGTAGGTCTGCGCGCCTTCAAAATCATGGATGGCCGTAAGAATCTTGTCCCCGGCCTTCTTGCCGGGGCTGACCACATCCACCTTGTAGCCTACCATCAGCAGCGCCTGATACGGCACCATGATCTCGTAATCTTCCACATAATCGCCTGCCAGCATCAGCAGTCTGACATCTTCAGTCATGAGCATGATCCTCTTTCAAACCTTCACGCAGCCGGGGCATGAGTTCCACAAAGTTACAGGGGCGATGGCGGCTGTCGAGCTGAAACACCAGAATATCATCCCAGCCGTCTTTGACAGCGCCGGTTGAACCGGGGAGCGCAAACAGATATGTTCCGTCCGCAACGCCTGCGATTGCGCGGGACTGAATGGTGGATGTGCCGATCTTGCGGTAGGACAACATTCTGAAGAGTTCGCCAAAGCCTTCGATGCGCTTTTCAAGCACACGGTCAAAGGCTTCCGGCGTTACATCACGCCCGGTCACCCCGGTGCCCCCATTCGTGATGACCACATCAACCAGAGGGTCTTTGATCCAGCGTGTGAGCTGTTCTGTTATCTGCCCGACATCATCGCGCACAATCGTGCGGTCTGCCAGCACATGGCCCGCCTGCTCAAGGCGGGAGACCAGCGCCTGCCCGGATGTATCGGTTTCAAGGGTGCGGGTGTCCGATACGGTCATCACCGCAATACGCACCGGCAGGAAGGGGCGAGTTGTGTCTATTTTTGTCATAGGCCGAATTCATCACCTGATCCGGCAGGCGTCAACGCATCGCAGGGAACGTTCTGCTGCCGGGTGTCGTTAAAATGCCACCAGACATGCGAAAGACTGTTTAAGGGTGAAAAAAAGTTTAGACATTATGATGCCGCTTTGAAACACTATGCCCTCCTCCCCAACGCCTCCGTAACAAAAATAAAAAGAAACATGACAAGATTCTCCTCCGGCTTCTCTTTTTTCTGCGCCCTCTCCTTCGCCTGCTGCCTCACCCCGGCTTTCTCCTCCAAGGCCTCAGCCCAGTTGCTGACAGGCGGGAACAGTGCTGCTGGCCTGTGGCCCAGTCTGGAAGCCAATAATGAGGCTAATCCGGTGGAAGACCCCGGTCCGCTGTTTTCAGCGCCCTACGGGAAAAACCATTTTTTTGGTGACTGGTGGGGCGCGCAGCCCTGGCTGCTGGACCACGGCATCCATATTCTGGCCGACGTGCATGAAGAACTGGCCGGGAACTTCCGTGGCGGCATGCGTCAGGGTGTGACCAATGCCGGTCAGGTTGGTGTGGAACTGGATGTGGACTGGGGCAAGCTGACGGACCTCAATCTGCTCAAGGGCTTCTGGTCCCACATGATGGTGGTAAACGGGCACGGGCAGAATCTGAGCACCCGGTTTATCGGGGATTCCATTGGCGGCGTGCAGCAGATTTACGGTGCCCGAGGCAACGTGGTGGCGCATCTTGTCTATCTGTATGGCGAAAAATCGTTCCTGAACAACCATCTGGACATCAGCGCAGGGTGGATTCCGGTGGGCAGCTTCTTCGCCGCCTCTCCGCTGTTCTGTATGTATATGAACGTGGCGGTCTGCGGGAACCCGGCCCCCAACAAGTATACGGAAGGCAACCGCGACTGGCCCTCTGGCAACCTTGGCGCCGTGGCCCGTGTCATGCCGACCAGTGACACCTATATTATGGCTGGCCTGTTTGCGGTTTCCCCACATGCCTTCAACGGCGGGATTTCCGGCTGGGCCTGGGCGCAGGATGGTCTGGGCAAGTTCTCAACGCCTGTGGAAATCGGCTGGATGCCCTCCTTTGGCCGCAACCATCTGGTGGGGCATTACAAGGCTGGATACAGCTACGATAACTCCAAATACAAAGATCTGTATGAGGACATTAACGGCAACTCCTGGGTGCAGACAGGCCAGCCAGCCCGCTACCACGCAGGCCGGGCCAGCGCATGGCTTCAGGCAGACCAGATGCTGGTGCGTAATGGCGATGGACCGACCAACGGGCTGATCGCCATGGGTGGCTATATGTGGACGGACGGCAAAACCACCGCGATGTCCCACCATCTGTGGGGTGGGCTGCTGGAAACCGGCAAGCCATGGGGCCGCCCGAATGACAGTATCGGCATGATGTATCAGTGGCTGAAAATGAGCCGCACCGTGGCGCTGCAACAGGAAGCCTCGATTATTGCCGGGCAGGATTTTCAGACCAACCAGTGGGGGCAGGTGTGGGGTGTTCAGTCCCATGAAAACATTTACGAATTTTTCTATAACGCCCACATCGCCAACGGCCTGACGCTCCAGCCGGACTTCCAGTACATCAACCGGCCGGGTGCGACGACGACGTTCCATGACGCCGCCGTTATGGCGCTTCAGTTTAACGTCGTTCTGTAATCTGCGGGATGGGCCGCAGGGCAAGCGCCCTGCCGCCCAGTCTGGCAAAGGCCTCCGCGTGGCAGGTCAACACCAGAATCTGGAACCGGGTGGCGGCATCGGCCAGCACATCAAACATGCTCTCAAGACGCTGCGAATCTGAAAAACTCAGCGCATCATCCAGCACCAGAATGGCCGGAGACTGGCGGGCATGGAGCAGTTCCGCAAAGCCCAGACGCACCAGCACCGCAATCTGCTCACGCGTCCCGTCTGACAACCGGCCAAATTCTTCCGCCGTCCGGCGTGTCAGCCCGGACAGCGCAAACCCCGTATCCATCTCCAGAGAGGCTCCGGGGAACACGGCTGAAAATGCGGGCTGCATGGTGCGTACCAGCGGGGCGAGGTAGCGCTCCGTCTGCGTTTTTTCCGCATCACTCAGCGTCTGGTCCAGCAGGGCCAGTGCCGCACGCTCCCGCTCATAGCCCTCACACTCCAGCCGGAGGCGGGCGGCGGCGCGTCCTGCCTCGGCAATTTTTTCATCCAGCCCGTCTCCTTCGGCCACACGCACGCGGGTTTCACGCTCCCGGATCTCCTCACGCAGACGCACAACAGACGCGCGGCCATTGTCCAGAGCCTGTTCCCGCCGGGCAATCCGGGCCTCCACTACGGAAAGCGGCTGTTCCGCCTCCCGTCCCGCCCGCAGCCTCTGACTATGCGCTTCCGCCTGCGCCTGAGTCTGCACGGCCCCGGCAGCCCGTTCTGCCAGAGCGTCGTCACTTTCCTGCGCGGCCCGGACAGCAAGCTCCCGCCCGATCTGCTCACGCTCAGCCTGCTTCTGCCGCAAAGCCGCCTCGGCTTTATCCTGAAGCCCCTGTGCCGCACTCAGGCTCACATGCTCCGCACGCTCGGCCTGCCGGGCCTCATCCGCGGCGCGGGCAGCACTGTCTTCCTCCTGCCGGGCTGTTGTCTGCATCTGCTGCAAGGCTGCGTCGGTCTGGTCAGCCTGTTCCGGTCGCCCACCATCCGGCGTACAGGCCTCAAGTTCACGCGCCAATGAGGCCATACGATCCCGCATATCCTGCCGCATGGCAGCAAGTGCTTCAAACAAAGCAGTATCCCGGTCGTCCCGCGCGGCAGGCAGAGACGCCACAAAAGCCGCGCGGGCTTCCGCCACCCGTGTTTCGGCCTGCCGTCGCTCTTCAAACAGCCGTTCCGCCTCTTCCACCGTCTGACACCCGGCTGCCTGCATGACAGACTGAAGCTGGTGGCGCGCTGCATCCGCTGTGGCCTGCGCCTCCTCCTGATCCTTAACCGCAGGTGTAATACGGACCTGACCGATTCCTTCAATCCGGAGTTCAGCCGCCTGCGTCAGAACCATGTCACCCTGCGGGCAGGCCGCGCCATCCAGCAAAACACGACCTGACGCCTCGGGGAGCAAAGTAACAGTCAGACGGGTGGCGCGGGCGTTCAGCGCCGCCTGTGCGGCGTCCATCTCCCGCACGGCTTTCCGCACCCGGCGGATAACAGCCTCATCAACCCGCAGGGCTGCCAGCGCGGCGCGGGCTTGCTCCAGATGGGTGCAGGCGGCCTCCGCGCGCGCAAGGATCTGCTTCTCCCGCTCCAGCGCTCCCTGCTGCTGCAAGACCGCCGCACGGCGCGAAATAGTCAGGAGCGCCTGCCGCGCAGCCTGCTGCTGCTGCTCAGCCTGCTCCCGTCGGGTCCGGCTTGCCTCATAACGCTGCCGGGCCTGCGCGGTCCGCTGGGTCAGGGCTTGCAGGTCATGCTGCATTTCCGCCGACTCACGCTCCAGCCTGCGGTGTGCCGCCTGCCGCTCCCGCCGTCGCTCCTGCTCATCCCGGATGCTGTTCAGGGTCTGGGTGGCTGTCGCAAGGGCGGCTCTGGCGGCCTGTTCTTCCGCGTCCGCAATCCGCAGCGCATCCCGCTGCTGGCGCAACGCCAGAAGCTCGGCTTCATCCTGCGCTTTCCGGTCCGGGTCCTCCTGCTCCCGCAAGGCCCGTCGCGCCTGATCAAGCGCGACCAGATCCTCCTCCAGCGCGACCCGTCGGTTTTCCAGTTCCCGCAGCAAGGCCTGTGCCTGCGCTTCCTGCTCAAGTGCGTGTTTATATTTGCCGGTTGGCTGCGCATTTTTGGCCGTCTGAAGCAGATAAAGCCGCTCCCGCACCCGGTTGAGCACGGCACTGGCCGCGGCACCGCCCGTCACCTGCTCTACCCCCTGCTCCAGACACCCGCGCAGGCTGTCCTGCCCGGTCTGGTTCAGGTCCGGCTGCACAAAGCTTTCGCCCTGCCCCACCAGCAAGGCGCTCCACAGGCCAGTGGCTTCTCCCTTACTGGCTTCTTCCAGCCCCAGCAGGGCGCGCAGAGCCTCTTCCGCCTGATCCCCCTCAAACCGCTCCGGCCCTAAAATAAGCCGGGTAAACGCCTTGGAAAGAAACTGCTTTTCCAGATGGCATTCCATACCCTTCCATGTGAAGGACAGGGCGACATGCGGCGCGCCACCGCCATAAGGCTGCAAGTCCTTCACGGGCTTTGCTTTGGAACTGGACCGCACCATCAACACCGCTTTCAGAGCGGTCAGAAGGGTGGATTTCCCGGCCTCATTGGGGGCTGCCAGCACATTCAGCCCCGGCCCCAGCCCGTCCAGACGCACCGGAGAGGCAAAGCGGCGGAATCCTTCAATCTGTACGTCCGTCAGGATCATCCTGCCTGTGCTCCCACATCCTGCCAGAACAGAAACAGCCGTTGCAGGGCATCCGCCGCAAGCTGCCCCTCAGCACCCCCGGCCTCTGACCGGGCCAGCAACTGCTCCGCTGCCGCACGCACGGCCCCACCAGCCCCAAAGCGATCAAGATCTTCTGTCCCGGCAGAGAGATGCGGCGCGCCCGTCAGGCGCAGACAGGCCATGGCCCCGCTCAGGCGTTTAAGAATTGTGCTTTCATACAGCGCCATATCCTCCACCGGGAGCAGGCCGGACACGGCTGCCCAGACCAGCACCGCGCCCGGATTATCCGGGGCAATGCCACGGATGCGTGCTTCCAGCGCCAGAACATCCTGCCTGGATGTCAGCACCACATCCTCCAGCTTTTTCCAAAGATAGCGCCCGGTTCTGTGGCGGGTGATTTCCGGCTCGGCCCGCGCCCCGCGCAGCGTGACGACCACAGCCTCACCGCCGCCCCCGCCACCGGTTGTAAACCGGTCTGTCTCCGGCGTGCCGGAATAGACCGTCCGGGCATCAATCTGGCAAAACCCATGCCAGTCACCAAGTGCCAGATAGGCCAGTCCGGCCCGCCGGGCGCGGTCCAGCGCCACGGGGTTATGCTCCGCCTCACTCTCTCCCCCAAACCCGACAACCGAGCCGTGGGCCAGACCAATGCGCAGGGCATCCGGCGGGGTTTCGGCCTCATCCATATAGGCCGTCAGGTCCGTCAGCACATGGCGGCGCTTCAGCACGGCAGGCAGCAGCCAGCCATTCTGTACCGGATCAATCAGAACCGGACCCGGCTCCCTGTGTATCTGCACATTCGCGGGCAGACCGCTCCGGAGCAGACGCGCCCAGACCCCTTCAGGCTGATCCGCATCATGATTACCGGGGATCAGATGCCACTGGAGATCCGGAAACTCCCGCATCCGCTCAATGGGTTGATGCAGCGTCCGTTCTGCCGGGGTTTCATGCTCATACACATCCCCCGCCACCAGCACGTGGGTCACCCCTTCCTGCCGGGCCAGATGGCCAAGCCGCCGGATCACTTCCAGCCGTTCCGCCTGTAATGCGCCAAGCGTATCATCATCGGCAAAGCGGACTACGCGGCCAATCTGCCAGTCTGAAGTGTGAATAAATTTCATTAAGCCGGTCACAGTGCTGGGAGAACCTGCCTTAATTCAGCACATCCGGCCGGGGTATCATACCCTTGCCCTGCCGCGGAGAATGGCCAGCCGCCATGCTTTTTTCGGGCGGCCAGAGGGTTCCACGCATTTTCTGCAACCCGGCTCAGCGTATAAAATTCCACACATTGAATTATATTTTATTTTAATAGACGTCTCGATTTCAGGAGTCGGTACAGTGTGTGCCGTCCTCTGCACGATCTGGACAGACCTCTTGAGCGGCAAGGACGACGGAAAGGATGAGTCTTAACACCCCGGCCGCCTCGCCTATCAGCTTCTGGAAGGGTCTTCGTCCCGCGCTCCCTGCCACCATTTTTCCACCCGGCTGGTTTCTGTTCTGCCTGCGGACATGGCTTTCCGCCGTGCTGGCCCTGAGCACCGCGTTCTGGCTGCAGCTCTCCTCTCCCGGTTCCGCCGCCGTTACGGTGATGATTCTGGCCCAGCCCCTGCGCGGGCAGGTCCTCTCCAAAGCCGTTTATCGCCTGATGGGCACAATGGTCGGGGCGTTTGTCGCCCTTTTCCTCACGGCCTGCTTCAATCAGGACCGCGCGGTTTTTCTTGGGGGCGTGGGGCTATGGCTGACCCTCTGCACCATTGTTGGCACGCTGGAAAAAGACTTCCGCGCTTACGCTGCCATGCTCTCCGGCTATACCGTAGCCATTGTGGGCATTAGCTGCATTGATAATCCGGGTGCTATTTTTGATGTCACGGTGAACCGCGTCTCGGCCATTGTGGTCGGGATTGCGGCCACAGCAGCAATCAATGACATTTTCGGCTCCCCAACTGCGTGGGAAAAGCTCGCGACCAACCTGCATCGCGTGGCCAAGATGGTCAAACATATCAGCCGGGACGCCATAGCGGGGCACGGGATTCCCGACGATATGGCCTGCGCGGGCCTTGCGGGGGAGATTATCGCCCTGACCTCTCAGGTCTCTTTTGCAAAAACCGAACTGCCCGATGCCCATGTGCGTCTGGCAGGCGCCCGCTCCGCCATGGTGGCGCTGCTGGAAATGCTCAGTTGCAGCCGCGCGATTGCGACGGTGTTACGCACAGGCGAAATTTCCGGGCCGGTGCTGAATCATATCCGGAGCGCGTTTGGGGATGGCACGCCGGTTGTTTCCCCCCGTCAGGCAGTGTGGGATCTGGAGGATCTGGCACGGGAAGCACATGCCGAGGAGCTTGACCGAGGCCCCACACTGGACGAGGCCTGGCTGATTGAACGCTCTATGGCGCTCCTCTCCGATGCCCGCTGGGCCGCCGACGGGATTGATGCCTTTGAAAACGGTAAACGCGCCCGCACGCAGGCTCCGGAGCTAAAAATCGAACAACATCAGGATGTGATTGCCGCCCTTCTAGCCGGGCTGCGGACCCTCACCGGCTTCTCGGTAGCCGCGGGCCTGTGCATTATCTCGGACATTCCCTCGACTTACACCGCCCTCTCGCAGGTCGCGGTGATCCTGACGCTGGCCGCCTCGACCTATAATGCGCGCGGCTTTGGCATGGGGGCGCTGATCGGCACACCGCTGGCCATTCTTGTCGCGGCGGTCCTGAATTTCCGTATTCTGCCGCATGGTGCGGATATGCCATTTCTGGCGCTCGCTATTATCCCGGTCATTTTTGGCGGATGCCTGCTGCTGATGAATCCGAAAACAGCGACGATCGGCTTTAACGCCGGGGTGTTCTTCTTCGTCATTCTGGGGGTTGCGAACGAGCAGAATTATGAGCCCTCGGCCTTTATTGACCGAAACGTGCTGTATCTGTTCGCCGCAATCGTCATTTTCATCTCGCTGGTGCTGCTGCTGCCGCCCTCCGCCAACCGGCGGCGCTTTCGCGTGGCCATTACCATCGGGCATGATCTGCGGCTCCAGCTTGAAGGCCACGGCGAGCAGGCGGGCTCCGCGCTGATCAGCCGCCATTATGACCGGCTGTGCAAAATTCTGGACTGGAACAGCTATCTGCCGGACACAAAATCCAAGGTCCGCGTCTTTAACCGGCTTTCCAGTCTGGATGAACTGAATGTGGAACTGGCCCGCGCCCGCCGCCATCTGCAACGCGCCGCCACCATTCCCGCCATCCGTGCGGATGCCGAGGCCGCGTTCCGCTCCACGGTGATCTATAATATCAATTCCGCCCTGTATCGTATGCGCAAGCAGGCACGGGTCCTGCTGGACCACGCCATCACCCTCCCCCATGGGGAAATGGCAACGGCACTGGCCGCAGTCTCCGGCATGGTCGGCGCGATCCGACTGCTGGAACATAACCGCTCGGCCCTCCAGCTTTATGACATTCTTCCTGTGCCCGACCAGCAATGGAAGGCGTTCTGAGCATGGAACTGCGCGCTGTTCTGGATATTGATGGCCTTCTGGTCTCGTCTTTTCTGGTCCATGCCGGGCTGGCGATTGTCACCCTGCTGGTGCTGAACCCCATTCTGGCAAAAGTCGGCGCCCGCCGGGTGATCTGGAACCTGCCTCTGGCTGAATTCGGGCTGTTTGTCTGCCTGATCGGCCTTTATACCCTTCTCTTATAAAAGGATTGTCTGACCGTGTTTGAACGCGCCCGCCGCGCCCTGCAATTTGTCACGACGGGGACAATTCTCGCCATTGCCGGTATCGTTGGCCTGATTCTCTGGGATTACTATACCGCAGCCCCCTGGACCCGGAACGGGCAGGTGCGTGTGCAGGTGGCCGATATTGCCCCGCGTGTGTCCGGCCAGATTATTGCCGTGCGCGTCCGGGACAACCAGTTTGTCCATGCCGGGGATATTCTTTACGAAATTGACCCGTTCGACTTCAAAGTCGCCGTTGCGTCCGCCACCGCCCGCGTGAACGAGCGGCAGGCCGACATGATTTTGAAAGACACGCAGGAAACGCGCCGCAACAAGCTGACGGAAGTCGCGGCCTCCCGCGAGGAAAAGCAGGTCTATCAGGCCACGGCGGACATGGCCAAAGCCCAGTACGGGGAGGCTATGGCGGCGCTTTCTCAGGCTAAAATCAATCTGGACCGTACATACGTCCGCAGCACCGTAACAGGGTATGTCACCAACCTGATCATGCGGGTGGGTGACTTTGCAACAGCGGGGCAGCCGAATGTCCGGGTGATTGATGCGTCATCCTACTGGGTGGATGGCTATTTTGAAGAAACCAAAATCCGCTCCATCCATGTGGGGGACCGGGTGCGGATGGATCTGATGGGCTTCCGGGAGCCGATGTGGGGGCATGTCATCAGCATCACACGTGGTATTGCAACGCCCAACGCCACACCCTCCACGCAGGGCCTGCCCTCCGTGGACCCGGTTTATACCTGGGTGCGGCTTGCCCAGCGTATTCCGGTGCGGGTGCATATCGACAGTATTCCCCCCGGCACCCAGATTGCGGCAGGCATGACCACGACCGTCACCATCGTCGGAAGCAAGGGCAAGCGTGCGCATGACACGCTGGCAGAAACATTTGACCGCCTGCACGATGCCCTGATGGGCGGCACAGGCGGAAACGGTGTCCGGAATTAAGGCGTGACCCGAGGCGCGGCCAGCGCCTCACCCAGCACAGACTCCCACAGGGGGGAAAACTGGTCAGACTGGGAGTACGGCGCGAGGTAGTCCAGATATCCCGCCAGATAAGACCCTTCCTGCCGGACATGCCCCATCAGGGTCTTATCCTGCGTCTCGCGCATGATCAAAAGGCGTGCTGGCCCGTAGAGGGCAACAGCCTGCGCGAGGTCTTCAGCCTGTTCCGGCGCAATGGCCTCGTTCTGTTTGAAGACAACGATAACGGAGGGATCAGCTAGGCGACGAAAGAACTTTTCAACCAGATAGTCGATTTTTTCTTTCTCGCTTTTATAGATTTCCCGCCGCTTTTCTTCCGATTCTACCCATTTGAGGTCTTTGGAAAACATCTCGGTATGGAAGAAAAGTCCATATCGGGAATCAGACACCATATTATCCCATGAAGGGGACAGGTTTTCAAAGGCATAGAGGCCCTCAAACCGGTTCCTCAGAGCCTGTATCAGAGCCTCTGGCGAGGAGCGAACCCACCGCAGCAGTCCTCCGCTTTCATTGCCATGAACTCTCTGAACAAATCCGAACTCACAATTATCGCCGATATTCTCAAATTGTTCTGTATTCATGATAGGTATCCCGAAAATTTAATCTTTGAACGCTGGTCCTTTGTCATATCTCAAGACACAGACCAGTCAAAGGCGAGGCAATACCCTCTCTCCTTAATTCTCTTTCTGTAACTGGACGCCTTTGCCTGCGGCTGGCACAAATACTGTTATGTCCCGCCAGCTTCTCCCCCTTCAACGCGCCCTTGTGGCTGCGTTCACCGTGCTGTTTGCCGGAGCAGGCCATTACGCGCATGCCGCGACACACACGGAACACCCTCTGCTTCTCATCCACACGCCCTGCCTGCAAAACCTGCATCTGCTCAGCAATGGCAGGCAGGCGGAGGCGGCCCATATTGAGGGCACTCTTCCGAGGGAGATCACCCTCACGACCGCAGAGAACGGCACCACGACACTGACCCAACATAGCTGCACCCGGAGCGGCACACTAACCGTCTCACTCTGGCCCGAGATCAGCCTGACCATAGATGATGCAGGCACAACGAACATCACACTGGCAGACCGCACCGGCCCCACGTTTATCCATGCGGGCAGCGGCACTCTGACACTGGGCAAAACCGGGGAACTGGGGCTCTTCTCTGACTCATCTGGCCCGATTACCATTTCCACGCTGGCTGAATCCGCCCGCATCCGGTCCGAGCAGAGCGCTCCTGTTACCATCACCACCATCGCGGCCCCGGCTCTGGCCCTGTATCTGGGGGGGAGCGCCAGCTTTACCGCAGGTGCCGGGCATCTCAAAGCGCTGGAAATTACCTCCGCCAGCACAAAAGATGCGGTTTTTCATGGTGTTACGGACGTTGGCATGTTTCATGTTCAGCGCAGCGGAGGGATCAGTGTTGACAAAGTCACTGGCGCACTGGCAACGGAACGAGACGGAAGCGGAAAGATTATCAGTGATGCCGCAGCCCCCGCACCCAGCGTCCGGGCTGACAAGGCGAATGTCCTGCCGTGAGGCGCGGCCGGAGACAACCGGATAGCAATCTTTTGGTGCTTCATTTAACGCCATGCTGGCCTCGCCCGCCAGCCCAGCCTGATCCCGGGTAAGGAACACCGCTTTTGTCTATCTGCCGGCTTTTTATCATGCGTCCCGTCGGCACTGTTCTGATGGCTATGGCCTTTGTTCTGGCTGGCGTCTTTGCCTACCGGGCCATGCCGGTAGCCGACCTGCCCAATATTTCCGTGCCCGTTATCTATGTTGTGGCTACGCAGCCGGGCGGCTCCCCGCAGCAGATGGCCAGTTCGCTTACCACACCGCTTGAGCGGCATCTGGGCCAGATTGCGGGTCTGAGCAGCATGCGGTCCGATTCAACGGACACAAGCGCCTTCATCCTGATGTTTTTTGATAACAGCCGGGACATTAACGGCGCCGCGCGTGATGTGGAGGCCGCCTTGCAGGCCGCACGGGCAGATATGCCGCACACGCTGCTGATGCCGCCACAATATTATAAGGCCAACCCGTCTGACAGCCCGATTATGCTGGCAGCCATGACATCCCCCACCCGGTCCCCCACCGCATTGCGGGATCTGGCGGAAACCCGGCTCAAACCGCTGCTGGCGGGCGTGAAAGGTGTAGGCTGGGTGGAAATGGTCGGCGCGTCCAAACCGGCTGTGCGCGTGGAAATGAACCCCATGATGCTGTATAAATACGGCATCGGGTTTGAAGACGTACGCTCGGCTCTGGCCTCTGCCAACGCCAACACTCCCAAAGGATTTCTGGATTCCGGCGGCCAGCGGCTGACGCTGGAAACCAATGATCAGGCCCGCACAGCTAACGAATACCGGGATCTTGTTATCGGCTACCGCAACAACCGCCCCGTGCGGCTGACGGATGTGGCCATTGTGCGTGATGGCCCGCAGGATGAGCGGAAGGCGGCGTGGTATAATACGCAGCCCGCCATTATCACCATCATCCGCCCGCAGCCGGGCGCCAACGTCATTGAAGTGACGGACGCCATCCGCGCCCGCGCCGATATTCTGGCCAACGCCCTGCCTGCGGATGTGCAGTTCAAACTGGTGTCTGACCGGTCTGTCTCCATCCGTGGCGCGCTGGAAGATACGCAATATACGCTGGTCATTTCCGTGGTGCTGGTGGTGCTGGTGGTGCTGGCGTTTTTACGGAGCTGGCGGTCCACGCTCATTCCGGCCATTACCGTGCCGATCTCGCTGGCCGGGTCCCTTGCAGTCATGCATCTGCTGGGCTTTTCGCTGGATACGCTGTCCCTCATGGCGCTCACAATCGCCACCGGCTTTGTGGTGGATGATGCCATTGTGGTGGTGGAAAATATTGCCCGCCACATGGAAGCAGGCATGGGCCGGATGGAAGCAACACTGCTTGGATCGCGCGAGATTGCCTTTACCATCCTCTCCATCACCATTTCTCTGATTGCGGTCTTTCTGCCGCTCCTGCTGCTGGGCGGCGTTCCGGGCAAAATTTTCTTTGAATTTGCGATGACGCTGACCACAGCCGTCTCTGTCTCGTTCTTTCTGTCTATCTCGCTCACGCCCATGATGTGCGCCTACATGCTGGAAATCCATCATGAGCCAGACCCCAGCGCGCCCCCGCCCCAAAAAGGCCTGCTGACCCGCGCGGCGCATCTGCTGGCAGACGGCACGGACAACGTGCTGGACCGCCTGATCCGGGGCTATGCGCGCTCCCTGAACTGGGCGCTGCGCCACCCATGGCTGATTTTCTGCTCTCTGCCCGCCAGCTTTTTTGCGACCATCGGCATCCTGATTGTCATGTCCAAAACGGTGCTGCCAGCGGAAGATATTTCTCTGCTGGAAAGCTATCTGAGTTCTGACCAGACCAGTTCCTTCACCGCCATGTCCGCCAAGACAAAAAAAGTCGTGGACGCCATGATGGCTGACCATGACGTAAGCGACGTTCTGGGCTTTGCCGGGGAAGACGCCGCCAACGAATCTCAGGTATTTGCCCAGCTCACGGACAAATCTTCACGCAGTTCCACCCCGGAGCAGATTGCCGCCCGCGTGCGTGAGCGCGTGAAAGATATTCCGGGCATGACCGCCAGCATTTCCAACGCCGGGGATATCAATGGCGGCGGCGGACGCCAGCATGAGGGCACATATCAATATATCTTCCAGAGTGACAATGCGGAGGATATTTACACCTGGGTGCCGCGCATTATGGACGCGCTGCGTAAAAGCAAGGTGCTTGTTGGCGTAACCAGCCATCTGTCTGGCAACGGCACGGCCATGCATGTGCGCATCCAGCGCGATACGGCGGCCCGTTACCTCGTAACGCCGCAGCTTATTGGCAACGCCCTGTATGATGCGTACGGGCAGCGCACCGCATCCGCCATTTCCACCCCGCTCACCACCTATTACGTGGTGATGGAAGTGGAAAAGCAGTTCCGCGAAAATCCGGATATGCTGAAAACGCTCTGGGTCTCCACCGCTGGCGGCACGGCCGCAGGGGCCACGGCCTCCAACACGGTCCGCGTTGTCAAACCGTCGGATACTACGGAATCCCGAGCGGCATCCCTCAGCCAGCAATCCTTCCGCAACGCCATTGCCAACCGTCTGGCAGGCGGCGGAGCCGGAGCGTCCAACGGTTCGGCTGTGTCCTCATCGTCTGAAACGATGGTGCCTCTGCCAACGGTGGCAACGCTGGAAACCGCTCCGACCCCGCTTCAGGTCAGCCACGAAAACGGGTTTATTTCCGGCTCCATCTCGTTTGATCTCGCACCGGGTAAATCTCTGGGCGATGCATCCAGCGAGATTCAGCGCACCATGGTCAGCCTGCACACCCCGCTGGGCCTGCGTGGTGATTTCTCCGGTCAGGCAGGCGACATGCAGAAGGACCTGATTAACGAGTTGCTGGTGTTCATCGCCGCGATTGCGACCATGTATGTCACGCTCGGTATTCTGTATGAGAGCTACATCCAGCCGCTTACCATTCTCTCCACGCTGCCTTCCGCCGCTGTGGGTGCAGTGCTGACACTGTGGATCTGTCAGGAACCGTTTTCTCTCATCGCCATGATCAGCGTCATTCTGCTGATCGGCATCGTGAAGAAAAACGCCATTCTGATGATCGATTTTGCCCTGCATGTGGAACGTGAGCAGAATCTGCCGCCGGAAGAAGCCATTCGCACAGCCTGCCTCACCCGTTTCCGGCCGATCCTCATGACGACGCTTGCCGCCGCCTTTGGTGCGGTGCCTCTGGTATTTGGCCATGGCTATGGCTCGGAACTGCGGCGTCCGCTGGGCATTGCCGTCATTGGAGGGCTGGCCACCAGCCAGTTGCTCACGCTGTATTCCACCCCGGTTGTGTATCTGTTCATGCACCGGTTTGGCCGCTGGGTGCAGCGTAAAGGGGCCGCTATTGGGGCCAAACTGCGCTTTACCCGCAGCCCGGCTGACGCAACACCGCCGCATACGCCCACCGGAACACCATGACGGTGTGCGGGCGGCAGGCACGGCTAGGGTAACTGCGATTGCGACTGCGACTGCGACTGCGACTGCGACTGGGCCAGCATGAACCGCCTGAAAGCGGAATAGTCATTGCGGCCAAAACTCGCTAAGAAAACAGCGTTTAAGACCCTTTATCTGCAAGGAATTGCTCATCATGACCGATACCACCGTCCCCGACCGTCTGTCCGTGAACCCGACAAGCCCGTATTTTAATGAAGCCCTGCTGGAACGCGGCGTGGGTATTCGCTTCAAGGGTGTCGAGAAAACCAACGTGGAAGAATACTGCATCAGCGAAGGCTGGGTGCGTGTGGCCGTGGGCAAAACCGTTGACCGCAATGGCAACCCGCTGACCATGAAGTTACAGGGTCCGGTGGAAGCCTGGATTAAAGACTAACCTGCGCTACAAACATGCCTCCCCAATAATTAATGACTTTATTAAATTATTGATGTTTGTGATACTGCTCACAGCAATCTGATGTGAAACAGTCTCAGGGAGAGCATGAATGGCCCAGTCTGAAGCCGGAAAAACCCCGGACCTCCGCTATACAGTCGTCATCGTCGGGGGTGGCGCGGCCGGTATTGCAGTCGCTGCCCGCCTGCTGCACGAACGCCCGACACTGGACGTTGCCGTGATTGACCCGGCCACCACCCACGCGTACCAGCCCGGCTGGACACTGGTGGGGGCCGGCGTCATGACGCTGAAAAGCACGCTGAAGCAGGAAGGCGGGCTGATCCCCGAAGGCTGTACATGGCTGCGGGCCGCCGTCGACTCCTTCCAGCCGGAGGAAAAGCAGGTCACGCTAACCGATGGACGGACGGTGGCGTACAACCGTCTGGTAGTCTGCCCCGGTCTCCAGCTTGACTGGGACAAGATTGAAGGCCTGTCCGAAACGCTGGGCCGCAACGGCGTATGCAGCAACTATTCCAAAGATACCGTGGAATATACCTGGACGTGCATCCAGTCTCTCTCCGGTGGCACGGCCCTGTTCACACAGCCGCCCATGCCGATTAAATGCGCGGGTGCGCCGCAGAAAATTGCCTATCTGGCCTCTGATTACTGGCGCAAGGAAGGCACGCTGAACCGCACGAATGTTGAGTTCTGCCTCTCCGGGGATGCCCTGTTTGGGGTGGCTTATTATCGCCCGGCCCTCCAGCAGGCCGTCGATTATTACGGCATCAACCTCCAGTATAAACACACGCTGATTGCCGTGAATGGCCCGGAACGCAAAGCCACCTTTGCCGTGACAGGCCCGGACGGCAAAACAGAAAATGTGGTCAAAGATTTTGACATGCTGCACGTCACGCCGCCGCAGAGCGCGCCTGACTTTGTCAAAAAAAGCCCGCTGGCCAATTCTGGCGGCTGGCTGGACGTAGACCCCTCCACCCTGCGCCACACACAGTATGACTCCGTTTTTGGACTGGGGGACGTCATTGGCACCTCCAACGCCAAAACAATGGCCGCCGCCCGTGCACAGACACCGGTTGTGACGGCTAATCTGCTGGCCTCTCTGGATGGCAAACCGTTTAGCGGCGTTTATGACGGATATGGCGCCTGCCCGCTGACGGTCGGCTACGGCAAGATTGTGCTGGCGGAATTCCTGTATGGCGGAAAACCCGCCCCCAGCTTCCCGTATGACCAGCGCAAGCCCAGCCGGTTTGCATGGTTCCTGAAAACCACGGTTTTCCCGCGGGTCTATTGGGACATGATGCTGAAAGGGCGGGATATCAGCGTGCCGCATCATCCTGAATGGATCAAACTCTGAGACTCAGTCTGATCTGAACTTTAAAAACCCTCGCTCTATCGCGAGGGTTTTTTTATGGCTTTCTTACCAAACCACATTCCCACACCGTTTTTATCGGAACTCACACCGTAACGAACCGTTCGTTGTTGAAAGAACAACAAGAAAGGGCGTTACCCGTGGAAACCGCTGCACCAGAGGCCTCCTGCCAGCCTGACCCGGAAAATCTGCGTCAGGGCAGGCAGAACGCTTTTCTTTTTGCCGGAGCCGCAGGCCTTGCCGGGCTGATGTTCGGGCTGGATACCGGCGTGATTGCCGGTGCCCTGAAGTTTATGGGCGTTGACCTGCATGCAGATGACCGCGCACAGGAATGGATTGTTTCCTCCCTGATGCTGGGGGCCGCAGGCGGCTCCCTTCTGGCGATCCCGGTTTCAAAATACCGGGGCCGCCGTGGCGCCATGTTTTATGCGGGCCTGCTCTTTTTACTGGGCACCGCTCTCTGCTCCCTTGCCCCGTCCATTGCGGTCATGATTGCAGGCCGTGTTTTTCTGGGTATTGGCGTAGGCTTCGCGTCTTTTTCCGCGCCCCTCTATATTGCAGAAATTACGGAAAAAAGCCGACGCGGCAAGATGATTTCCATTTACCAACTTGTCATTACCGGCGGCATGTTACTCGCCCTTCTTTCTGACAGCCTGCTCTCCTACGGCGGCCACTGGCGCTGGATGCTGGGTATTCTGGCAGTCCCGACCGTCTTTTTTATTCTGGCAACAACACAGGTTCCCTACTCCCCGCGCTGGCTGGCCATGCAGGGCCGCAGGCATGAAGCACATGGCGTTTTACAGAAAGTACGTGGTTCCAGACAACGCGCCACGGAAGAACTGAACCGGATTGAACAGAATCTTAAAAAAACCAGCGGTAGTGGGCTGGCTTTGTTAAAATCCTCTCCCGGATTCAGAAAAACATTTATTCTCGGCATTCTGCTCCAGATGTTTCAGCAACTGGCTGGCATCAATATCCTGCTTTATTACGCCCCGCATATTCTGGAGCATCTGCATTTTTCCGCACAAGCGGCTGTCTGGTGCACAACGCTGCTTGGGCTGGCCAACATGGCGGCCACCGGCGTTGCCATTCTGCTGATTGACCGCTGGGGCCGCCGCCCGCTGTTGCTGACAAGCACCCCTATCGCCACCATCAGCCTCACGCTCTTTGGCCTTCTGCTTTACATGCATGCCAGCGGCAGCTTTGCCAGCATTGCCGTCGTGACGCTTCTGGTAATTTTTACTCTTGGTTTTGCCACGGGTGAAGGCCCTATCCCCTGGACCATGTGCACGGAAATCCAGCCTCTTCAGGGCCGTGGTCTGGCCATTGCCTGCTCAACCTTTGCCAACTGGATTACCAACTGGCTGATCAGCAACGTCTTTTTATCCGTCATGAGTGTGATTGGCGATTTTGGAATTTTCTGGACACTGGCTGGCTTTAACGCGGTGTTTTTCCTGATTGGCTATTTTCTGGTGCCTGAAACCAAAGGCTGCTCTCTGGAAGATATTGAGCAAAACGTAAAAGCCAACCTCCCCCTACGGGATATCGGCCAGCCACGCCCTTCCACAGACGCACGCCCCCAGCAGACCATGCCCCTTGGCATGCAGAAAGGATAACTCATGACTGTTCGTCTTGGTTTTATCGGCACCGGAGACCTGGGGGCCGACCATGTGCGGCGTTGCGCAAACATCCTTTCTGGCGCGACTGTTTCCGCACTGTACAACCGCACGCAATCAAAAGCGCAAACCGTCGCGGAGCAGTTTGCACCGGGAGCACTGGTTACGGCCACACCCGAGGAGCTGATTGAAAGTCCGGAGGTGGAGGCCATCGTCATTTCCTCAGCAAGCCAGACGCATGAAGACCTTGTGCTGAAGGCTATTGAGGCCGGGAAATATGTGTTTTGTGAAAAACCTCTCGCCACAACGGCAGATGGATGTGAGCGCATCCTACAGGCCGAAAGTGCTGCCGCAAAACGGCTGGTGCAGGTGGGGTTTATGCGGCCTTACGACGAGGGTTATCAGAACCTGAAATCCCTGCTCACGGATGATGTCGTCGGCCCGGTTCTGATGGCGCATGCTGCGCATCGCAACCCATTTTCCGGGCCGCACTACACGCGTGAAATGCTGATCAGCGAAACCCTGATTCACGATATCAATACATTCCACTGGCTGCTGGGGGAAAGCTTCAGAACAGTACAGGTCTTTTACCCACGCCCGACATCCAGAGCCGACGCAGCATTGCGGGACCCTCAGCTTGTCCTTCTGGAAACCAGCAGCGGCGTTCTGATCACGGTGGAAGTTTTTGTAAACTGCCAGTTTGGATATGACGTGCAATGCGCACTGATTGGCGAAAATGGAGAAGTTCGTCTCCCGGAACCAGCGCGTGCGGCGTTACGCAAAAACGGGCAGACATCTGTGGCCATCCCCATGGACTGCAAGGAGCGGTTTGCCACAGCGTATGACCGTGAACTTCAGGCGTTTGTGGATGGAGTAGCCGCTGGCAAGCTGAACGGGCCTGATAGCTGGGCTGGCTACGTCGCCTCCGCCACAGCGGATGCCTGCATCCGGGCACAGAAAAGCGGGCAGAAGGAAGCTGTGCAGCTTATCACGCAGCCTGAATTTTATCGGCACGATGCCGCTCTCTGAACGCCGTTTCCTTTTTGAAATACGGTTTGAGGGATATCGATCTTTTTCTACGCTCTAAAAAGCCTGATGTTGGGAAACATGCCGCATGGCAGTGTCCTCCCAACAAACAGGATCGTCTTACACCTGCGGATCTCCCTCTTATTCTGTGTGAATAAGAGGAAGATATCAGCGGTTATCAGGCAGAACGCGCCTGCTCATAGTCCGATGTCTGATCACTGAGCAAATAGGGACCAGCAGCGCGTAGTGTCAGAGACAGCATGCTGATTTTGCCACGCGCGGGGTGATCCCCCAGTGGCAGGACGGCATTGCCGTTTGTCCAGGCACAGGCCTCCCCCTCTGCCTCATACCAGCCTTTAAGCTTTTTGCCCTGAAGATGGGTTGTAATCTCGTATGACTGTCCATCGCACAGCAGATGCACATCGGCCACGGCAACGCCCATATATCGCCGATCATCCACAAAAGGACCAATGACATCGGCAGGGCGACTGGCGCGGGAGAGAATACGCACAAAGCGCGTATCAGGCGGCAGTATGAAGTTATAATTCTGCCCGTTCTGCCGGACAGGATAAAGGACAGATCCTGTATCCGTCATCAGATGCAGATCAGGATGATCCGTGGTGCGGGCCTCACTCACCGCTTCAGAACGCCCGGCTACATGTCCTTTCCGGCTTTCCAGAGCACGGTAAAGGGGTTCTACAAAAGACCGCTCAACACACAGGGGTGCCGCAGCCGCGTCCACCCATGTGCCGGATGGTCCACGCAGAGCAACAAGCTTGCCTTCCTGCTGAAAGGATGCCCGGTTTCCTGTATCCAGATAACTTTCTGTGAGCACGCCATCGGCAGAAATAACGGCGTGTCTGTCTGTTTCAACATGATAGTAGTCATAAGACCGGATGGTTTTATCGTAAAAAATGCTCTCGCCGTTGACTAACATCCGGGCCGGCACAAACTTGTTGTGCAGGAAGAGGCAGTGTTCCGCCGTAATGAGCATGTCTTTGTAAGGCACACCATCAGCAATGGCATTTTTCAGAACACGGACCGGCCAGCCTGCTTCATCATCCGGCATATCCGGGCAAACTGTTGTATGGGCTTTTCCAACCCAGACAACAGGCTGAACGGTCTGTGTGTTGTTTTCCCAGTTAAACACGACAACCTGATCGCCAATCTGAATCTCTTCGACAGAGACATCCCCATTTTCAGTACGGATCATGCTGCCGGGCAGGAAGCAGACGACCGATGATGCCTGCGTCACATAATAATTTCCGCCTGCGGCAACAGTGGGAAAACTTGATGAACCGCCGGAAAGAACCTGAAGCGTTGTGCCGGACCCGACATAACTGCTTGTAACAGAGCCACCTTTATTAACCGTATAGACATCCCCGGCGCCATCACCGTTGCTGCCGTACAGGAACGTATCAGAGACGGAAGAGCCACCTGATGCAATATTCCCGGCATCAGAGACAAGCGTATTGTCAGAAGAGACGCCCCCACTCCGCACATACGTCCAGCCATTGACGTTTACGGACGATTCAAGCGTGCCGCCGGACGTGATGTAGACGTTATTCGTACCGCCTGAGATATAGGCACCAGACGCCACAGCGCCGGAGGCGACTGTCAGTGTTCCTGCTGAAATAATAACAGGTCCGCTATAGTGCGTTGCGCCGGAAATCGGCGTTGCCGTGGCGTCAGCACCACTTGCGGACTGATAATATGTCTTGCCGTCTTCACCCTTTACAGCAATCCAGCTTCCTCCGCTCAGCACCGTGGCGGACAGATAGCTCGATTGAGGATAAGCCGTGTAATATGCAACAGGTGTTGAAACTGTCGCACCGCTTACGACGTAAAAATTCGTCCCTGAGCCGACCGTTGTATGCCCATCAACAGACCCGCCGCTATAGATGATATACGTATCGTTCCCGCCGTCTGCCGCAGTCCCCGCCAGAAACGTATCTGACACGGAGGACCCTCCGGCCGCCACATTTCCGGCATCGGAGACAAGTGTATTATCTGAAGAGACGCCGCCACTGCGGATATATGTCCAGCCGTTGATGTTTACGGACGATTCAAGAGTGCCGCCAGAGACAACATAGATATTGTTCGACCCACCGGAGACAAAGGCGCCAGATGCCGTCGCACCAGATGCGACCGTCAGCGTGCCAGCCGAGATAATGACCGGACCGGTATATTTTGTCGTCCCGGCAATAGCCTGCGCGGTGCCGTCAATGCCCGTGGCGGACTCATAATACGTCTTGCCGTCAGGGTCCTTCACGGCAATCCAGTTTCCGCCTTTCAGAACCGTGGCGTCCGAGGGCGCAACCGGATAGGCGGGAGAAATGGTCGTATCGCCGGGGCCGGTTGCTGGCACGCCGTTTCCAACGGTTGAAGTCGGGCTATCGAGATGCAGCGTGCCGCCATTCTCAACCGTGATGGGCTGTACCGTCGCCCCGGAATTGACATTCAGCGTTGTGCCGGAACCGACAACGGCGCTCCCCCCGATGTAGCCACCCTTAAAGACTGTATAGACATCCCCGCCGCCCTCTGCGGCTGTGCCCGCAACAAATGTGTCCGACACAGAAGAGCCGCCTGCGGCAACGTACCCGGCATCGGACACAAGCGTATTGTCAGACGAGACACCACCGCTGCGGACATACGTCCAGCCGTTGACGTTTACGGACGATTCAAGGGTTCCGCCAGACACAACATAGACGTTATTCGTGCCGCCGGAGACATAAGCGCCCGATGCGACTGCCCCGGAGGCCACCGTCAGCGTGCCCGCCGAGATGATAACCGGGCCAGTATATTTTGTCGCCCCGGCAATGGCCTGCGCAGCGCTGTCAACGCCCGTGGCGGATTCATAGTATGTCTTGCCGTCAGTGTCCTTAACAGCAATCCAGTTACCCCCGCTTAAAACGGTGGCTCCTGCTGGAGGCGAATAAGTAAGACTCATGACGAAATCCCTTTCCCCTAACCTCAGACGGATGAGAGCATGTGGAATGAGGTTATGGCCTCCAGTAACGTTCTTTTTTCGTTAACATTTCCCTAAAAACGCCATATTTTGTTGTGAACGGCGTGTCATATCGGTCTGTAACCCCCGGTCTTCTCCGGCTTCCGCACTAAATTTTTTTCCTGGCACTGCGGAGCACGGAGTCCGGTCAATCGGCTTGCCAGCCGCGACTCTCCGGGGTTTTGCTCTGGTCAGAAGGGGTAGCCGGGCCGTCTGCCGATGGCGACCCTCCTCTTCTATTGCGCAGGCCGTACACCAAAAAGCCGCCTCCCTGACGGAAGACGGCTTTTTCAGTGCTTTTAAAGCAGTACTCTTATGAGAGGCCCTTAACGGTTTCAGGCTTCATCAATGGGGCGTTTGGGTAAAAGTGCCGGAACAAATACCAGCGTGACCAGCAACGTGCAGCCCAGTGAGAGCAGCAACAGCCGCCCCATGCTGGCCGTGCCGGGATGATGTGAGAGCGCCAGAGAACCAAAGGCTGTGCCGGTTGTCAGGGCGGAAAACAGGACCGCCCGTGCCGTGGGGGAGGCCAGAGGGGATTTCACCCCATCCCGCCAGTTCATAACAAAATAGATGTTGAAGGATACGCCAACCCCCAGCAGCAGCGGCAGCGCGATAATGTTGGCGAAGTTCAGGGTTTCCGGCAGCACCACGACCAGAATGACCGTCATCAGTGCGGAGAGCATGAGCGGGGCCAGAACCAACAGCATATCCTTCACCCGCCGCAGGGCAAGGAAGAGGATAAGCGCAATCATGATAATGGCCGCTGCGGCTGCCTGTTCAAACGCGCGCACGATAGAGCGGGCACTTTCCACAATATCTACCGCCGTTCCGGCAATTTCCGGCTCTACCTTTTGCAGCGCCGTGACAAATTTCCGCAGGGCCCCGCTGCTGGACATCACGCCTGTCGGATGCACCTCAACCAGAGCGCGGCCGTCGGGCAGCAGATAGTCATTTGCAATGGAGGGCGGAACGTCCTTCAGCGTGACCGGCGTTGCCTGCAACATGGTGCGGAGCTGATCAAGCTGGAGCGGCAGGAAACGCACCAGAGCATTATTGGCAGCCAGAACCTGCGCATCCGGCGCGGTGGACAGCTTAACAAGTGCGGCCTGAATCCGCCGCAGCGGGTCCTGTGCGGAAAGCTTGTCCAGCACGCCGCCAAGTGCCGTGGCCGTCGCGGCGGCAGACGCGCGCAGTTCATCCGCACTTGGCGCGGGTTTGGGGTTGGGGACAATCAGAGTGGGCAGCAGGATGGACGCGGCATCCTGAATCAGCGCCAGTTTTTCATCCTGCTTTGTCGGCACAAAAGAGCCGAGCCACAGAACATCATGCACCTGCGGCACGCTGGAAAGGCGTTCCGCCTGCTTCTGCGCATCATCCAGAGACTTCACCAGCAGTTCCGCACTGTATGGGGAGGACTGCGGGTTGCTCATCAGCAGATGCAGGGCGCGCATCCCTTCAGAATTCGGATTTTTGGTGTGTAGCGGATCACCGTCAAACTGAAGTTTGGGCACCAGCGCAATACCTGCCACAGCCACAAGCCCGAACACGCCAAGCAGCACATGACGATGATGGCGGATTTTGACATCAACCGGCTTCATAAAGCCGTAGCCCATATCGGGGCAGTCGAGTTTCGGGTGAAAGATTTTCAGCAAAGCGGGGAGCAGAGTGGTGGTGGACACAAACGCCACCAGCATACCGATCCCGGCAATCAGCCCAAGCTGCGCCACCCCCAGAAAGGCGGTGGGCGTAAACGCCAGAAAGCCTGCGGATGTTGCCAGAGCCGCCACCAGAATCTGGTGCCCCGTTTCCTCCCCTGTCTCCCGCAGGGCTTCCAGAATGCCAGCATCCCCGGAATCCGCATGCTGGGCGCGGAAACGCACCGAGAACTGAATGGCAAAATCTACCGCGATCCCCACAAACAGAATGGCGAAGGCGACAGAAATCAGATTAAGCGTGCCGACCGCAACGGCCGCGAATCCCGTTGTCAGCAGCAGGCCCACAACCAGTGTCACCACAATGGGCAGCACCACGCGCCAGGAGCGCACGGCCAGCGTCAGCCACAGTGTTACCAGCGCCAGAGAGCCGAGCAGACCCGTGACCATTCCTTCGGCCACCGTCGCAAATTCCTCATCATCCAGCTTGACCTGCCCGGTCATGTGGACCTTGACCTGCCCGCTTTTAACAAATTCGAGGGTTTTGATAGCCTGAACCATCGCATCAGACGCGGCACCACCCGGCTGGAAAGAGCCGTAATCCAGCTTCGGCTTGGTAATCACGAACTGATACCGCCCCGCCAGATCAGACAACTGGCCGCCCAGAAGCTGCTGCCAGGACAAAGGCTGCGGCTGGCCTGCGGCGGCCTTTTCCAGATTGGCGGCAAACCCCGCCAGTGGCGTCTGAAAGCTTTTCAGCCCGTCCGCCTGCCCCTGCTTAATGCCTTCAGAAATAAGAGACATCGCGCCAAACAGCCCGCGGGCTGAGGGGTCCTGCGCCAGTGCTGAGAGGAACGGCTGCGCTGTAATGGTATCATTCAGCACCTGAGAGAGCGGCTGAGGCTCCAGAAACATCAGACCATTGCGGACAAGATACGGATTGGCGTCCGGCCGTTCCGCAAAGTCAAAATGTGTGTGGTCCGCTGCCAGCTTTTCCGCCAGCACACGCGCGGTCTCACGCCCTTCCTCCGGCAGATCGGCTTCAATCACCGCCACCAGCAGGTTTTCCTTCTGCGGGAACAGGCGGCCCATTTCATCCGAGCGCTGCTTCCACTCCAGACGGTCGGACAACATCTTGCTGGTGTCCGTTGTGACACCAAGGCATGTCATGCCCGCATACACCGCCCCGCAGGACAGGAGCAGGAACAAGGCCACCACCGCATAGGCATGACGCGCACAGAATGTAATGAAACGACCTATGGGGGCAGAGAGCATGACTGACAATCAGATCCTGAAAAGTTCACGGCACAAGGCCCAAAGCTGCATTCGTTTGGACCAACCCACCGGCCTGACGCAAGGGAGGATATGTAAGATCACGCCTGACGGGCTTACAGACCGGGGCGGGAAAGCGGATTTTTGCACCCTGCCTGATGCTGCGCATCCCACCGGTGTTCCAGCCATTGCCAGACCAGCAGAGACGGCAGCCCCCATGCAATTTCCCGCACACGTTTAATAAGAGAAAGGGCAATGGCCAGCGCCGGGCTGATGCCAAACAGACTGCCGATCAGCAGATAGCCACCTTCTGAAACCCCTAAAGCCCCCGGCACGGCAAACCCGACGGATTTGGCGGCCTCGCCTACGCCCTCAATGACAAACCCGACCGAGAGCGAGCAGTCATACCCCATAAAATGCAGAATAAGGCAGACTTCCACAGCCCCCAGCGCCCACGCCAGAAACTGGAGCCACAGAGCCATAACGGCATTCCGCTTGACCTTGTACAGCCCCAGCACGGCCTGATGCAGCCCACGGATGCCATCCACGCCGCTCCAGCCCAGATGTCCGGCGATTTTGACCAGCAGCACCTCGACAAACGCAACGGCTCCCAGCCACTGGCTGATAAACAGTGCGAGGCCGATTGCCAGCGCAATCAGAGCGCTTTCCAGCAATTCATCCGTAATGGGGGAGCGTTTGACCAGAAACAGCAACAGGCCCAGCCCCATGAAGGTGAACAGGACCTGACTGAGCAGTTCAAGCGTAAGATCACAGATTGTCGCGGCGGCGGCGTTTCTGGTCCCCAAGCCGCGCCGCGCCAGCAGGCGGCTGGACCAGACCTCGCCCCCTACCTGCGCTACGGGAAGCAGGTTGTTGATCCCTTCCCGCACGCAGCGCAGCAGAAAATAGTCCCGCCAGGACAGAGCGGGCGCAAGAGTATTGCCCGCAATGGTACGCCATGCCTGAGCCGAGAGCGCAACCTGAACCGTATGAAACAGAGTGGCGGCCAGAATGCCCCAGCCGCCTGTCATGATAAGAGAGAGAATGGAGCGCGCGCCGAACTGCATCAGCATCCAGACAGTCAGCCCCAGCCCCAGAAGACCTGCGATGACGGTAACCCGCTTCATTCTTCCCCCGCGTTACAAGGCTGCTGACTCCATGATGGCGCCCTTCTGCATCAGACCCTGATCTGACGTAGCAACGCAAGAGACTCCACACAGGCTGCAGCGGCTTCCCGCCCTTTATTGTGCACATCATCGCGAGAACGCACGTTAGCCTGCTCGTCCGTGTAGGTTGTGAGCACACCAAAGGCGATGGGCGTTTCTGTTGCCAGAGAGGCCTGCATCAGCCCGACCGTGGTGCCGAGGCTGATAAACTCAAAATGAGCCGTATCCCCTTTGATCACGCAGCCGAGGCAGATCACGCCCTCAAACTTGCCGCTCTTTGCCAGGGTCTGGGCCAGCAGGGGCATTTCAAACGCACCCGGCGCTGCAAAAACATCGCCCTCGGCCACCGTAATGCCGTGCTCCCCCAGCCATGCCAGAGCGCCATCCCGCAGGCCGCCGGTCACGTCCTCATTAAAGCGGCTGACAATCAGCGCCAGACGCGGCATGGGCGTGAGGGTGAGGTCCGGGAGGGAGACGGGGTTCCTTGTGCTCATAAACTTATCCTTACAGAAAACTGTGTAAAATCAGACCGTGGCGTCAGCAGGCGCATCGCTCACAGAAAAGTGACTCAGGCTGTGCCCCATGCGTTGCCGCTTGGCATGCAGGTAAGCGCGGTTGTGCGGATTGACCGGGGTTTCCAGAGCGATTCTCTTGCGGACCTGAAACCCACGGGCTTCCAGCGCGCGCACCTTGTCTGGATTGTTTGTGAGCAGATCAAGCTCACCCACGCCCAGATCACGCAGGATTCCGGCTGCTGCCGCCCAGTCCCGCGCATCCGTGGCAAATCCAAGCCGGTGGTTGGCGTCTACTGTGTCCAGCCCGGCATCCTGCAATTCATACGCCCGGATCTTGTTAACAAGGCCAATGCCCCGGCCCTCATGCCCGCGGACATACACCAGCACGCCACTCTCCGCTTTGCCGATGGCCCTGATGGCCGCATGTAACTGCGTCCCGCAGTCACACCGCAAAGAGCCTAGCGCGTCACCCGTCACACATTCAGAGTGCATGCGCACCAGAGGCACAGCCCCCTGTGCCGCCGGGTTCCCTTTCACAAGAGCGACATGCTCCACGCCACGGGAATCCCGAAACGCATGGATCGCCAGATCTTCCCCGCCATAAGCGCTGGGGAGAGAAGCCGTTGCGAGGTCGGCCATGGCTTCTTCTGCCACGCCGTCAGCTTCCGGAGCTTCCGCCACAACGCCTGCGTTTTCCGTAACTGTCGCAAGGGGCGTCAGGCCGTGGGCGCTGATCCATGTGACCAGTTCCGCAATGGAGATAATGGGCATGTCATGCTGCTGCCCATAAACTTCCAGCGCCGGACGGCGGGCCATGGTGCCGTCTTCATTCAGAATTTCACAGATAACCGCCGCAGGCCGCAGGCCAGCCAGACGCAGCAGATCAAGAGAACCTTCCGTATGGCCAATCCGCTCCAGCACCCCTCCGGGGGCGGCCCGCAGCGGGAAAATATGGCCGGGAGTTGCCAGATCCATCGGCTGAGCCGTCTCAGATGCCGCCACCTGAATGGTATGCGCACGGTCGGCTGCGGAAATGCCGGTTGTCACCCCCTCCCGCGCTTCGATGGACACGGTGAAGGCCGTGCCATGCCGCGCGGTATTATCCCGCACCATCATGGGCAGTTGCAGCTTTTCCACCTGTGCGGGGGTCAGCGGCAGGCACACCAGCCCACGCGCGTGGGTGATCATGAAATTCATAGCTTCTGGCGTCATGAATTCCGCCGCCATCACAAGGTCACCCTCGTTCTCACGGTCCTCATCATCCACCATAATCACCATGCGGCCCGCGCGCAGAGCCTCCACCGCGCGGCGCAGGGCGTCAGACGGCTGAGCCGCCACTAACGGCATTTTTTTCACCGGTTCTGACATAGAACCTCCACATATTTGGCAATGACATCCACTTCCACATTCACAGCATCACCCGGCGCAATTTTGCCGAGGTTGGTGTGGGTCCATGTGTGCGGGATGATCATGAGAGCGATGCGGAACGCATCATCTTTCACATCACTAAGTTCATTCAGGGTCAGGCTGATGCCATCCAGCGTGATGGAACCTTTTTCCACCATATAGCGCCGCAGGCTGGCGGGGACTTCAAACACCACCCGATGCGCATCGCCAGAGGGTGTGCTTTCAATAAAACGGGCTGTTCCATCCACATGCCCCTGCACAATATGGCCGGACAGCCGGGTGGCGGGGGTTACAGCCCGTTCCAGATTCACAAAACTTCCGGCCCGGAGTGCGCCCAGCGTGGTGCGGTCCAGCGTCTCGCTGCTGACAAAAAACTGCACCCGCCCGGTTTCAGACGGTGCTGTTGCCGTCAGACACACGCCGTTCACGGCAATGCTCTCCCCCTCAGCCACGTCCCGCATACCGGTTTCCACGTCCAGCATGACGGATTTTGCGCCGGGTTCGACTTTGAGCACAGGGCCGAGTGATTCAATAATTCCGGAAAACATGGTTACTCCTCAGCGCACCGTGCCCACTCCGGAAACAGAGCAAGCGGCGTTGTTGCATGACGGGTTGAAACGGAAAAATGGTCCGCGCCCTGCGCGTCCTGACGAATGGTCAGCCAGTCATCCCACATAGTCTGTGCCCGCAGAGCGGCCAGCAGCGTGGGACCAGCTTCCACCATGGCCCACAGAGCCGGGGTTTCCGCCAGCAGAGCAGGCAGACCCTGAAGATCAGGGCAGAACAGCACATCAAAGCGCATGCGGGCCTGCTCCAGCCACGATGCGGGCACATGGGCCTGCTGGCCGCACACAACCAGTGTTCTGCGGCGCTCCGCATGGTCGGGCACATGCCGCACCGTGAAAGAGGGGTTATCAGCCACCACTGTTCCGGTGCCGGTAATGACCAGATCGGTCGCACGCCGCAGGGCATGGGCAAACCGGAGAGACTCTGGCGTGGTGAAGGTTGTCTGTCCGGCGGGTGGCACCATGCTGCCCTGCTGATCCAGCGCCTGTTTCACCGTGATCCACGGCCGCCCCTGCGTCATGCGCATGGCAAATGGAGCCGGCAGCGCACGGCATCGGGCGGCAAGGTCTGCCCCGTTAGGGCTTTCCGCCAGCCAGCGCACAGTAACGCCTGCTTTTGTGAGCGCAGCAGCGCCGCCCCCGGCCACATGGGGGTTAGGGTCCGGGCAGCCAATCCAGACCGTTTTAACCGGAGACTCCAGCAGCGCTTCCGTGCAGGGGCGCGTGCGGCCTGTGTGGTTACAGGGTTCAAGCGTGACAACCGCTGTATGCACCCGGTCAAACACCCCGGCCTGCTTTGCCTGTTCCAGCGCCAGACGTTCCGCATGGAGTTGCCCCGCCCGGTGGTGGGCCGCCACCATCAACACGCCCCCGGCCTCATCCAGCAGCGTGCAGCCCACCGCCGGGTTGGGCGCCGTCTGGCCCACAAACCGCCATGCGTCTGCAATCGCAGCCTCAAAGGCCCGTGCCACACAGTCCGGCATCATGTCTGAAGGGTTTTGCGTCACACCCTGCACCTATCTGCCCAAAACATCGTACCAGACGGACTCAGGGCAGATAGCAGAGGTCACCCCTTGCGCCTCCGCACCAGACGCGGAGACCCAAAGGTCTGCACCGTTCTCTCTCATCCGGACTGTAACCGTCGGCTCCGGAATTACACCGGATCTGCTGACCCTGCCGAAGCAGGCGCTCGCGGGCTTATAACGGAAAACCGTTACTTACCGCCGGTAGGGAATTTCACCCTGCCCTGAGAACGTCACGGCTGCACACAAGACAACCGCGTTTATTATGATGGGGTGAATACGCCCGGCTTGCAAGAGACAATGCACACAGAGCAGACCAAAAGTCTGCGTGAGGTCTGGCGTATCATCCAGTTTTTAAAAAGCCCATGTGGCATCACAACTGAACCACAGCATGTTGTTAGTGCCATTATTGACGACCGGATGAGAGACCGTGCCTGCCTGATTAAACGGATGCGTGCCATTCAGCGATTTATCCAGACGGATTTCCGGCCGGATGGTCAGAGAGCCAAGACCTAGGCGCTTATTGATAAATTGCGGCTGGTAGGAAACCCCGACCGTCAGCGCCCCATAAGTCGTGGGGGGTGCCACATAATAAGGATAAGGCTGGTTGCTGAGGGAGCGTGTGTAGGACGTAAAGCTGGCATATTGCGCGATGATCGCGCCCGTATTGTCCCGGAAAATTTCACCCCGGGCATTGAGCGTCAGCCAGGGATGAATGGCCCACGCCAGATAGGTGGACACGCCATAGGCATCATCATGAGACAGATCATCGTGCAGATAGACCCCATCGACCGTGACGGTCACGGCCTTGTTCACATGATAGGCCGCCATCAGGTTGCCGTTATACTGCATCTTCCGGTTGGCTTGCGGTCCGGCCCCGGCACTTGTCCAGCCATCTGGTGAGGTCACAGCGCGGCTGTTGTTCCCCTGCGGGCCAAAATGCCCGATGGCATGCACATCCAGTCTGCCGTCCAGAAGATGGTTAAACGTAAAACCAAAATAGCCTTTGGGTTTATTATTGTTGCCCGACCGCCCGAATGTTGTGGAATTTCCGGCATCAATCCCCACAATCCAGTCCGCATGTTTTGCCAGATGCATGGTGGCGACAATGCCGACGGTTTCAAACGGCACAATATAGTCCGAGGCATAATTGAACGTGTAAAACGGACGCGCCTGCGCCGGAGTGCCTTCCACCCCCATCAGCCCGTACATCTGCCCCATCTGCACATCAATCCCGTGCCGGAACAGCCAGGGCAGATGCACATCCAGATGCGCCTGCGTGGGCGCCCACTGATACAGGCTGTTCAGTGAGCCGGACCCCATGCCAATGGTCGGGTCAAAACGGGCATCCGAGCCGTACATGGCTTCCAGCACAAAGCCTATGCCATACCCGCCCCCCACACTGGTGACGGGATGGGAGAGAGACCCCATAATCTGATTGAGCGAGACGGTATTGGCGCGGTCCGTATAGAACTGGCCAAAGTTTCTGCCAGAGCGCGTCCACGGGTTGCCTGCAATCCCGGCCTCGAGACTCAGATGCCCTTCCAGCCCATCCCAGTATGTCAGCTTATGGCCGGGCTTTGGGCGGAACAGATTCCCCACATGCAGTTTGGGCATATCCTCCTGCACGGCCGCAGCGGGTGCAATTTCTGGCAAGGCCGCGGGCGGCGGCACGGCGGGTTTTTGCGCGGCCAGCGGCTGGGAGACCGGCTTTTGCACGCTGCCCGGCTGCACCCGCTTTTTGGGCACGGAGGCCCGCACCCGTGCCGGATGCCCGGTTGAGTCTGCATGGGAGAGCGGAGACAGCACTGCACAGCCCATCAGCAGCAAAGACACCAGAGAAACCCGTCTGAGTGTGATGTGCGTTACCATCTGCCTGCGTTCGCTCCTGAAAATACCCGGCTCACAAAACATGATCTGATCACATTCTTAAACCGGCTGTTTTCTGGACAGAGCCATGAACAGAACAGACAGCACGACCATAAAGCCCAGATAAAGGCAGAAAATTGTGCCATTGCAGGCAATGACGGCCACCAGTGCGATCAGCGCCCCAACCAGCGCAACAGCGGGCAAAACAGGGTAAAACGGCGCACGATACGAGCGGTGCAGGTCAGGCTCCGTACGGCGCAGGCGGAACAGGCTGATCATACTCAGCACATACATGGTCAGCGCCCCAAAGACCGACATCGTGACCAGCGTCGCGGTGAGCGACTGCCCGTTGATGGAAATGACATCATCCGAGAAAATGGCCGCGATGCCGATGACCCCTCCGGCAATGGTTGCCATATACGGTGTCTGAAACCGGGGGTGCAGCCGCCCCAGCACCTTCGGCAGGAAGCCCGCACGGGCCAGCGCAAAAATCTGCCTTGCATACCCCATGATAATGCCATGCAGGGACGCCACCAGCCCGAACAGCCCCAGCCAGACCAGCATGTGCAGCCAGCCGCTATGGCTGCCCACCACCTGCTTCATGGCCTGCGGCAGAGGGTCATTCAGGTTAGCCAGAGTCCGCCAGTCCCCCACACCCCCGGCAAACAGCATGACGCCAAAAGCCAGAGAAACGAGGGTCAGCACCCCGGCAATATAGGCCACCGGAATAGCGCGTCTGGGGTCTTTTGCTTCCTCAGCCGCCATAGCCACGCCTTCAATGGCCAGAAAGAACCAGATTGCAAACGGGATTGCAGCAAAAATGCCTCCCATAGCTTCCCAGCCAAAATGGGGCGCAACACCCCAACCGTTCTGGGTAAAATTCTGCCATGAGAACGCCGGAGCCACGACGCCCATAAACACAAGCAGTTCAATAATGGCTGCTATGGTAATAAAAAGTTCAAAGGTTGCCGCAATATGCACGCCAACAATGTTCAGCGTCATGAACACCAGATACGCGCCACAGGCCGCCACCTTGGGTGAAAGTCCGGGAAACTGCACGTTCAGATAAGCCCCGATAGCCAGAGCAATGGCGGGAGGTGCAAAAATGAATTCCACCAGTGTCGCCAGCCCTACAATCAGCCCGCCCCAGCGGCCCAGAGCGCGTGAGCTATAGGTAAACGGGCCTCCAGCCTGCGGAATGGCGCAGGTCAGCTCCGTAAAACTGAAGATAAAAGCCGTATAAATCACCGCCACAAAAACAGTAGCGACCAGAAAACCGAGCGTGCCCGCAGTGGCCCACCCGTAACTCCAGCCAAAATATTCGCCAGAAATCACCAGCCCGACGGCAATGCCCCACAGGTGGAACGCCCCCAGTGTTTTATGCAGATGGGTGGGGTTCTGGCTCATACGTGCTGGTCCTTTACTATGGCAGGAAGGGAGCTTTCAGGAAGTGTGTCAGAAGAGGTTCTGTCCGGTGCGGCATCTTTCAGGCCAACACCTGTCAACTGCATCCGCATGGCTTCCTTCATCAGCCATGCCAGTTTGTCGGCGGCTCCCGAGGTCGGCAGCCCGTGCGGGTGAATGTTGGAGAGGCAGTTCCGGGCGGAATCCGGGCACCCCACATAGGGCGCATATGTCAGATAAACGCCCATGCTGTCCGCCACACTCAGGCCGGGGCGCTCACCGATCATCATCACAACCATGCGGGCGCCAAGGGCCGAGGCAATTTCATCCCCCAGAGCCACACGCCCCTGCGTGGCAATGACCAGCGGCGCAATCCGCCAGTCTTTCAGCCGTGGCAGCATCGCCCGGAACAACGGAATAGCACCCTTCTGTGTGGCAACGGAGGAGAGACCATCTGCGGCAACAAATACAACGTCCCATTCGCTTTTTTGCAAAAAGGACAGACTTTCCGGCGCCAGTCTTCGGCCCAGATCGGGCCTGCGCAGATATGTCGGACGGTCATCCGCACGGCTGCGGACACACAGGCAGGGCATGCCGTTCATCTGCGCCAGCATGGCCTGCACATCCAGCGGTGTATGCACAGCATCCCGCGCCTGCGCATGGGCGGCCTGAAACGTCAAAACATCAGAAGTGCGTTGCGCATTCCCGCTTCGGCCCAGACCAATCCGCGCCCGCGTGAGAGCGCGCAGATCCTGCCAGACATCCGGTCTGCTCTCTGTGTTCTCAGAAGGAAAAACAGGTTTTTTTGTCATGATGTCAGCCCACAAGCTGCACAAGGCGCGTCTGGTGCGGGGCAAGTTCCAGCATGCGGCCGGACTGTGGCTCAAACAGGCCCATCTGGTCCAGCCATGCCGCAAATTCGGGCGCAGGCCGCAGATTGAGCATACTGCGCAGGGTCAGAATATCGTGAAAAGACAGGCTCTGGTAATTCAGCATGATATCATCCGCACCGGGCACGCCAATCAGGAAGGTAATCCCCGCAGCCCCCAGCAGCACCATCAGATTGTCCATATCATCCTGATCCGCCTCGGCATGGTTGGTGTAACAGGCATCACACCCCATCGGCACACCCAGCAGCTTGGCGCAGAAATGGTCTTCCAGCCCGGCGCGGATAATCTGTTTGCCATCATACAGATATTCCGGGCCAATAAAGCCAACGACTGTATTCACCAGCAGGGGGCGGAACGCACGGGCCACGGCGTAAGCGCGTGTTTCCACCGTCTGCTGGTCCAGCCCGTGATGCGCCTCTGCAGAAAGGGCCGCCCCCTGCCCGGTCTCAAAATACATCACGTTGTCGCCCACCGTGCCGCGTTTGAGCGAGAGAGCAGCCTCATGCGCCTCTTTTAAAATCGCCAGCGTGACGCCAAAGCCTTCATTAGCTTTCTGCGTCCCTGCAATGGACTGAAACACCAGATCCACGGCACCGCCCTTGTTCATGATCTCAAGCGTGTTGGTCACATGTGTCAGCACGCAGGTCTGCGTGGGAATATCATAGCGGCGGCGGGCATGATCCAGCATGTCCAGCAGGGCCAGACCGTTCGCGACGCTGTCGGTCGCGGGGTTGATACCAATGACGGCATCTCCCATGCCATAGAGCAGACCATCCAGCGTGGAGGCGGCAATCCCCTTGAGATCATCCGTAGGGTGGTTCGGTTGCAGGCGCGACGCCAGACAGCCTTCCAGCCCGATTGTATTACGGAAGCGCGTAACCACACGCATTTTGCGCGCCGCACTCATCAGATCCTGATTGCGCATAATCTTGCTGACCGCTGCCGCCATTTCTGGCGTAAAGCCGGGTGCCGCGGCGCGCAATGCCGCGGGCGTCGCGTCATCAGACAACAGCCAGTTGCGCAGGTCTCCTACCGTCATGGACGCAAACGGGGCAAAGGCCGCCTTGTCGTGCGTATCCATAATCAGGCGGGTGACATCATCAGCCTCATAAGGGATCAGGTCTGCGCGGACAAAAAGATCAAGCGGCACATCCGCCAGCGCGTGCCGGGCCGCGATACGCTGCCTGTCTGATGTTGCGGCGAGCCCGGCCAGCTCATCGCCTGACCGCGCGGGAGAGGCGATCGCCATGAGTGTCTTCAGATCGTCAAACACATAGTGTTCACCGCCAAGACTATACTGAAACCCCATATTGGCGTGCCTCCCGATCCCGTTCGGCACTCTGCCCGGCCTTTTTTACAAGATCCGGCGTCCTGCCCAACTGGTTTTATTTTCGTTCGATACTGAAATGATAGCTGAGCTGCGCGCGTACTGACTTGACCGATTCCAACAAACTTTTGACACTTTACAACGTTCAGAATGATAAACACCGCACTCAGTTTTGTTGAGGATATGATGCCCCACCCTTCCGGCACAGGAGAAAACGCCAGCGTTCTCGCTGCGGCCGCATGTGGCGTGGAACGCTTCATGCAGGACCGTGGCGGGGATATAGACCGCATTGCCGGGCGCGCGGGCCTGTCTACCCGCCAGTTTTCCCTGCCGACCGATGCCTTGGACCTCGGGGCGTATTGTCGTCTGTTTCATGAAGCAGCGGCCGAGACACAGGATGGCAATATCGGCCTGTGGTTCGGCCAGCAGTTTGATCCACGCCATCTGGGGCTGATCGGCTATGTTGCCCTGCTCTCCCCTACTGTCTCTGATGCGCTGCAAAATCTCGCCGCGCACTTCATGTATCATCAGGCCCGGACGGAAACCCGTTTTGTGCAGCACGGAGACCTGCTCCGGCTGGAATATGCCATCCGGGACCCGTCCATTCTGACCCGCCGCCATGATGCGGAACTGACCATGGGCATGTTCTGCAACATTCTGCGCCATGCGCTGGGCCCGGACTGGGTGCCGGAAGAGGTGCAGTTTGAACATCCTCAGCCCGAACAGGCGGCAGAGCACCGGCAGGCTTTTCAGGCAGATATCCGCTTCCAGTGCCCGACCAATGCGCTGGTCTTCCGTAAAACGGGCATGGACCGCGCGATGCCGGACGCAAACAGCGGCATGCTGGACGTGATCCGCTCCTCCCTGATCTCCCTTGCCCGCAGCAGGCCCGATCTGGCGGCCCCGGACCTGCCCCTTAAAGAACAGGTTGTGCGGCATATCCGCGCCGCTCTTGAAGGAGGCCATAGTGAACTCCCGGACATCGCCACACGGATGAATCTGCCGCACTGGACCCTGCAACGCAGACTCGCACAGCGTAATCTGTCCTATTCCGTTCTGCTGGAAGAAACCCGGTATGCGGAAGCGCTGCGCTATCTGGCCATGCCAGCGTATGACATCAGCGCCATTGCCCGTACGCTGGCCTATACGGAAACCAGCGCCTTCAGCCGGGCTTTCCGGAAATGGAGCGGCCTCTCACCCCGCGCATGGCGGCAACAGAACATTCCCGCGTTTTCCGCCTGACCAGATGCCATCTCACTCCCTCAGTTGGAGATGACATCTCCAGAACAGTTCTTATCGCACCCTGACTCTGATGGCATGGTGGTTTGACCAGTGACAAACAGGCCGCCAGCGCGGCCCCTCCTGATAAAGGGTCAAGAAGCATGTCTGACGTTTTTGTTGTCTACCATTCCGGCTATGGTCACACCCGAAAAGTTGCTGAACATGTGGCGCAGGGTGCGAATGCAACGCTGATTGCCATTGATGAAAACGGCAACCTCCCCGAAGACGCATGGGACAAGCTGAACACCGCCAAAGCCATTATTTTCGGCGCACCCACCTACATGGGCAATGCAAGCTGGCAGTTTAAGAAATTTGCCGATGCAACCTCAAAAGTCTGGTTTACCCGTGGATGGGAAAACAAGATTTTCGGAGGCTTTACCAACAGCGCCAGCCTGAACGGTGATAAAGCCGTCACGCTGGAATGGCTGAACACGCTGGCCTCCCAGCATGGTGGCATCTGGGTCAGCCTTGGCCTGCCGCCCGCAAACACCAAGGCTGCCAAACGCACGGATATCAACAACCTCGGCGGCTCTGTCGGCCTGCTGGTGCAGAGCCCGGCTGACGCCAGCACGGATGAAATCCCGCAGGGCGATCTGGATACTGCCATCCTGTATGGCAAGCGCGTTGCAGAGGTTGCCTCACGCTTTTCCGCCGCCTGATACAGACTGTTTTACGGCTGTAAACCGTCCGGGGCTGCCATGCGCAGCCCCGGATTTTTTATGGCTTATTTGCACGTATTTTTATCACACGCTCTGAGCACGGATCATGCTATAAATTCATCCGCACTCGAAATGTTGTGAAAGCAAAAATGAAAAAGGGTTCTCTGCTCGGCATTGCTGCCGGAGCACTTCTGGTCATTCTGGGTCTCTTCGGTCTTCTCAGCCGCCACACGCACTCTGCGTCTTCAGACCCGGCACAGCCTGACCCCTGCGAGTCGTCTTCCGATAAACGCCCGGACACCTGTTCTTCTCACGGCCATTCTTCAGGCACAACGGCTTATACCTCGTCCAACTGGATGAACAGACGCGCATCCGGCCATGAGAGTGGTGAGGCCGAAGCCGAGTCCGCAGGCCATGCAGGCTTTGGTGAAGGGGCCGCAGGCCACGCGGGCGGAGGCGGCGAGTAAGGCTGGTCCATGCCGCACATTCGCCGTGTGCCTGCCACTGCCAGACAGGACTGGAAAACGCAGGCTGACCAGATCGGGTATGGCTATTACCGCAATGAGGATGGCTCCGAAGCGTGGCGGGAGAGCGTGCGTTATGAGCTTGATCACTCTGCCCTCACCCTGATTCGCCATACGGCTCAAACCCTGCATCAGATGTGCCTCAGTCTGGTGGAGGATATTCTCCGGCAGCCGGACGGGCTGGACACGTTCCATATTCCGCGCAGCATGCAGGACGTTGTGCGCAAATCATGGCGCAGACAGGACCCGTTTCTGATCGGCCGGTTTGATCTGGCATGGTGTGGCGGCCAGCCCAGACTGATTGAATATAATGCGGACACCCCGGCCACCGTACCAGAAAGCACGCGCATGCAGACGCTCTGGCACCAGCACTGTGGCAAGCCGCATGACCACGCGCCGCTTGAGGCAGAACGTCTGGTGGCTTACCTCACCACCTTGCGGCAGGCGGGGCGTATCAGCCCCACCATCCATATCGTGCCCTACCCGGATAATCTTGAGGACGCGACGCACGCCCTTTATTACAGCCAGTGGGCACAGCAGGCCGGGCTGACCGCTGTGGTCTGTGACCTGAAAGATCTGGAAGTCAGCACCGGCGGAGAACTCCTTTATCAGGGCCGCATTATCCGCACCATGTTGCGGATGTATCCGTGGGAACTCATGTTTCGTGATCCGGGCGCTCGGCACCTGCACACCTGCCACTGCACGTTTCTCAACCCGCCATGGACGGCCCTGCTCTCCAACAAAGCGCTGCTTCCGGCCCTGTGGGAACGCCACCCCGGCCACCCCAACCTGCTGGCGGCGGGGTACAGCCCAGAGGACGTCACCCGTCACAGTTCGGCGGCATACGTGGAAAAACCCATTCATGCTCGTGGCGGTGAAAATGTCCGGATGATGCGGGGCACAAAAACCCTCTATGCCGAGGCAGGCACCTACAACGCCTATCCTAAAATCTATCAGGACTTTGCGGACCACCGGATTAACGGCGTAACAGCCTCCATCGGCGCGTGGATGATTGGAGACCAGTTTTCAGGCCTGACCATGCGGGAAAGTGCCACACCGGTTGTAAGCCACACATCCGCCATTGTGCCGCATATCGTTTATAGGAAACGAAAACTCTCTTACTATTTAGAGAAATTCCTCCAGCCATCTCCCCGCACAGTAACCGGCAGATAATTTTATCCCTGCGACAGCCTGAGCCAGATCGCGATATATTCCATTATTTTATAAATAATCCTGAGATTTCCTGCTGTTCTTTTGAATGGCAGATGCGCAGCCCCGCTGCGGGCAACAATGATTGACCCGACCTTCCAAAGCGTGGGAAAGACTTGCGAAGAACGACGATCCCATTGAACAGACCAGCAAGCCAGGGCAGATACTGATGACCGCAGGAAAGAAAGCAACCCTAATCATTCTGCTCGCTTTTGCGCTGTCCGGATGCAAAAATTTCTATCACAGCAGTTGCCCCGGCTTCTCCGGTGAAAACCCGGAAGCACGTGACGGCATCAAGTCCGTGATCCAGACCTGCAACTAGGCTTTATTAGTATTAGTTGGGGCATGGCGGAGAGGGAGTCCGCCTAATTATCGTCCCAGCACGTTCCACAGCGTTCCAAAATCCTTCTATATTCTAGGCTTTTACCCACTCTTCCGTCCACGGTTGTTTCTGGACGTACCTCCAAAGCCCATGTTTTAAGGGGGGTAACAAGAGGGGTAAACACCATGAGCCGACTCCCACCCAACCAGTTAACCGCCTTGCAGGTGTCTCGCCATAAGAGCGGAGACCTATGCGACGGAGGGGGGCTTTGGCTTGCGGTATCGGGGGGCTCTCGTTTGTGGGAGTTACGCTTTAAATCTCCTGTGACAGGTAAACGGCGGCAGATGAGCCTTGGGAGTGCTGCGGATCTTTCTCTGTCTGACGCTCGTTCACAGGCTTCCGAGTCCCGCCGCCAGATAAAAAGCGGGCTGGATCCAATAATCGAAAGGGAGAAGGAGAAGGCTGCCCGGAAACTGGAGGTCGGCGTCACTTTCGAAGAGGTGGCCGCCCATTACATCCAAGAGCAGGCTCCCGGCTGGAAAGGCCCGAAAGGCCCAGCAGCATGGACAGGCACTCTCAATCATCATGTTTTTCCCGTGTTTGGCAGGAAAGCCGTTCGCGACATCGACACTCAGGATGTGCTGGCCGCCCTCCGTCCAATATGGACAGAGAAAACCGAAACAGCAGGACGCATCCGTGGTCGTATTGAGCGCATTCTTGACTATGCCCGCGCTCAGGGCTGGCGTGACGGCGAGAACCCGGCCCGTTGGCGAGGGCACCTTTCAGCGACCCTGCCCCCTCCGTCCAAACTGATGAAGGTTCAGCACCACAAAGCTGTGGGGTGGAAGGATATAGCGCCTGTCATGTCAGCTCTCCGGTCATCAGAAGGTATTGCCGCCAAGGCCGTGCGGTTCTGCTGCCTGACGGCTGGCCGGTCTGGAGAAGTAAGAAACGCCGTCTGGTCTGAAATTGATATGGCAGCCCAAATCTGGACCATCCCTGACCACAAGATGAAAGCTGGCCGGGAGCATCGCGTGCCATTGTCGGCTGATGCTCTGGCCGTCCTTCAGGAAATGCTGCCCCTCCAAGACTCCGCAGCCGGGGGTTTTGTCTTTCCCGGGCATAAGAGAGGCAAGCCCTTGTCGGATGTAGCCCTGAGCAAAGCCCTCCACCTTGCCGCCAAAACCAAGGACGTAACGGTTCATGGCCTGCGTTCCACCTTCCGGGACTGGACATCTGACACCAATGCCTGCCCGCGTGACGTGGCGGAAATGGCTCTTGCCCATGCCATAGAGAACAAGGTTGAGGCTGCTTACCGGAGGAGTGATCTGCTGGAGCAGCGCCGTCCTCTCATGGAGACTTGGGCAGCACACTGCCGGGGATGAGGAAAAACTCCACCCGGCCCTATCTTTTTTCGGTCGTGCCGGTCGTGCCGGTCGTGCCACCCTCTAAATTCGGCTGAAAGCTGCCATTTTTCAGAGCACACACATGGCACGACCTATTAAAACGCCGGTCGTGCCAGTCGTGCCACTCAGAAAATACACCCCCAGCCGTCTGACTGAACGACACTGAAATCGCGTTTTGGATTTCAACTTTTTTAAATAGGTTGAAGGCTGCTTGCCCTGCCGTTTTCTCACTGTATCCAGCGCGGATGGCAGCCTGAGCAACCTCAACATTCACTCAAGGACTAACGCTTTCGATTTCATGTTTTTTCAAGAGGACCGCTTTGCTCAGAGCCGCTGTTATCAGCAAACCCGATCACACTGCTTCGCCACTGTAAGAGCAGTGAAAAGGCTCCACCCTCGCGCGTGCGCGCGCGTATTGTGCAACTTAGGTCAGTCGGAGAATTTCCAGACTGCTGGACGACTGTCTCGCGCGTGCGCGCGTATTGTGTCACTCGCCGCCTTCAGGCCCCTTGTTCTCAAGGTCTCTTGCGCCCCAATGGTTTGCTTTCTATGCGTTTGATTGTTTTTCAAACGATGGCTGTTTTCTGCGGCCCCCAGCACGATTAAATCAAACGACGGCTTTGATTATTTTTTCATATGAGCCGCAGTTTCCCGCCGTTTAATTCAAGCAGGCATATCCTCTCTCCGGGCCTGTGCAGAATTGCATAGGAGCTGTCCCTCGCGCGCGTGCGCGTACTGGTCAGAAAAGCCAGCCCCATCGACACCCAAAACGGGCCATGCAGAGACCCTCAAGAGCATCTTCGCGCCGCCACATTTCATCGAAGGCGGCCTTATGGATGCGATGATACGTTGCATGGTGCATCCCTTTTGGTCGGGACGGATCACGTGAGAAAATACCACCTCCGCAACTCCCACCAATCCGCTGCAAGAGCTTCTCCTGCCTCATCCATGACCGGCCTATGGCGTCCACGTTTCTGCTTTCATAGGTCATGTTGAAGCAATGCCGGCACGCAAGCTGTCTGGAATTGCTGGACAGGTGCAGGGCCGAAATCCGCCTTGCACAATATGGGCAGATCAGCCAAGGCCGCCTGCCTCCATAGTTGCAGGCTGACCATGAAACACGAATAGACATGATAACGCGCGGGCTCTCTTGTTCGGCTTCCACATTCCATGAAAGCCGCAGCGTGTCGTCTGAGAAAGTGCATTCCATGTCATCGCAGCCACTTCCCGGCCATTTAAGACTAGCCGACCATCCCTCTGTCAGCGCCCCCATCTTCGCCAGAGCGCTGGCCTTGATCTGCTTCGCTGCACCTACGCGGGGCCGCCCTTCATAGGTCCGGCCTGAGCCAGAACCGCCCATGACTGAATTATTCCTCTGGTATTTCCGAAATCATTAAGGAAATTATACCATATCTCTACGTTTCTCCGCGATTAAAACCGCAGAAAACGACCGTTTTTGCACGTATGAAATAATGTGGTGATTTCAGTTTTTTTCAGTCATTCCGTTTCAACATTCTTCAACATTTCCCCGCATTGAATTTCAGGTTTTATCAGGTTCCTGAGTAAGGGATTGGCCGCTTTGCGTTGTACCGATGGCCCCGCCCGTACTATACTTTCAGACATGGAAACTCCTGCCCATACCTCCCTTGTTTACCGCATCACCATCCCCGGCCTGCTCAGGGCCAAGGGTCGCCCGCGTTTGGTAATGGCCGGACTTTCACGGATGCAAAGACGGTGCAGGCCGAGAAGCATATTCAGCGCCACGCTATGGAGCAGATCGGCAAGCCGTGCCTGACCGGGCCGCTGCATCTTTCCCTGACGATCAGCATTGCCCCTCCGCCCTCATGGAGCAGGAAGAAAACGGCGGATGCACTGGCAGGCCGGATCCTGCCAACCAGCCGGCCGGACATAGACAACCAGATGAAAACTGCTGCTGATGCTCTGAACGGTATCGCGTGGAAGGATGATGCCCAGATCGTGGATGCTTGGCTGTCGCGCCGTTACGGGCCGGAGAGTGCGACGATTATTGAGGTGCGCCCGCTATGACTGGCAAACATGGCCGGGACGTGCCCAAATGTCTGAGCCTGTCTCATAAAGGTGCAGATGCCTCCGTTACGGAGGTGAGCAGGAATCCCCGCTCACCCCACAAGAGACGCATTCCCCGCAAGCCAAGCCTTGCCCAGATCGAACGGTTTGAAGCCCTCCGCGCTCGAGTGATGGGAATACCGGAAAGCCGGTAGGCGTGCAGTTTTACCCATATTTTATGTTTGATGATGGATAGTGAGAGGTCTAAGTAAAATGGAGAGAGGTAAGCTACTTGGGCTTATCCGCCCAAGTCTTTCTCTTTTTTTTCTCCCTCAGCATTTACACTGAGTTTTTGATACATACCCAACGCCAATACCATAAACGTTGCTACAACCAGCAAAGCAGCCGGGAACAGAATGTCTTCCGGTTCCTTACCACTTTGCTCAAAAACTCCCACCAACCCTTCTATGAAGACAGCGATAATTATTGTTGTCATGAATTTGGTCAGGCTGCCACGAGCTTCTGACAGGGATTGCTTCCCTTTAGATCGCAAGACTTCTTCTTCAATAAAATACTTTGCAACGTCAAATACGGCGACGGCAATCACCACATAACTTACCGCTCGCACGATTTCCCCTCTACCATCCTTAAAGGAGATTATGAATGCAGATATTAATCCGACCGCACCTGAAATTATTAACAAAGTTGCTAGCGCCATTAGTATGACGCTAGCAAGAAAAAATGCTACTTTAGATACATTCTCAATCTTATTGATGATGTTTTTCCTATAAACAATTTATTGAAATTTTCTTATACATACCATTACATAGTTATTTTTTATTTTCTATTAAATTCTGTAAGCGTTTTTTATATGAGGACGACAACATGATAACATGCGATAATGGATATTATCACGTCTTGACGCACTAGAGGGCGTTTCCCATTGCTTTTTATGCGCTGTTAGCGTATATAGTGACCATGACAGACGGGCCAAAATCGTTCGAGTGGGATGATGCGAAAAGCGATGCCTGCTTTGAGGAGCGCGGCTTCAATTTTGCGGATGTCCTAATGATCTTTGCTGGCCCAGTCATTGAGCGACCAGATGACCGCAAAGACTATGGAGAGCCGCGTATAAGGGCTGCTGGCCTGATTGAAGGCGTGCCCTTCATGATTGTTTATACGCCCAGAGGTGACAGCCTGCGCATTATCTCAGCCCGTAAGATGCACCGGAAGGAGTGGTTAAAATGGCAAGAATGACCCTGGCTGAAATCAAAGCGCGGCCTTCCAGCATCGACTGGAAGCGAGTGAACGCCACCACGGATGAAGATATCGACCGGCACGCCAAGGAAGACGGCACGGATAACGAATTGCCCGGGCTGCCTTACCCGACACCGGCAACAGTGCGCCGCCATTTGAAGCTGACCCAGAAAGAGATTGCCGCCTTGGCTGGCGTGCCGGTCGCGACATGGCGGAACTGGGAACAGGGCCGGGTTGGTCTGGATCCTGCCGTTAGGACGCTCTTGCGGGTTCTCTGGCGTGAGCCTGATGCCGTGCGCCGGGCAATGGTCGCCTGATACGATAGGCCATAAGCCAGAAGACGAAACCGCAATAGGGATATTGCCCGCACTTCCCTGCGATAAAGTGCGCTGTCCAAATTGGACAATCGCCTTGTACCTAATACCTGCCGTCGGTACTGTTCATAATGAACAGCAGAGCAGGACAGATGGCCGGACAGCATAAGAACAAACTCAATCTCGACCGTCTGGCGAAAATATGGGCGCTGGCTGAGCGGGGCGACGCTGGAGAGCAGGCCGCGGCACGCAACCGGGCTGAGGCGCTGGTAAAGCCGCACGGCTACACGCTGGCAGATGTGCCTGACCTGCTGCTCACGGAGGGGTATCTGGACGACGAGCCCCAGCCCTCCGCAGGTGGCTTCACCTTCTATGACATGAGCAATCCGGCACACCAGCGCGCATATGCCCGCGCTGAGGAGAAGAAACGTGCGGCATGGCGCATGGCCAACCGCGCCAAGATGGATGAAGTGCTGGCCCGGTATGGCTCAGAAGAGGCTGTGTTCGCGTCCACCGCCGAAGAGCAGGCCTATGATGCGGTGATCGAGCCTTTCCGCAAGGCAGGCGGCCCCGGCAAGTGTGACACATGGGATGGAGAACACTTCAGCCCGAGCGTGCGCGTTCGTGCGGCCCTCGCCTCGGTCAAGCCATGGCCTGACACCATTCCCGATGCCATCGCGGAATACGAGTACTGGGAGAAGCTGTATGATGACCGGAACATAGCGGACAGCAACGGCCAGCATAATTACCTCAGCCAAGGCGCCGACTTCCGGCGCTGGGCCTTGGGCGATCTGATCGACAAAGAGATTGAGGCCCGCAATATCTCGGACGTGATTATCCGTCTCCGCTTTCAGGAAGCCAGTCAGGGCACTTACAATGACAGTGACGCCATCCTGCGGGATCTGGAACGGCTGCATGTGGCGGAAAACTCCCAAAGGCCAGATCCTGTCTCTGGGGATATTCCCCCTGACCGGGGATCTCCCGCCACCTCTACCGAGAGCCTAGGTGCCCCTGAAAACCGCACCACCCTTCCGTCCAATTTGGACACCGCTACAAAGCGCCGGGCGGAGGTGGTGCGGATACTGAACACGTCGGAGGGTGAAGTCCTCTCCCTCCGGGATATCGCCAAAATGACGGGGGTTTCTCCGACAACCGTGGCGAACATAAGAAAGCGGATGAGAGAGCAGCATTAGAGCATTTGAGCTAGTAATGGGCGATGACTACGACGTCGGAATGCCCGCTAATCGCTCTTTGTGACGCACCTAAACTCCCGCCACCGTGGAGCGAGATCAATCTGCGGAGTTGGCTGCCCAGACTACCCCCGCCATCAGGAACTGTCTGCTATGCCATGGGAACCACTCCTTCAGCAAAGCGCTTCAGCCTTGGGATTATGGGAAGGACCGCGTGATGATGAATGTTATGGGCATGACAGCCATAGGGTTTTTAATGTGTATGGCAATTGCGAAAGTAGTTGACATAATCGCAACTGCTTTCCTCATGAAAGACCAATAACGTTCAATAAAGAGAGATGCTATTACTCTTTGAGATGCGGGAAACGTATATTAACGGTCAGCCCCTCTTCATCCCACATCCTATCAATTCTTCCTTTCAGAGATTGCACCGTTCTATTGACCATCTCTGTTCCAAATCCACGACACTCTGGCTCTGTTGAAATTTTTGGACCTCCTTTCTCAAGCCAACTAAACAGAACAGTATGGTTATTAAGCGCCCAAGAAATGGTCACGTTGCCACTATCTTTGCTTAAAGCTCCATATTTTACTGAATTTGTAGCGAGTTCATGTAGGAGCAGAGCAAAGACAGACACTCTGTCCTGAGCAACCAATATTTGCTCTCCGTGAACAAGACACCTCTCGCCATATGGCCACAAAACGGCTCTGGAAACATCTACGAGATCGGTTAAGCCTTCAGTCTCTGTCGAGTTGTTCTTTTTTGTGAAAACCACATCAGAAGCACGACTTAAAGCTTTTATTTTTGCACGTAATATTTGTACGACTTGATTTGCACTTGGTTCAGAGTTTGCTTCTTTTTCCGAAATGAGTATGAGTCCGGAAATGACTGCAAAAATATTTTTGATACGATGATGCATTTCTAGGGCTATAAGTTTTTCACGATTAAGAGCTTCTCCAAGCCCTTTTTCGAGTTGCACCTTTTCTGTCACATCTCGTGACACACAAAGTATTGATAATACTCTCCCCTGACTATCAATCAGAGGAGTTAGCAAATTATCCCAATACACTGGTCCACCGGCAGAGACACTATTGCCTAGAAAACGAACGGTCTCACCTAGCGCAGCCTTGGAGAGCGCATATCTTCCATCGGCATGGACCTCAGCCGGAAGCAGAGACAGCCATGGCATCCCAAATCCGGAATCCTGCGGAACATTAAGTGCCAGGCAACCTGCCCGATTCATTGTTAGCAAATTGCCCTCAACAGAAAGAACTTTGATGCAATCTGGAGTCGCATCTAACATGGCTTTCTGTAAATCAGCTATATAAGAATCAGTCGGCGAAGCTGCGTCTGGAGACAGTATTCGTGAGTAAACTGTAGCGGCAGCTTCCATATCTATACTTCTTTCGATTTGATAAGCCCGAAGTTACACTAGCAGACAATAATTCAGATGCCTACGTTGTTTTCCCTCTGTGTTTTTACCGTGCGGCTCGTCTTGAACATGGCATTATAGCCGGGCCAAGATAACTAAATCCTTCGCGCACAAGGCCGGATGGGCCTGTTTGCAGTCCTTGATATCCGGCAAGTATCCAGATGCTGGCTCTAGACGAATGATATATCCACCATGCCCATGCCCGTTTGCCATTCTTGTCAACCAGAGCGTGAGGTCCAGTTTGGGTTGGGGTTAACGGCTCACCCAGGCAGTTCATGTTTGGCCAAGCGTAACGCGGATTGATCATAATGTTTCCTTCTTTAACCAACTCCCGCCTATACTTAAGGATGAGCATAACCGTACTAGGCGCCTCGGGAAACTACTTATGGTGCCGCCCAGTCAGGTGTACTACCATCACCGCAAAATGAGGGAGATAGTGCATGTCGGAGGGGCAAGACTTTGATCTGTTTTATGCCAAAGAACGCGCCAGACAGGCTGAGGCAGCGCACAAAGCGAAAGAGGAAGCATTAAACAGGACGAAAGCTCGAGCGACCTCACTTCTAGAGTGGGCGATTACGCTGACTACGGCCTCCATTGCCGCCGCCATGCAGGGGAAATGCAAGGGCGCGCCGTCTGTGGCCGCCTTTGGTTTTTTCGCAACATCCGTGCTGTGCGCAAAGGTTCTGTATTCCACCAAAACCCAGATCCTTTTGCAGCCGCCCGCGTGATTTGATGGCATCATGCAGGAGGGAGACGAGAAAACGGAATTGGGGTTCTACCGAGCTTTTTCTGATCTCGCAGAGGATGTGGACACAGAAAATGACGCAGTCATAGCCAAAGACCAAAAAACCATGCGGCTGGCGTGGATTGTTGGGTGCGCAACCCCAGCCGCAGCGGCTTTATTTGCGTTTGGGGCTTGGCTGATTGGGTGTGGCAGGAGTACGTAAACCCGCTGGCCCGCTGTCGAAAGCCATCGCGGAAGGCTTTTTGCTCATGACATTTTCCAGTCGACTTGGCTGACTGGCTGGCTTTGGTGTTGGTTTTTTATCTTTGTCGCTCATGCGAATCCTCCATAATGAGGAGGATGCCAGTACCGGGACGGTCTTGGGGAGTCAGTAAGAATGATCCCCTACTGACCTTTCCTCAGCCTGACCCCAGCCCCGCCGCCGTTCTCAGCAATAAACTCAACGCCAGCGTTCTCAAGAGCCGTGCGGATAGCGTCTATGGTGGACTGGCGAGGATTAACTTCCGCCAGCTCGATGCGCGCAATAGTGCGTTTTGGGAGGCCGCTGGCAGATGCCAAATCATCTTGCGTTAAACCTACCAGTGCACGGCCTGCTCTAATCTGGGCAGGAATAATGTCATTTTTAATGACTTTTTCTCTTGCATTCATAAACCCATAATGTCATCAGTGAGGGCATCTCGCAAGAGATTAAGCAGCCGGATGGGGAGCTACTACCTTCCCACACCCGGCCTAACCACAAACCGAAGGACGAATTCGGCCATGGCTAACCGTGCCTATAGCACGCCCATCTACACATGGGCATTCCGTATCGCCTGTACAAGCCTCCCTGCGCTCCTTGCGCCTATCTTCATCGCGCTGGCGATATTATGGCTGGCAACACCTGACCCGGTTGCATCCGGTGACGCAGCATTGGCGCTGGAGGCCGTGCGATGAGCGCCCCGACAACCCTCGAAGCCGCCTACTCTCTGGAATGGAATGCAAAATACATCCGCCGCGCAACCGCCGTGGCCGATGCGCTTGCTCACTTTGCCGCTGATGAAGGGGGCACAGGCCGGAGCGGAAATGCGGACATCGTAGCCGGAGGGGTTCTTTTCCTGTCCTCATACCTTGGGATGATTGCCGCCGAGGCAGAGAGCAACGCCACAGCCTTCAAGGGAGATGCACAATGAGCAAGATCCCCGCAGGCTTCTGCGCAAACCAAGCCGTAACCTTGGACGGCATCCAGAACGCCCTGATGATGCTGATGGGCGAAATTTACGAGCACATGGATGAAGGGCATGACCCGGCCCCCACGCACAATGACTGTGCAGGCTGGGGCGATGGCCTGTCATGGCTGGTCAAATCCATTGGCCGGGTTCGTGATGAACTTCGGGAGGTGCAGTCATGAAAGACATCATGCCCCTTACCGGTTTTGAACATGAAACCGTCATGAACCTGAGAACGCCAAGCGTCATTCTGAATGATGCCAGAAAGCTATCAGGGCTGGTTGTGGCCGTGGCCGAAAGCGGCGTTGGCGACGGCCGCGATATCACCGAACCAGAAGCTCTGCTGTGGCTGGCCCACCGCCTGCAGGACAAGCTGGATCTTCTGGCCACGCTTTCGGACTCAGATGATGTGCCCGGCTGGATGCAAAAGGAGCAGTCGGCATGACCACCCCTATTCAGGCCGCGACAATCGCCGCCCTAAGTTCCGACCGCTGCTGCTGGAAGAAACCGACCTTCGACGCCGGGCTGCCACACAGCCGGAGGTATATGCGGGCTTGGCGCAAAGTCAGCAAAACCAAGGCGCGAGGCATTCAGGATCTGAGCTGCAAGGCCCGGCTGGTCCTGCTGAACACAGAAGACCCGAACAGCATGGAAGCCAGTCTGGCGCGTGACGTGCTGGCAATGAGCGGAGGGCGGCATGGTTAAGCGGACTTCCGCGGTAAGGCGCCGCAAAACCCCTCTGGCCACACCTGACCGGCTGGACAGGGTTCAGAACGCAAGCTGGGAACTGGGCGCCATTAGCGAGTGTCTTGCCGCCATCGGGCGTGATCTGGAACTTGCGCCCTCCGCCCAGAAGCTACCAGCGGGCGGGACAGGGAACGCTCTGAACTGGCTTGCCACTGAAATTGACCGGCGCTGCGCGCTGATTGACGAGGCTTTATTATGACTAGAGGCCGTGCAGAAAGCAGTACGCGGATGTCAGCAACGCGCCAAATGGCGCTGCTAATATCCCGCTCTGTAACATTTTGTGATAATGTCAGAAATACCCTGGGAAGCTCGTTCCTCTCAGGCCATCCAGAGCCCGAAAGTGATATTGCTTTTGATATCAAAAGACTATCACCATTTTGGCGGATTTTTACACCAAAATTGGCAACCTGTTGCTGCTCGTCCGCAGTTTCCTGCCGCTCTCTCTTTTGTTCGGTGCCTAGGTGTGAATCCGCACAAGGGAATAGCTTGGGACATATATGCCTCTAAAATGGCCTCAGTTCACCGTGGAGTTAACCGAGCGGTTAATGCGGTGCGTATACAGCGACTACGCAGCCGAACGCCACACAGCGCGATTTAAGTGGATTTAGAGCTAACGCAGAACTTGGCAGAGCGATTAGAGACTGCCATTAGAGAGGGAGAGAGAACATTTTGAATACGGCGCTCTGATTCCCCTCTCATGAATCGGGGCCACCAAAAGAAAAACCGCTCAGGGTGCTGGTAACACCCGAAGCGGCTTTTCAGAAGTGGTAGCGCCATTGCTGAACGGAACGGGGGTTAACCGTGCGTGTAAGCAAGGACACAAAGCCTTTTGGAACCGGCTTGTGACTTTTCCTTACATGTACCTCTGGAATAGGACAAATCGGAAATTCGCTTCATGCGGCATTTCTTAGTTCTAGCCACCTCTCCGTTCAGCCCTTTTAACTGGCTGAATGGACGCAACATGACTTCAAAAAACCAAGACTTACTCACACTTACAGACGCTCTTGCTGAGCTTAATCGCGCCCGGCTGCGGAAAGATGCCAATGCAGGGATGTACGCTCCCTCAACAGGATATGGGTATGCCTCCACAGGTCGGATTCCTGCTGAACGGAAGGGGCGACACTATTACGTGCGCCGCTCGGATCTCCCGCTCATTGCTGCCCGGCTCCCCGCTGGCCGCCGCCGCTCCCCCTCCGCAGCGTAAAGGAGAAGGGACTGATGAGCACAGCACCCACTCCGCAAGACGTTCCGCATTACGTTTCTGTTGAGGCGTGGTCTCAGCGCACCGGCATGTCCCGCACTGACACCTATCGCAAACTTGGTGAAGGCACCTTGAAGGCCAAGAAAATAGGGCGGAAAACTGTCATAGATTTTCGAGCGGGCATGGCGTGGATTGAATCCCTGCCGGACGCTGAGGTCATTACAAAATAAAACAGCCACCCGCCTTTCTGGGGGTGGCTGCTTTTGTTCTGCATAATGAAGAAGCGCAGTCTTCTTATACAGGATTCACAAAGCATCGCGCAACAGAAAGGCGGCTGGTTCCTGATGCAGGACAAGCACGCATGGCATATCCAAGTCGCTTACACCCGGACTCCGACCGCGCCGGTGCAATAGACTTCCCGGCAGTGAACCGCGCCGCCCTCGGGGCACTCCCCGCCCTTCTGGGGCGGTGGCTGCCTGACGGCAAAAAGCAAGGGCACGAATGGGTGGCCCGCAACCCGAAGCGGGGCGACCGCAAGCCCGGCTCTTTCAGCGTCAATCTGAACACTGGCCGTTGGGCTGATTTCGCAGAGGCTGAGGCGCGCGGAGGGGATGTCATTTCCCTTGCCGCCTATCTGGCTGGTGTTACCCAATACGAGGCGGCCTGTGAGCTGGCGAAGATGCTGGGCCTGAAAGGGGGTGCTGAATGAGCACACCCCCGAACATTCCGGCTATGGCCTGCGTGAATGAGGCCGGGCTTTTCAGCCCCCTGACAGATGCTGAGAAAAAAGCTGCTCTTGCCCTGAGCTCTCAGAGCAACATGTCGGGTGAGGTCTGGGAGCCAATGACCCCAGCGGCCACCGAACCAGAAATGCCCCGCAGCGCAACCGCCTTATGGGTTTACCGTGACGCAGAGGGGCGGCCACTTTATGCGCGCTTCCGCAAGGAAGATGAGATCGGCAACAAAGTCGTGCTGCCCCTCACCTACGGGCACCGCATCTGGACTGACGGGAATGGGAAACGGCGTGACGTCACCGGCTGGCACTGGAAGCAGCCCGCCAAGCCTCTTCCCCTATATGGACTTGGCCGACTGGCCGCCATCCCTGACGCTCCCGTTCTTCTGGTGGAAGGTGAGAAAACCGCTGATGCGGCCCGTGACCTGTTTCCTGATCTGGCAGTGCTCACCAGCGGAGGCAGCACGTCCGTCAGTTCTGCCGACTGGTCGCCTCTTGCTGGCCGCCGCGTCACGATCTGGCCTGACAACGATGCGCCGGGGGAGAAATACGCCCAGGCCGCGATTGATGCCCTCCGCAATGCGGGAGCCCAGTCTGTCCATATGGTGAAAGTGCCCGATGGTCTGCCGGAAGGATGGGATCTGGCTGACGATCTGCCAATGGACATGACGCAGGGCGGTGAGACGCCCTCTCTGGAAATCCTGCGTCCGCTGGTAGATCAGGCTCCACAGGCAGAATCAAACGTGAAGATGCCCCCCGGTTACAGCATGACTTCCCGCGGGCTCTATTTCACGCCTGAACCCTCTGGCGAACTTCCTCCTTCGCCAGTCTGGGTCTCAGCCCCGTTCGAGGTGATTGCCGAGACCCGAGATGAAGGCGGCATGGGATGGGGGTTGCTGATTAACTGGCTTGATCGTGACAAGCTCTATCATCAATGGGCCATCCCCAAAAAAATGGTTCACGGTGAAGGGAAAGACATTGCGGGAGAGCTGGAAGATGCTGGCCTCAACTGCAACATTTCAGCAACCCGCCACCTCCGGCAGTTCATTGCCTCTGTTTATACAAAAGCGCGCTTACGGTGCGTGACCAGTTCGGGCTGGCACAAAACGGAACAAGGGCCCGTTTTTGTCCTGCCCAATGGCATTACGCTCGGCGCTGGACGGAGGGCTGTTGCATTCCAGACAACCCGCGCCGCATCAGGCTCGGAATACGCCACGGCCGGGACGCTGGAGGAATGGCAAAAGCAAATCGCAGTTTACGCCAGCGGGAACAGTCGTCTGTTATTTGCACTCTCCATCGCATTCTGTGGCCCGCTTCTGGATATTCTGGGGGAGCAATCCGGCGGGTTTCACATCATCGGCAAAAGCCAGTCGGGAAAATCGACCGCGCTTTATGCTGCCGGTTCCGTCTGGGGTAAAGGGGACCGGGACGGCATGGTTCGCTCATGGCGAGGCACCAGCAATGGCACGGAGGGTATTGCGTGCGAGACTTCCGACACCCTGCTCATACTGGATGAAATGGGACAGGCAGACAGCCGTGAAGTCGGTGGCATCACCTATATGCTGGCAAACAACACCGGCAAGCAAAGGGCGGGTCGTAATGGGGAGGCCCGCGCACGCAAGACGTGGCGCTCCCTCTTCCTTTCCACAGGCGAAGTAACGCTTGCGACCAAAATGGGAGAAATCGGGCGCCGGGCCATGGCGGGGCAGGAAGTGCGGCTGGTCAGCATACAGGCCGACGCAGGGGCCGACATGGGGCTGTTCGAAACTCTGCACGGTCTGCCTTCCGCTGGCGAACTGGCCGACCATATCCGCCGGGCAGCCCGCACCTGCTACGGGACAGCCAGCCGTGCCTATCTGGCCGCACTGGTCAAAGAGCGGGATGACGATGAGCCCGGCCTGACTGACAGCATCAAGGGGCTTGTGGACAGGTTCGAGGCTGACTGTCTGCCTGCTGGCCCAGCGGATGGGCAGGTGCGCTCTGTCGTGCGGCGCTTCGGGCTGGTTTCCGCCGCGGGGGAGCTGGCTGTGGCCTATGACGTTTTGCCATGGGGCCGGGGCGAGGCCACGCGGGCAGCAAAAGCCTGTTTCCAGTCATGGCTGGAAGAGCGCGGCGGGACCGATGCAGCAGAAGACCGTGAGGCAATAGAGCAGGTCCGGGCCTTCATAGAGCAGCATGGGGAAAGCCGCTTTGCTCTTTTAGGCGGTCCAGATGGTGAGGTTGAAAACTTCCACAGCCGCACCGTCTCCCGTGTTGGCTTCCGGAGACTGACAGACACGCCTGATGGCAGCCAGTGGGAATATCTGGTCCTCCCTGAGATGTGGCGGAAGGAAGTCTGCAAGGGCATCGACCCCAGCCGCGCGGCCAAGGTGTTGCGTGATGCCAATTATCTTTTGCCCGGCAATGGCAAGAACATGACGCGCACTCAGAGGATTCCGGGAGAAGGACGCCTGCGTGTGTATGTGGTGTCCGGCTCTATCATGGAGGGAGAGGCAGCATGATGCGCTCCACCCAAACCCGGGAAGCTCCGTCCTGTCGCGACTGGCACGACTGCGTTTTTGGTAGGTCGTGCCAGAACAACATGCAGGAAAATGGCGGGAAACCAGTCTTTTTCGCACGTGTCGCGACCGTCGCGACCGGCACGACCGTTTTTTACAACATCCGGAGGGCTTCGGCATGGTGAGCAAAGCACTATCCGGCTTGATGGACTGGGCTGACGGATTGCCAACACCCCATGACAGTTCTTCAGCCCCACATGGAACCTCTCCCGCGCCGCACACAGACGCCGCAGCACTGATTAAAGAGGTGGAATGGCTTGGCTGTGAGATTGTGCTTGCAGATGGCAGGCCGGTCATACGGGGCGACAAAGCAGCAATCACCCCTGAGCTTCTGGATTGCCTGAAAGCTGCGCGTGCGGAAATCGTGCAGCACCTGACAGAACAGGCCCCCTCAATCAGTGCCGACGCTACCATGAGCGTACCTGATGCCCCCAAAGACAGCCCTTCCGGTGAACTCGAGCAATCAGGAATCCGACGGGATCCGGACACGGGAAAGCTCTACCTCTTCGGAGGGCCGGACTCGCGCTGGCTGAAAGAACAGGGCTGGGAATGGAATGACCAACGCCGTCGCTTCATGGCTCCTTTCCCTCAAGACCGGGAAGACCCTCCGCCCCGCTTCATCATCACAGCCAGCCCCGTGAAGGCAGACCATCGCCTTCATGCAGATGGTCCCTGCTCCCTTTGCGGCTTCACGCACTGGTGGCGAAAGGCCGGTGACACGTCAGAGGGCTGGACCTGCTCCATATGCCACCCGGCGCCGGAGGGCATCGTCACCATTACACCCCAAGCTCTCCTCACTCAGAACAGTCTGGACGCCACAGCATGAACATTTCCTACACAACCGCCTCTGCCGTTCCTGGCATCATCGCTGACCCCGCGACGCTGGACCCGCAGGCCGTCCGCTGTCTGTGGATGCGCCCGGTTCTGGACAAGGACAGTAAAGCCGCCTTCCTCCCCTCCGTGGTTTTCAAGGACGGCACGAATTGTCCACTGGCCTGTGAAATGAATGATCTTCACGCCCGCCAGTTCTGTCAGCGCCTCTCTGCCATCTATGACTGGCCAGTAAAGGATGGTCGCGTTCTGGAAGCCAGCGCGGAAGTCGCGGCAGATCGTGCCTATGCCTCCCTTGATGAGGGCGACCGTATGGAGAAAGACGGGCAAGGCTGGGTGAACGTGCCGGGGATGGGCCGCATGGCCGCCATACTCGCACATGATGCTGGCTTGCCCTTTGGTGTTGCCATTGAAGGTGTGACCGGGAAACTGGCGCTCCTGTTCGCGAGGATGGAAGAGCAAGCAGCAATGCAGCCGCATGTTGTTAAGAAGAACCTGCGCGCTGCCACAGAAGCCGCTTGCAACAAACTGACAGAACTCTATGCCGACGAGCAGCGCGGCCCCGGAGCCTCTGAGTTATCGCCTGAGCGTCTGGGTGTGATAGTGGCGGATTACCACCATGCAAAAGGCAGCACGGACGAAATCTTCCAGAGGGGCCTGACCGCAGCGCTTGAGGCCGGAACAGAAGCATGGGCAAGCCAGAAGAACAGCCCCACAGAAATAGAGCATAAGACTATGGCGGTTCTGGATGCAGGCATCCTGCACTGGTTCAGGCTGACGGGCCGAAAGGTCGTGGGAGACTGAACAGAAACCACAGCCAAATATGTATGGGGTCTTCTCACAAGGAAGGCCCCTTTTTTATGTGTTTATGAATAAGAGTGTCCCTACCTAAGAAGGCAATTGGATAGGCGACCGCATTTATTCGTTTTTTCTATATCAATATACAGATTATACATCTAACCCTTCCCCTCTCACCCTGCCTCCTGAAAGCCTAGCGATCGTTTTAAGAGGGGGAATAAGAGGGGTAAAATTTCCCATACATCATCTAATGCATTGTTTTTATTTGGGAATTTATCGTGTGATGGCGGAGAGGGAGGGATTCGAACCCTCGGAACTATTGCTAGCTCAACGGTTTTCGAGACCGCCCCGTTCGACCGCTCCGGCACCTCTCCGTTGGCCCGGCTTATAAGCAGGGATTTTCAGGCGTGCAAGCAGAGATCCGAGACACGTGTAAGTTCTTGTTGACGAGCACGGGACTCTCCCCGTAAAAAGCCGCACCACTCCACAAAGATGGAGCCATGCCGCCAGTGCGGCCAAGGAACAAAAAGCGACCAGACCCTTCGCCTGCGCCTGTGCCGCGGATGGTCAAGAGATCGGAAAGAGAGACAGGTTTTATGTTCGCAGTTATCCGCACCGGCGGCAAGCAGTATCGGGTTGAGCCCAACATGGTGCTCAAGGTTGAAAAGCTGGAAACCGAAGCTGGTGCCACCATCACCTTTGATGAAGTTCTTGCCGTAGGTGGCGAAGGCTCCGTGACCATTGGCGCCCCCACAGTTGCTGGCGCAAAGGTGACGGCAACCGTCATCGCTCAGGACCGCCTCAAGAAGGTCATCATCTTCAAGAAGCGCCGCCGGCAGAACAGCCGCCGCAAGAATGGCCACCGCCAGCCGGTTACCGTTCTGCGCATTCAAGAGATTAACGCCGCCTGAGCCCCTTAAGGGTTCGGCTGGTTAGACCAAGGAGGACTTAGGTCATGGCACAAAAAAAAGCAGGCGGTTCATCCCGCAACGGGCGCGACAGCGCCGGACGCCGTCTTGGCGTTAAAAAATTCGGTGGCGAACAGGTTATCGCTGGCAACATCATCATCCGCCAGCGCGGCACGAAGATGAAGCCGGGCGCTAACGTTGGTGTTGGTCGTGACCACACCATCTTCGCTCTGGTTGACGGCAGCGTTCGCTTTGAGCGTCGCGCCGAAGGCCGCGTCCACGTTTCCGTGGATGCGCTGCCGGCAGCTGCTGAATAAGTTTTCAGCACGCTCCACCACGCGTTTTTCCCGTGGCCGGAATGGCAAGGGGCCGGTCCTCACGGATCGGCCCCTTTTCATGTTCAGGCGTTGAAAGTATCCCATGAAGTTTCTTGATCAGGCCAAAATCTACGTCCGCTCAGGCGATGGCGGAGATGGTGTCACCGCGTTCCGCCGGGAAAAATATATTGAATTCGGCGGCCCGGATGGCGGCAATGGCGGTCGTGGCGGCGATATTGTGTTTGAAGCCGTTCCCAACCTGAATACGCTGATCGACTTCCGGTACACCCAGCATTTCCGCGCCCGCAAAGGTGGTAACGGGGCTGGCTCTGACCGTACGGGGGCTGCGGCACAGAACGTGGTGATCAAAGTGCCCATCGGCACGCAGATTTTTGACGACGATAAAGAAACCCTGCTGGCTGATCTGGATGAAGCTGGCAAAAGCATCACCCTCTGCCGGGGTGGTGATGGCGGCTTTGGGAACGCAAACTTCAAAAGCAGCACCAACCGCGCGCCGCGCCGGTCTGACAAAGGCTGGCCGGGTGAAGAACGCTGGGTCTGGCTGCGCCTGAAGCTGATTGCCGATGTCGGGCTGGTCGGCCTGCCCAATGCCGGGAAATCCACCTTCCTGTCTGTTGTATCCGCAGCGCGGCCAAAAATTGCGGATTATCCCTTCACCACCCTGCACCCCCAGCTGGGCGTTGTGCGCCTGTCCATGACAGAAGAATTTGTGGTGGCGGATATTCCGGGCCTGATTGAAGGCGCGCATGAGGGCACAGGGCTGGGAGACCGCTTTCTGGGCCATGTGGAACGCTGCGCCGTTCTGCTGCACCTGATTGACGGGGCCGCGGGCGACGTTGTGGAGACCTGGCGCACCATCCGTCACGAACTGGCGGCCTATGGTGGCGGTCTGGCGGACAAGCCGGAAATTATCGCCCTGAACAAAAATGATGCCATGACCCCGCGAGAGGCTTCTGCCCGCAAACGCGCACTGGAAAAAGCCAGTGGCGCGCCGGTCATGCTGATCTCCGCCGCAACACGGCAGGGTGTTCCGGAACTGCTTCGCGCCATTCAGACGCAGGTTACGGCCATCCGTAAGGATGAAGAAGACCCCGCATAACCCTGTACGCTCCCCCGGGAGCCCGTGACAGACTACTGGACGATTTCCATGACCGGACGCCCCGCCAGCCCCTCCCTTTCTTCAGCCCGCAGGCTTGTCATCAAGATAGGCAGCGCGCTGGTGGTCGATCCGGAAAGAGCCGCCCCACGGCAGGCATGGCTGGCCAGTGTTGCGGAAGATATCGCGCTACTCCGGCGTCATGGCACGGATGTGACCGTCGTCTCCTCCGGTGCGATTGCGCTGGCCCGCCACACGCTGGGGCTGACCCATGGCGCGCTCCGCCTGCCGGAAAAGCAGGCCGCGGCGGCTGTCGGGCAGATCAGTCTGGCGCAGGCATGGAGCCAGGCGCTCTCCACACAGAGTCTGACAGCCGCGCAGCTTCTGCTGACCCCGGATGATACAGAAGACCGCAAGCGGTATCTGAACGCCCGCGCCACGCTGGATACGCTGCTGGGGCTGGGCTGCGTGCCGGTGATCAATGAGAACGACACCATTGCCACAACGGAAATCCGGTTTGGGGACAATGACCGTCTGGCGGCCCGCGTCGCCCAGATGACGGGGGCTGATCAGCTTGTTCTGCTGTCCGATATTGACGGCTTATATACAGCCGACCCCCGCACAAATCCGGATGCCAGACACCTGCCGGTGATTGAAGCCATGACGCCGGAGATTGAGGCCATGGGGGGTGAACCGCCTCCGGGCTATTCGTCCGGCGGGATGCGCACCAAACTTCTGGCCGCCGGAATTGCCACCCGCTCCGGCTGCGCTATGGCCATTGCCCTTGGCAAACAGAATCACCCGCTGCGCGCCCTGCTGGACGGCGCGCGCTGCTCATGGTTCCTGCCGCAGACCTGCGCGCAGACAGCCCGCAAACAATGGATTGCCGGAAGCCTGACCCCCGCGGGTGAAATTATGATTGATAACGGCGCGGCAGATGCCCTGCGTCATGGTGGCTCCCTGCTGCCAGCCGGTGTGCTGGGCGTCAAAGGGGACTTCACGCAGGGGGATCTGGTGGTTGTAACGGATAATGGCGGCCGTGTTCTGGCACGGGGCCTGTCCGCTTACGATGCCGATGATGCCCGCCTCATTGCCGGGCATCGTTCATCAGAACTCGCGGAAATTCTGGGATGGCAGGGGCGCGACGAGATTATCCACCGGGATGATCTGGTCGTCGTCTAAAAGACGCGCGTCTCAGGGGAGGAGCGTGCTCTCCTCCGCGCCTCAGAAGTCCGCAGGTCTGCGGGAGGGAAAGTTGAGCACAGGCTCAGAACGCCCGTTTGTTTCATCATAAGAGCGGTTGACCCGTGGCTCAGCAGCCTGTTCCGCCGGACGCAGAAAATCCGGACGGTACGGTGGCTGGTCGGCATCTGGTGCGCGGTAGCGGCGCATGGCGTCGGCCAGAGGCTCCTGCCTGCCGGAGGCGTCTTTCTGCGATTCATGCCAGGGCATGACGCGCCGTCCGGACACCTCACGCGGTTCCGGCTCCAGATTGGGCGCAGGCGGCGCATCGCGGCGCGGCTCATACGCATCAGAAACTTTTGGGGTCCGCAGCGGCGTCAGCACCGGTGCTGAAAGAATGGGAGAGGGCCTGACAGGCTCGGGCGGGTAGATTTCCTCCACCTGCACCCCTTCTGGCACCCCTGCCGACATGGGCGGGCGGTTCTGCGCTGTCTCCTGCGCGGGCCGGGCCCCATTCCCCTGCCACGTCCCTTGCGCTGCCCCCTGCCCTGCGGCCAGACGCATGGCCATAGCCCGCAGTTCGGCCTGCATTTCCCGCGTTTGCAGCTCCAGCTCCATCAGACGGCCTTTTACGCCAAAGACGGCAAACGGCATCATCAGAAACGCGAGCCCGAAGACGATAACAAGCGCTATCACCAAAAGCTGCGCCCAGAGCGGCATCCAGTCTGGAAAAACCACAGACATCATTTTTACAGACCCCACACGGCAGGAACCCACACCGCGCCAGCCTGCTCCGCAAAAAAAAGGAGCTTACTGCCCGGCATGGGGTTGATTAAATTTCCAGGATTACATTCCCAGCGCGCGACGATAGATATCCAGCAGGGTTTCCTGCTCTTCCACTTCACTCGGCTCCTGCTTGCGCAGACGGATGATCTGCCGGATGACTTTAACATCAAACCCGGCGGACTTGGCTTCCGTGAAGATATCCTTGATATCGCCGGCAAGGGCCTTGCGCTCTTCTTCCAGACGCTCGACCCGTTCGATGATGCTTCTCAGCCGGTCAGCGGCAATGCCACCCACGGCTGCATCGTCACCACCGGAAAATCCTTCGGTATCCATGCTCCAGTTCCCCCGTTTCCAGTCCGTGTTCAGGGCCTGAGTGCGGCAGGCCTTCCGCCCGCCACGCCCGAACACCAAAGGCGCGGGCTTATCGCGAGCCGCCCGCGCGGTCAATTACCTTGACAGTCAGAAGCCTTATGGACAAACCCTCTGCCACAACGCTTTCCCGACTACCCCGTTCTTGGCTGCACACTCACGGGGAAGAAAGTCTTTGTTTGGGGCTTTTCGAGGGCACCCACACTCCTGCGAAAGTACTATGGCTATGGCGCACATCAACCGGATTGATCCTTTCGATTTTATTATCTTCGGCGCCACCGGCGATCTGACAATGCGCAAGCTGCTGCCTGCGTTTTTACAGCGGTTTCATGCGCAGGAATTTCAGGATGATGCCCGCATCATCTGCATTGCGCGCTCCGCCCACTCCCCTGACCAGTACCGTGAACAGGTGCGGACTGCCTTAAAGGAATTTGCTCCCGCCGCCGCACGGGACGCGGAAACACTGAACAGCTTTCTGGGGCTGATACAGTATGTCGCGCTGGACGCCACTCAGGAGGGCAGCGACTGGAGCGGACTGGAAGGCATCCTGTCCGACCCGCAGCGCACGCGAGTCTTTTATCTGGCAACCAGCCCGGCCCTGTATGCGCCGCTCTGTGCAGCGCTTGCCGGGCATAGCCTGATTACCCCCATCACCCGCGTCGTGCTGGAAAAACCCATCGGGGTTAATCTGGAAACCGCTACGGAAATCAATGACGGCGTGGGCCGGTTCTTCCCCGAAGAGTCGATCTACCGGATTGACCATTATCTGGGGAAAGAGGGCGTCCAGAACATTCTGGCCCTGCGGTTTGCCAACCCGGCGCTTGAAAAACTCTGGTCCTCCGATGCGATTGCGCATGTGCAGATTACTGCCGCTGAGACCGTCGGCGTGGGCAAGCGTGGCCCCTATTATGACGAATCCGGCGCACTGCGGGATATGGTGCAGAACCACCTGTTGCAGGTGCTGTGCATGGTCGCGATGGACGCTCCGGCCTCCCTTCAGGCGGATGATCTGCGGAACGAAAAACTGAAGGTGCTCAACGCCCTGCGGCCCATGACGCCGGATATGGTGCGGCACAACGTCATTCGTGGGCAGTATACCGCTGGCCGTATTGATGGGCAGGACGTGCCAGGTTACGCCGAGGATCTGGCACAGGACCGCGCCAGCAATACGGAAACCTTTGTCGCGATCCGCACAAAAATCCGTTCTTCGCGCTGGGGGAATACGCCCTTCTACCTGCGCACCGGCAAACGTCTGGCCGCCAAGACGACGGAAATTGTGCTGCAATTCCGCCCGCAGATGTGGCCCATTTTTACTAATACGCCTTCCCCCGGCCGGCTGGTTATCCGCATCGCGCCGAATGAGGGGCTCTCACTGGTTCTGGCCAGTAAAGACCCCGGCGCAGGCGGCTTTCGGGTGCGCAATGCCGCTCTTGATATGGCGTATGAGAACCAGTTTACCATCGAGTATCATGATTCTTACGAGCGCCTGCTGCTGGACGCCGTGCGAGGTAACCCGGCTCTGTTCATCCGCCGGGATGAGGTAGAAGCCTCATGGCGCTGGATTGAACCCATTCTGGACTCATGGCGTCATGCCCTCTCCCCTCTGGAACCCTACCCCGCCGGGAGCTGGGGGCCCGCCTCAACCCGTGCCCTTCTGGCGCGCGATGGTGCCTTGTGGCATGAGGATATGCTGACATGACTGCAAACGCTCCCAAACCCACTCCTCCGCTCCGCGGGCCGTTCCGCAAACGCACGCTGCGCCAGCATGTTCTGCGTCGTCTGGCGCTGGTGGTGCCTATTTCCGTGCTGGTCATTGTGCTGGCCAAAACCGGCACGCTGGACACGCTGACGGACCGCTACACCTTCCGGCCGGAAAGCTGGTTTGATGATACGGCTCTGGTGCGCCACCTGCGCGTGATGGTGACGCATAATGGCATGACGCCCATCAAACCGGACTGCCTGCTGTTTATTGTGAACGGGAATGACCCGCCAACAGCCTCCCGTATTGATGTGATGCAGAAAACATCCGGCTCCTGCCCCGGCCCCAAAGGTGACCTGCCGAAGCTGTTCACCCTGCGGATTGACCGGATGAACCGCATCATCATGTCAGATCAGGGGTCGCCCAACGCTTTTCACCCCATACCCTGAAGGCTGGCCAGAACGCTTCTGTGAGTCTGGCCAAAGCAGACAGCAGCTTTCCCTCGCCTGTCTTTAATCTGCGTCCTGACGCTCCCGCAGCACTTCAGGCTGCAAATGCTTTGCGCAAGGCCCGCCCGCCCAGACGGAGTGCGGCCTTGCCATTGGGCATGAGCGCGTAAAAATTCAGAAATCCGTGCAGCGCACCGCGATAGCAGCGATACCGCACCGGCACACCTGCGGCCCGAAGCGCCTTTGCGTAGGCCGCGCCTTCATCCCGCATCGGGTCACATTCCGCCGTGATAATGACGGCAGGCGGCAGACCTGACAGATCGGGGGCAAGGCCCGGCACAAACCGGCGCGCCGTCCAGTCTTCCTCCCGCGCAATATACTGGTCCCCGTACCACTGCATGGAGGCACGGGAGAGAAAATAGCCCTCCGCGTACAACTCATGCGATGGAAAAACCTGCGCGCCATAGAGCGACGGATAGTACAGGACCTGCAACGCCGGAACCGGACCGCGCCCCGCCGCCCCCTCCTGCGCCAGCACAGCCGACAGATTCCCGCCCGCGCTATCGCCCGCCACAGCCACTTTCCCGCCCCAGAAACGGACTGAGACAGCCGCAAGCCAGCGCAGAGCAGCCTGACTATCCTCCACGGCGGCAGGATAAGGATGCTCCGGGGCCAGTCGGTAATCCGGCAAAAGCACCGCCGCCCCGGAAACCCGCGCCAGACGGCAACAGATGCCGTGATGCGAATTGAGCCCGCAATGCACAAACCCGCCCCCGTGCAGATACAGCACAGCGCCCCGCACCCGCCCGTAAGGCAGATAAAGCCGGGCCCGCATGGGGCCAGCCGCACCGGGCACGGAAAGAGAGAAAACTTTCCTGAGCCCCAGAGACGACAGGCGTATCGGGAAGGAGGGCGTATCCATCGCCTTGCGCAGCGCGACCAGAAAACTGGCCTGCTCCGCCGCTGCACCCCTCAGATTGTCCGGGGAACGCTCTGCCTTACTGGCCGCCACAGCCTCCGACCCACTCTCTGGCAGAATTTCCGGCATAATGTCTGGAACAGGCAGAGGATGCCGGAGTGCCTTTGCCCTGCGCCGGGCGGCCTGCCAGCGGATCCAGCCCAGCAGAAGGCGGGAGGAGACGTTGGGGCGGGCGGGAACAGCCTGAGCACTCTCAGGCTCTGCGGAAACTGTCATGGCGCCGAGCATATCCTATTCTCAGTGCAGGCCGATACGATTCCGTCACACTTGCCCCTTGACCTGCTGTGCCGCCCGACGCAGGGTGGCGCCGCCAGACGGTCGGACGGTCGCTGTTCTGCATTATGTGCAGGAGGGAGGAAAGTCCGGGCTCCACGGGAGAACGGTGCCAGCTAACGGCTGGCGAGGGTGACCTTAGGGAAAGTGCCACAGAAAACAAACCGCCTTCCGGGCGATGTTTCATGGGAAACCATGGGACAAAGCTGAAGGTAAGGGTGAAACGGTGCGGTAAGAGCGCACCGCTCTTCTGGTAACAGCGGAGGCAGGGCAAACCCCACCGGGAGCAAGACCGAATAGGAGCGGCGGAAACCTGCGAGGGTTTCAGGGGTTCTCCCGCCCCGCTGCTCGGGTTGGTTGCGCGAGGCACATCGTGAGGTGTGTCCCAGACGAATGACCGTCCAGGCTCTCCGGAGCTGGACAGAACCCGGCTTACAGACCGTCTGGCATTTCTGTTTCTGCCTCATTTCGGGCCGCAGCCAGCGCTGTGCAGCCAGTCTTTGCAGATATAACCAGAACATTTACAGAACATGGCATGGCAAAGTGTTGTTGCTCTCTATTTCAACATTGCTTTGCATCTTGCAGAACAGTTCTCACGAACTACTTCACAAATGGCAGTTTTCTGCTGTTTTTTCTGCCTTTTTAATTTGCGTCCCATAAAATCCCATGCTATCCCACAGAACACCATGCAGGTGGTGGAAGCGGCTCCGTTCCCCGCTGTTCTGCGAACGGAAAGGCCTGAATCAGAAGGACATCGTCTTACGTGAGTGTGTTTCTCGGCACGCATGAGAATCGGTTCGACGCGAAAGGTCGCGTTTCGATTCCTGCCGGATTCCGCACTGTTCTGAAGGCGCAGCATACGGAAGGCGATTCACTGGTGATCCTGCGACCATCCCATACAATGCCCTGCATTGAAGCGTGGCCTGCCGGAGCCTTCTCTCGCCTGACCCAGCCGCTGGACCGGCTGGATATGTTTTCTGACGAGCATGATGATCTTGCGGCAGCCCTGTATGCCGATGCGTACCCGCTTGATCCGGACCGCGAAGGCCGCATCATCATCCCCGATTTTCTGCGCGAACACGCTGGCATTACAGAAAGTGCCGTGGTGGCTTTTATGGGTGTTGGCCGCACCTTCCAGATCTGGGAGCCCGAAGCCGCACGCCAGCGCCGTGAGGACGCACGCCAGCGCTCCCGCCGCATCAGCATTCCCGCCGCACGCGATGGACAGGACGGAGGGGCTGCATGAATGCGCTGACATCTCCACCCGCCCTGCACGACGCCTCCGGCACACCCGCGCCGGGCCATGTGCCCGTTATGCTGCGTGAAGTGCTGGACACTCTGAAACCCGCCGATGGCGAGGCCATTCTGGACTGCACCTTTGGCGGTGGCGGCTACACATCCGCCATTCTGAAGCAGGCAGACTGCGCCGTCTGGGCTATTGACCGGGACCCGGACGCCATTGCACGCGGGCAGGCCATGGCCGCGGCTTTTGTGACTGAGGCGGGGCAGCCGCGCCTGCATATGCTGCACGGCGGATTTGGCAGCATGACGGACCTTGCGGCCGCAGCCCATGCTCCGGCGTTTGATGGCATTGTGCTGGACCTCGGCGTGTCCTCTTTCCAGCTTGATGAAGCCGAGCGCGGTTTTTCATTCCGCATGGATGGCCCGCTGGATATGCGGATGGCAAAAAGCGGCCCCTCCGCTGCGGATATCGTGAATAACGCGCCGGAAAGCGAACTGGCGGATATTTTCCATTTTTATGGGGAAGAACGGCATGCCCGCCGCGTGGCCCGCGCCATTGTGGCCGACCGCGTGGACACGCCGTTTGAAACGACTGCGCAACTGGCCGGGCTGATCCGCCGCGTGGTGCCCAGCGACCGGTCCGGTATTGATGCCGCAACCCGCTCTTTTCAGGGGCTGCGCATTGCCGTCAATGATGAGCTTGGCGAGATTGAGCGCGGCCTGACGCAGGCGCTTGATCTGCTGGCCCCCGGTGGCCGGCTGGTTGTGGTCTCCTTCCATTCTCTGGAAGACCGCATTGCCAAACGGGTGATGGCCACCGCGACCGGCAAAACCGCAAGTTTTTCACGTTATGACCCGCGTGCGGCATTGACGAAGGGGGATGAACCCGCCTTTATCGCGCTCACCGGGAGGCCCCTTCGTCCTGGTGATGCGGAATGCATTGCCAACCCGCGCGCCCGCAGCGCCCGCCTCCGCGCTGTGGAAAAACGCCCGACCGATATTTCCTCCTTCGGCAAAGGATTGATCCCATGATCCCCCGGCCCTTTACCTGCTGCTGCGCTGTCCTGGCCATTACTTCGGGATTTTTCCTTTATACGAAGAAGCATCAGACCACGCTTTTAGATCAGCAGATTTCCAAAATCGTGTCTGACACAGAGCGTGTGCGCGCACAGACCGCCATGTTGCGCACGGAATGGGCGCTGGAAAACCAGCCGGAAAGGCTCAGCCGTCTGGCCGAGCACCATCTGGCGGACCTGCACACCATGGACCCCGCGCAGTTTGTCCGCATGACGGATCTGGCGGCCCGCCTCCCCGCACCCGCAACAAAAGCACCGGTTGAAGACCCGCGCGCCGGCATGACCGCGGCAACGCTGGCCTCCGCTCAGTCTACCACGCCTGCGCCTGCCGCTTCCGCCCCCCCGGCATCTGCCCCCGCCGCCCGTCCGGCTGTGGTAGCGGTGGCCGATGTCAAACCGGCCCGCCCCGCCCCGGCTGCCCGCCGGGACCGTATTGTGGCGGATGAAGACACCGTGCCTGCCCCCCGTGCGGCTGTAACCGTTGCCGAAGAAGCACCGGCACGCGCCACGCCTGTTCTCCGCCCTGCGGTGCATCATGAACATGCACCCCGCCCGGCTGCGGACGATACGGATGACGTGGCTGTCCGCATGGCACAGCTCAGCGCCCCTGTTCCGGCCGCACGGCCTGCGGCAACGCGCCGCGCTGCGCCGTCCCAGATTGCGGAAGCCTCTTCGCGCAGCAGCCAGCCAGCCGCCCGCACGCCGGTTACTGTTGCAAGTGCTGCTGATGCACCGCAGCCTGTGCGCCATAGCACGCCTGCTCCGGTCCGTGTGGCTGCGGCAACGCCCAGAGCCTCTCTGGCGGACAGCGACGGGGATTCTCAGGTGCGCCATCCGCTGCCAGTCACGGTGGCAAGCTGGCATGCCACCCGGCAGCACCGGGCCGCAACGCCGTCCGCCGGATATGTTGAAGCCCGGGCCACATCCTCGTACAGCGGTGGCTCTCTGCTGAGCCACAGTGAAGATGCGCTGCCAGCCCCGGTGCCGATGACCAACTGATTTTTCCAGACGTATTTTAAGGTGACTACATCCCGATATGGCCGTTCAGCCGCACGATTATGATACGCCACCCCCTGTGACGCGCACTGTGCGCGTCACAGGTGAGGACCTTCGTGCACGCGCCCACCGGGACCAGATGCATGTCAGATTGCTGGGCGTTGCAGGCGGGTTTTGCCTGCTTTTTACTGTTGTGGCGCTCAAACTGTCCGTGGCGACCGTTCTGCACCCCATGGCACCGGAAAAGCGGCAGATTGCCTCACAGGTGCCCGAAATTCCCAAAATTGACCCCAAGGGCAGTCTGGCGGGAGACTTCTCTCTTCCGCAGGTACACCGGGCGTCCATTATGGACCGTAACGGTCAGACACTCGCGCTCTCCCTGCCGGTGGCGCAGGTCTATGCCAACCCGCAGGAACTGATTGACCCACAGGACGTCACCAAAAAGCTGAAAACCGTTCTGAAAGACCTGAACGAGGAAGACACCACCCGCAAACTCTCCCTGCCCAAGCAGTTTGTATATATCGCCCGAAACATCACACCCCAGCAGGAACTTGCTATTAACAGCATGGGGATTCCGGGCATCTATTTTGAACCCGGCGAACGCCGCCATTATCCACTGGGCCACATGGCCGCCCAGATTATGGGCACAGTGGATATTGATGACCACGGCGTGGCCGGGGTTGAGCGGTATTTCGACAAACGGCTGATGAGCGACCACCGCCCGTTGCGGCTGTCACTGGATGTGCGTGTGCAATCCGTGGTGCGCGACGAACTGGCAAATGCCATGACCACCTTTCAGGCCATTGGGGCCTGCGCCATTGTGATGGATGTGCGGACGGGTGAAGTTATCGCCATGGTCAGCCTGCCGGACTATGACGCAAACGAATTTTCCCACGCCACGAACGATGCGCGCTTCAACCGCGCCGTGACCGGCCTGTATGAACCCGGTTCAACCTTTAAGCTGCAAACGGCGGCGATGGGGCTGGAAACCGGGACCATTCATATCTGGGACCGCTTTTCTTCCATCCCCATCCATATTGGCCGCTTCACCATCTCTGACATGAAGAGCGACCATTTTGCACCGTGGATGAGCCTGCCGGAAGTGATGGCCTTCTCATCCAACCCGGCAGCGGCCCATATCGCGCTGGATGTTGGCGGCACACGGCAGGCCCAGTGGTTCAGGGATATGGGCTTTTTCGCGCCTGTGCCGATTGAACTGCCGGAAGCCGCCCGCCCGCTTGTGCCGCACCAGTGGGGGATTTCCACCACCATGACGGTCGGCTTCGGGCACGGTATGGCTGAACCGCCGCTGGCCATTGTGCGCGGCACCGCCGCCACGGTGAATGGCGGTATTCTCGTAACCCCCACTCTGCTGGAAAAAGAAGAGAACACCCAGGCCCCCACGCAGGACGCGGCTCTCGCTCAGGGCGTGCAGACCGCAGCACTGGAACAGGCACAGGCACAGGCACAGGCGGAGAGTGACCCGGATCCTGACGCCAGCAAGCTGACCCTCGGGACGGACGGGCTGGCTATCCCGCAAGGGCGACGTGTGATTTCCGAGAAAAACTCCGCCCTGCTGCGCCGCCTGCTGCGTCTGGACGTGACGGGCGGCACAGGGCGGACCGCGGAATCTCCCGGCTACTTCGTGGGTGGTAAAACCGGCACAGCGGAAAAAATCGGCCCGCACGGCGGCTACCTCAAGCACGTCAACATCTCGGCATTTACAGGCATTTTCCCGATGAACGCGCCGCGCTACGCCGTGTATGTCATGCTGGACAGCCCCAAACCAACGCCGCAGACCCATGGCTGGACCACGGCAGGCTGGAACGCAGCCCCCACGGTTTCCAAAATTGTCTCGCGCATCGGGCCAATGCTGCAAATCTTCCCTGATACCGCGCATGCGGAACAGATTGACGCCAGCATGGCGCTCCCCATGCATCCGGCTGTGCCGCGTGGCGTCCGTCCGCTTGGGCCGGGAAATGACCCCGGAGACCCGCGCAAGGCAGAGGCTGAGCGTCAGGCCGCCAAAGCCGCAGAACGCAAAGCACTGGCCGACAAAAAAGCGGCTCTGAAAAAACAGGCTCAGGAGGTGATGGACGAATGACCACACGCCTTTCCACCCTTCTCCAGACTTTCGGCCTTCAGGCCACTGGCCCGCAGGATGATCCGGTTCTTACCGCCATCACGCCAGACAGCCGCGCCGTAAAACCCGGCACGCTGTTTGTGGCGCTGCCCGGCACCAAAGTTGATGGCCGGGCCTTTATTCCCGCCGCTGTGCAGAACGGGGCCGCCGCTGTGCTGGCCCCCACGGGCACCGTCTGGCCTGCGGATATTCCGGCCTGCCCGCTGGTACTGACGGACACCCCGCGCCATGTGCTGGCTGTTCTGGCAACCGCCTTTGCCGGGCGTCAGCCTGAGTGCCTTGTGGCCATTACCGGTACAAACGGCAAAACCAGCACGACAGATTTCCTGCGCCAGATCTGGGCGTTACAGGGGCTAAACGCCGCTGGGGTTGGCACGCTTGGTCTGACAGGCGTGGACGGTCTGGGCATAACCATGCCCTCCCTCACCACACCGGACCCGGTGGCTCTGGCCAATGGGCTGGCGGCCCTCGCGCAGGCAGGGGTTGAGCATGTTGCGCTGGAAGCCTCCTCCCACGGGCTGGAGCAGGGGCGGCTGGACGGGCTGCATCTGTCCGCGGCCGGGTTTACCAACCTGACGCGCGACCATCTGGATTATCACGGCACGCTGGACGCCTATCGCGCTGCCAAGCTGAAACTGTTTGAAACCGTTCTGCCAGAAGGCGCTCTGGCCGCCGCCAACGCGGATATGGATGCGCAGACATTAACAGAGCTGCGCGCCATTGCCGCCCGGCGCGGCCTGACCCTGCGTCTGACAGGCGAGAACGGCACCACCGTCCGCCTGCTGCGCCACACGCCTCTGCCTGCCGGGCAGGAACTGGAGCTGGAGGTGTGCGGGCAGCGCCAGACTGTCACGCTGGCTCTGCCGGGCCGCTTCCAGACAGATAACGCCCTGCTGGCCGCGGCTCTGGCCGCGCCGGATGAGGCCTCCCTGCCCGGCATCATCGCTCTGCTGCCACAGCTTACGGGTGTGCGGGGACGCATGGAGCGCGCCGTGGTTCTGCCCAACGGGGCCAGTGCCTATGTGGACTATGCCCACACGCCGGACGCCCTTGCCCGCCTGCTGGCGTCTCTTCGCCCGCACGCCCACGGCAAGCTGGTTGTGGTGTTTGGCGCGGGCGGTGACCGTGACAGGGGCAAACGCCCGCTCATGGCGCAGGAAGCCGCTCGCGGAGCGGATATCGCCATTATTACGGACGACAATCCGCGCACGGAAAACGCCGCCGCCATCCGCGCGGAAGTCCGCGCCGGCGCGCCCGAAGCTCTGGAAATCGGGGACCGCAGACGGGCCATTGCCGAGGCCCTGACCATGCTCGGGCCGGACGATGTGCTGGTTGTGGCCGGGAAAGGCCACGAACAGGGGCAGATTATCGGCACGGAAGTCCATCCGTTTGATGATGCCGCCGTCCTGCGGGACCTTGCTGCGGCCCGGACAAACGCACCCTCAGAACAGGCAGACCGGGCATGACGGCACTCTGGACACGCCACGAACTGGAAGCAGCAACCGGCGGCAGATTCGCAGGCCCGTGTGACCCGGTTGTCAGCGGTATTTCCATTGATACGCGCACACTCGCCCCCGGTGACCTGTTTGTTGCCCTGAAAGGCGACAACAGTGACGGGCACGCCCACATTGCCGTAGCCCTTGCAAAAGGGGCCGCCGCCGTTCTGGTGCATGACACCACAGGTAATACCGACCCGCGCCTGCTGGTGGTGGACGACACCATGAAGGCCCTTCAGGCACTGGCCCATGCGGCCCGTGCGCGCTTTACCGGCAAGATGGTGGCCGTGACCGGCAGCGTGGGCAAAACCACCACCAAGGAAATGCTGCGCCTGTGCCTCGGCGCACTCGAGCCAACGCATGCGGCGGAAGCCTCCTACAATAACCACTGGGGCGTGCCGCTCACACTGGCGCGTCTGCCGCGTGAGGCCGCGTTCTGCATCAGTGAAATTGGTATGAACCATCCGGGGGAAATCCTGCCGCTGGCCAGCATGGTGCGCCCGGATATTGCCGTCATTACCACCATTGGCTCCGCGCATCTGGGCTATATGGGCAGTGTGGACGCCATTGCGCAGGAAAAGGCGGACCTGATTACTGCCCTACCCGCAGGCGGTGTGGCCATTGTGCCGGATGACGCACACGGTCAGACATTTTTTGCCGCTGCCGCGCGGCAGGCCAATGCCACTCTGTGGCATACGGGCCTCAAACGTGACAGCTTTGTGCATCTGTCCGGCCTGAAAAGCCTTGAAGGGGGCAGCCAGTTTACCGCCCACGCAGGGAGCCGCTCCGTGCCCGTCACCCTGCATGCTCCCGGCACCCATCTGGCGCGGAATGCCCTGACGGCACTGGCCGTTTGCGCCGCTCTGGGCGGAGACCTGAGCAAAGCCGCAGACGCACTGGCCAGCTTCCGGCCCGGCAAGGGCCGCGGCGCACTGGCGCAGATTGCTGGCGGGACCGTGACCCTGCTGGATGAAAGCTATAATGCCTCCTCCGCCTCCATCCGTGCGGCGCTGGATGTTCTCCATCACCTCCCGGCCACGCGCCGCATTGCCGTTCTGGGCGATATGCGTGAACTGGGTGATTTTTCCACCTCCGAGCATCAGGCGCTGGCCCAGCCCGCCGCTGATGGTGCCGACCTTGTTTTCTGTTGCGGACCCCACATGAAATCCCTTTTTGAAGCCCTGCCCAAAACGGCACAGGGCAGCTGGGCGCAAGACGCCGCCACTCTGGCTCCTCTGGTCTGCGCCACGCTGCGCAGGGGAGACGCCGTGCTGGTCAAGGGCAGTCTGGGGAGCCGCATGCGGGATGTGATTACGGCTCTGAACACTCTGAGCGACGTGGAGCCTGTCTGATGCTATATTTTCTGGTCTCCCACCCGCTGACAGATGCGCATATTCCGCTGCTCAACCTGTTCCGCTACATCACGTTCCGGGCGGGTGCCGCCTGCTTTACGGCGCTGGCCATCAGCCTGCTTCTGGGCCGCCCGCTGATTGCCATGCTGCGGCGGATTCAGCGTGGTGGTCAGCCCATCCGCGCACTTGGGCCGGAACGCCATCTGCTGGAAAAAACCGGCACCCCGACAATGGGCGGCGTGCTGATCCTGATTGCGCTGTTCGGCTCCACGCTGCTGTGGGGGGATCTTGAAAACGGCTTTGTCTGGGCCGTCATGCTCACCACGCTGGCTTTTGGCGCTGTGGGCTTTGCGGATGATTACCGCAAGCTGGCCCGCCGCAATACAGACGGCGTTTCCAAACGGATGCGGCTGGGCTGCGAGTTTTCAGCCTCCCTGCTGTGCGGCTGGTTCCTGCAAAGCCTGATGCCGGATGACCTGACCAATCAGCTGGCCTTCCCGTTTGTGAAAGACCTGCTGCTTCCGCTCGGGTTTGCGTATCCTATCTTCGCCATGATCACCATTACCGGCTTCGGCAACGCCGTGAACTTCACGGACGGGCTGGACGGGCTGGCGATTGTGCCGGTGGTGATTGCCGCCCTTGTGTTCGCCATTCTGTCCTACGTGGTCGGCAACCATGTTTTTGCCGACTATCTTCAGGTTCATGCCGTGCCCGGCACCGGGGAACTGGCGGTGTTCTGCGCGGCTCTGGTCGGCGCGGGTCTCGGCTTCCTGTGGTTTAATGCTCCTCCGGCGTCCGTATTCATGGGGGATACCGGGTCCCTCTCTCTGGGCGGGGCGCTGGGTGCGCTGGCTGTCGCCATCAAGCACGAGCTGGTGCTGTGCATTGTGGGCGGCCTGTTTGTGGTGGAAACCCTCTCTGTCGTTATTCAGGTGTTCTGGTACAAGCGCACCGGACGCCGCGTGTTTCTGATGGCTCCCATCCATCACCATTTTGAAAAAAAGGGCTGGGCCGAGCCTAAAATTGTCATCCGCTTCTGGATTGTGTCTGTCATTCTGGGGATGTGTGGTCTGGCCACACTTAAACTGCGATGAATCCTTTCCCGCCCACCCTCTTTTCCGGCCAGCATTTTGCAGTGCTGGGTCTGGGCCGGAACGGCCTGCCCGCCGTCTGTGCCCTCGCACAAAGCGGGGCCACAGTGCAGGCATGGGATGATGGCGAGGCTGCCCGCGCAGCACTCGCCAAAGCTGTCTCAGGGCTCCCGCAGGATGTGGCGGCCCGGATTACCTGCGCGCCTATTGAGAGCCTGAGCGGGGCGGATGGCCTCGTGCTCTCGCCCGGTATCCCGCATGTGCTGCCCAAACCGCACCCGGTCGCCATTATGGCGCAGGAGGCGGGGGTACCGATCCTGTCCGACGCGGAACTGCTCTATCGCGCCGTGCGGAAAGCAGGCAGCAAAGCGCGGTTTGCGGGCATTACCGGCACCAATGGGAAGTCCACCACCACAACGCTGCTGGCCCACATTCTGGCCGAGGCCGGGGTGCCCGTAGCGGCAGGTGGCAATCTTGGCCCGGCAGCACTTGCCCTCCCCTTGCTGCCGGATAACGGCGTGTATGTGCTGGAAATGTCCTCCTACATGCTGGAACGGCTCGATACCCTGCGTTTTGACGCCGCCTGCCTGCTGAACCTGACCCCGGACCATCTGGACCGCCACGCAGGCATGGAGGGCTATGCCCGCGCCAAAACCCGCGTCTTTACCGGCCAGACCGCACAGGATCTGGCGGTGATTGGCGTGGATGATGCGTATTGCCGCGAGATTGCCAGAACACTTAAAGCTGGCCCCGCAGAGTGCGTCACCATTTCCGGCGCCAGCCCGGAGTGCGACCTGTACGGGCAGGACAATGCCATCTGGCACACGGGCCAGTGTATCGCCCGCCTCGGCCCGGCGCTGCCCGGCAGCCATAACGCGGAAAATGCCGCTGCCGCCTGTGCCATGGCACGTTTTCTGGGCGTGCCGGATGCCGCACTGTCTGCAGCTGTTCTCTCCTTCCCCGGCCTGCCGCACCGGCAGAAGCTGGTGGCGGAACAGAATGGCGTGGCGTTTATTGATGATAGCAAAGCCACCAACGCCGATGCCTCGGCCCGTGCGCTTGGGTGCTATGACCGGCTGATCTGGATTGCGGGCGGCATGGCGAAAGAGGGGGGCATTGCCTCGCTCACGCCCTATTTTCCACGCATTGTCCACACGTTCCTGATCGGGCGGGATGCCGCACAACTGGCCGGGACACTCACAGCGCACGGCGTACCCTTTACGCTTTCTGACACGCTGGAACATGCTGTGCCCGCAGCTTATGCGGCGGCCAGAAGCACCGGCACCCCTGTCGTGCTGCTGTCCCCTGCCTGCGCCAGTTTTGACCAGTTTTCCGGGTTTGAGGCCCGTGGACTGCGCTTTCTGGAACTGGCGCGCGCGGTAACGGAACAGCCGCAAACCGGAACAGGAAAGACCGACTGATGGCAGGCTCCCGCATTGATGACTCCCTGTTCGGGCGCTGGTGGCGCAATGTGGACCGTACGACGCTGATCTGCGCGTTCGTGCTGATCGGCTTTGGCTATATTCTGATGCTGGCCGCCAGTCCGGCTGTTGCGGTGCGTATTGGCGCCTCCCGCAACATGTTTATTTTCAAGCAGGTGATGTTCCTCACCATTGCCGGGCTGATTGTGGTGAGCGTCTCCATGCTTTCCCGCAAAACGGTACTCAGGCTGTCTCTTGTGGGCGGCGCGCTGATGCTGGGGGCCACGGCTCTGACGCTGGTACACGGCATTGAAATCAAAGGCGCGCGGCGATGGATCGCCCTGCCGATGATGTCCCTTCAGCCTTCAGAATTTCTCAAGCCCTGCTTTGCCGTCGCCACTGGCTGGCTGCTCACCCGGCGCCGCGTCTCCCGCTATTTCCCGGGTATGCTGCTGGCGTTCGCCCTATTTGGCGTCATTCTGATGCTGCTGAAATCCCAGCCGGATATCGGGATGCTCACCGTTATCACCACCGTTTTCCTGACGCAGCTTTTTGTGGACGGGCTGAACCTGATCCTGTTCGGGCTCGGGGTGGCCATCATGATTGGTGCGGGTATTGCGGCCTTTTTCCTGTTCCCGCATGTGCGCTCCCGCGTGGAACGCTTCCTGCACCCGAATGTGGGGGACCATTACCAGATTGACACCGCCCTCCGCGCCTTTGGCAATGGCGGCCTGACAGGCCGTGGCCCCGGTGAGGGCCGCGTGAAAGATCTGCTGCCTGACGCCCATGCGGACTTTGTGTTCGCCGTGGCGGGGGAGGAATATGGTCTGATTGTCTGCATGCTGATCATCTGCGTGTTTGGCGTCATTGTGGTCCGAACCCTGCTCCGGCTGATCCGCGAGGATGACCCGTTTATCGTCATTTCCACCACGGGCCTTGTCACAGGTTTTGGCCTGCAGGCGTTTGTGAATATGGCGTCCTCCTTGCATCTCATCCCAACCAAGGGCATGACGCTGCCTTTCATTTCCTATGGTGGGTCTTCCGCCATGTCCGTGGCGCTGGCCATTGGCATGGTACTGGCTCTCACACGGCACCAGCCGGGTGAACGGGCGCCGGGTAGCGGAGGCTTCATGACCACTCTCAGACAAGGGCGGCCTGTATGACCCAACGCACGATCGTTATTGCCGCAGGCGGCACCGGCGGACATTTCTTCCCGGCTGAAGCGCTGGCCGATGCTCTGGCAAAACGTGGCCACCGGCTGGTGCTCATGACGGACGCCCGCGCTGGCGCGCGCACGACAGGTGTTTTTTCAGGCGGCAAACAATATGTGCTGCCCGGCGCTGGTGTGGCCGGCCGTGGCCCGATGCGGGCCTTTAAGGCCGGTCTCACTTTGTTGAGCAGCGCGTGGAAAGCCCGTGCCATTCTGCGCAGCGTACAGCCGGACGCCGTGGTGGGGTTTGGGGGCTATCCCTCCGTGCCCCCACTGCTGGGCGCCCGCCTGCTGGGCCGGAAACATCCGGCACTGATTATCCATGAAGGCAACGCCGTGCTGGGCAAGGCCAATGCCGTGCTCTCCCGCTTTGCGGATGTGATCGCGACGTCTTTCCCCTCCGTCGCCAAACTGCCGATTGGCGCCCGCACTGTGTTTACAGGCATGCCGGTCCGCCCCGCGATTGCCGCGCTGGCGGGTGAAGGCTGGACAGCACCGGATCAGACCATCACCCTGCTGGTCTGGGGTGGGTCTCTGGGCGCCAGCGTATTTGCAAAGGTTGTGCCCGCAGCGCTTGGCAAGCTGCCGGAAGACCTGCGCGCACGCCTGCGCGTGACGCAGCAGGCGCGGCAGGATGATGTGGAAGCCACCCGCAGAGCCTATGCCGAGATGGGCATTACCGCGCGCGTGGAACCGTTTCTGAATGATGTGCCCGCCCTGTTGCAGAGCGCGCATCTGGTGATTGGCCGGGCGGGTGGCTCTTCCGTTGCGGAAATCACCACGGCGGGCCGCCCTTCCATTCTGGTGCCCCTGCCCATTGCCGCGAGCGATGAACAGAGCGAAAACGCCCGCGCCATCACCACCGCAGGCGCGGGCTGGATGATCCGCCAGCCGGACTTTACCCCCGCTGCTCTGGCAGACCGCCTGAATGACCTCCTTACGGCCCCGGAAGAGCTGGCGCGCGCTGCGGTCGCCGCAGCCTCACTCGCCCGCCCGGACGCCGCCACACGCCTTGCCGATGTTGTAGAAGAATGCTTGCACCTTTCCCCCTCGCCCACCTGTCCGCCACCCCCCAGCCAGACGGAGTTCAGCGCATGAGAGCCCTGCCCCTTTCCATTGGAACGATTCATTTTGTCGGGATTGGTGGCATCGGCATGTCTGGCATTGCCGAGGTGCTGTCCATGCTGGGCTATTCCGTGCAGGGGTCTGACATTGCGGAAAACGCCAATGTCAAACGGCTGCGCGCAGCGGGGATTCCCATCACCATTGGTCATGATGCGGAAAATCTGGGCAAAGCACAGGTTGTTGTCATTTCCACCGCCGTCAGCCGGGATAACCCGGAAGTGGTTGCGGCCCGCAGTCGCCTGATCCCGGTTGTGCGGCGTGCGGAAATGCTGGCGGAACTCATGCGCCTGCGCTGGTCCGTGGCCGTTGGCGGCACACACGGTAAAACAACCACCACCAGCCTGATTGCCGCAGTACTTGAAGCCGCGCGGCTGGACCCCACCGTGATCAATGGCGGGATTATCGAGGCCTACGGCACCAATACCCGCATGGGCAAAGGGGACTGGATGGTGGCGGAAGCGGATGAGAGCGACGGCTCCTTCCTGCGTCTGCCCTCCGTGATTTCCGTTGTGACCAACATGGACCCGGAACATCTGGACCACTGGGGCTCCGCCGAGGCGATGGAAGCGGCGTATGACCAGTTTGTCTCCAACGTGCCGTTTTATGGCTTTGCCGTGCTGTGCATTGACCATCCTGCCGTGCAGCAGATGATCCCGCGCATGTCCGACCACCGGATTGTCACCTACGGGTTCTCTCCGCAGGCGGACGTCCGGGCGGAAAAACTGATTACCGACAAGATGGGCGCGACCTTTGAGGTCACGCTGACGGACCGCTCCACCCGCCGCACCCGTAAGGCTGGCCCGTTCCGCCTGCCCATGCTTGGCTCACACAACGTGCAGAACGCGCTGGCCGCCATTGCCGTGGCGACCGAGATGGATATCAGTGATGATGTGATCCGCTCCGGTCTGGCCGCCTTCCGGGGTGTGAAACGCCGCTTTACCCGCACCGGGGAATGCAATGGTGTGACGGTGATTGATGATTACGGCCATCACCCCGTGGAAATTGCTGCCGTGCTGAAAGCCGCGCGGCAGGCCGGGGCGAACAATGTTATCGCCGTCATGCAGCCGCACCGTTATTCCCGCCTGAAAATGCTGTTCTCGGATTTCTGCACCTGCATGAATGATGCTGATACCGTCATTGTGGCGGACATCTATGCCGCGGGTGAGCAGCCGGACCCGGATGTGACGCGCGACAAGCTGATTGAAGGCCTGCGTGAACGTGGGCATCGCTCTGTTGTGCCGCTGTCCAGCCCGGACCATCTGGCGGAAATGATCAACGCCATCGCCAAACCGGGCGATTATGTTGTCTGCCTCGGCGCAGGGACCATCACCAACTGGGCGCAGGCGCTGCCGGAACAGCTCAAGGCCCTGCACGCAGCGGACGGCGGGCGGGCGGCATGAGCCTGTCTTCTGCCTCCATGACGGATCTGGTGCAGCAGGCTTTTGCGGAAACCCGTGGTCGCCTCACGCCTCAGGCCCCCCTTGGCCCGCGCACATGGTTCCGCGTGGGCGGAGCGGCGGAATGGCTGTATCAGCCTGCGGATGCGGAAGATCTCGCTTCCGTCATGCAGCGCCTCTCGCCCGAACTGCCTGTGACAGCACTCGGGGCCTGTTCAAACGTGATTATCCGGGATGGCGGGCTGGACGGCATTGTCGTGCGTCTGGCGCGCGGCTTTTCTGACATCACGGTAGAAGAAGACGGGCTTGTGGTCGGCAGCGCCTGTCTGGACGCAACCGTGGCCGAATACGCCGCGCAGGCGGGTCTGGCCGGGCTGGAATTTCTGGCGGGGATTCCCGGCTCCATTGGCGGAGCCGTGCGGATGAATGCCGGGGCCTACGGGTCCGATATTGCAACCGTGCTGGACTGGGCCGAGATCATCACGCGCGATGGCAGCCTGATGCGGCTGGATGCGGGCGCATTGAAATTTGGCTATCGCCGCTCCGGCCTGCCGGAAGGCGCGCTGGTTGTCCGCGCCCGTCTGCGCGGCACACCGGACAAGCAGGCGGATATTTCCGCCCGTATTGCGGATATTCGCGCAGCACGGGAACTCTCCCAGCCAGTCCGGGCCAGAACCGGCGGCTCCACCTTCCGCAACCCGGACCCGGATCTCTCCCCCCGCAAGGCATGGGAACTGATTGACGCCGCGGGCTGCCGTGGCCTCCGGCGCGGCGATGCGCAGGTGAGCGAGAAACACTGCAACTTCCTGATCAATCTCGGTCAGGCCTCGGCAGCCGATCTGGAAGGTCTGGGCGATGAAGTGCGGCAGCGCGTTGCTCAGCAGTCCGGGGTGCAGCTCCACTGGGAAATCAAACGCATCGGCAAGGCAGAAGGACCATCCGCATGAGCAACAGCAAACGGATTACCGTTCTGATGGGCGGCATGTCTTCCGAACGGGATGTCAGCCTCTCTTCCGCCAAAGGCGTTGTTGAGGCCTTGCGCAGCCTTGGCCATACCGTAACCACGCTGGACGCCGGGGCTGATCTGGCTGCACTGGTTACGACCCTTGCCGAGCAGAAACCGGACGTCGTGTTCAACGCGCTGCACGGGCAGTTCGGGGAAGATGGCTGTATTCAGGGCGTGCTGGACTGGCTCGGCATCCCCTACACCCATTCCGGCGTGCGGGCATCTGCCACTGCCATGGACAAAGCCGCCGCCCGTGCTGTTTTTCTCTCAGCTGGTCTGCCGGTTGCAGAGGGTAAGGTGATTGCCATTGAGGATCTGGCTGAAGCCGACCCCATGCCCGCCCCCTATGTCGTCAAACCGGTAAGCGAGGGCTCCTCCGTTGGCGTGTCCATCGTGCGCGCCGGGTCCAATACGCGGCATGAAATTATTAAAAACTGGCGCTACGGCCCCCATGCGCTGGTGGAAGATTTCATCCCCGGCAAAGAAATTACGGTCGGTGTGCTGGGAGACCGTGCCCTGACCGTTACGGACATTACGCCCACCCCCGGCGCGGGCCGTGATTTTTATGATTATGACGCAAAATATACCAGTGGCGGCTCCAGCCATGTTCTGCCTGCGGACATTGATGATGCCGTGAGCAAGCAGGCCTGCGCCGTCGCGGTTGCCGCGCATCAGGCGCTTGGTTGCTCCGGCGCATCCCGCTCGGACTTCCGGCTGGATGATACCGGCCCCGGCCCGGCCCGGCTGATCCTGCTTGAAGTCAACACCCAGCCGGGAATGACGGCGACCTCCCTGCTGCCGGAACAGGCTGCCTATTGTGGCATCAGCTACCCGGAACTGTGTGGCTGGCTGGTTGATCAGGCGACCTGCCGCCAATGAGACCCCCGTCCTCCCCGTCCGACCGCCCGTCACGCCTCGGGCTGTTTGCCAGACGCCAGAAACGGCTGTTCCGCCCGCTGTTTGGCGTGCTGGTTCTGGCTGCGCTGGGGGGAGGAGTCTATCTGTATCTTCAGCAGCCGGGCGCACAGGAACGCCTTGCCCCACTGCGGGACAAGGTTCTCAGTTCCGCCCCGCTGCGGATTACCAGAATTCAGGTGCAGGGCGCGCAGCTCACCAGTGACGCCGCCATTCACAAAGCCCTTGGCGTTGCGGTGGGGGACCCTGTGCTGAATTTCAGCGTCTCCGACGCGCGGGACCGCCTGAACGCCCTGCCTTTTGTGGATCACGTAACGGTCGAGCGCCATCTGTCGGGTGAGATTAACGTCACCATTACCGAGCGGCCTCCTTTTGCCGTCTGGCAGCATAAAGGGCATTTTGAACTGATCGACCGGCAGGGCAAACGTGTGCCTGATCAGGGTATGACAGGCAAAGATGCCGAAGCCTTTACCAAACTGCCGCTGGTGGTAGGGGATGGCGCGAACGAGGCCGCTGCCGCCCTGATTGACGCACTGGGGCAGGAACCTTCCGTGCGCGACCACGTCACAGCCGCCGTGCGTGTGAGCGACCGGCGCTGGAACCTGACCCTGCGGGACGGTGCAACGGTTTTCCTGCCAGAAGGTGAGGAAATCCCCGCCATTCATCGTCTGGCGAAGCTGGATGCCAGCACCCATCTGCTTGACCGCCCGGTGGTGCTGATTGACATGCGTCTGCCCGACCGCCTGACCATCCGGGAACGCCCGCCGCAGCCTGACCCTGCACCCCAGCCCGGCACGGACGCCGCTCCCGGCGGCCACGCTCCACAGCCTCCATCACAACCCGGCAGCCCACAACCCGCTGGCCGGCAGGGAAGTCCCGCATGATCAACCGCGCGCGCCCGTCCTTTTCGCTCAACTCTGACGCTCAGTCCCGTTTGCGCAAGAAAGCCGGTACACCCTCCTCTTCATCCAGCCTGCGGATGAGCGGGGATGACACCATTCTCCCCCTGCCCCCGTCCGAGACCAACAAGCGCCCCCGCACCTGGCGCAATGGCTATTCGGCCGTGCTGGATATCGGCTCCACCAAAATCACCTGCCTGATTGGCAAAGGCGAGCCAAATGGCAGCCTGAAAGTGATCGGCTGTGGCTGGCGACGGTCCGCCGGGGTCCGTAACGGAGCGATTACGGACCTGCACGCTGCGGAAGCCGCCATCCGGGCGACTGTCGGGCAGGCAGAACTGATGGCTGAACGCACGATTGACCGCGTGGTGGTCAACCTCTCCTGCGGGCATCCGGCCAGCCGGCTGTTCAACGTGCGCTGGCCTGTGGGTGGCCGCGTAGTGACGGAAGCTGACATCCGCCGGGTTGTCACAGAAGGCCGTGTGCAGGCCACAGTCGAGGGGCGTGACGTTGTCCATACCCTGCCGATTGATTTTACGGTGGATGATACGGAAGGTGTGGCGGACCCGCGCGGACACCTTTGCGAAACCCTGAAGGCGCGCCTGCATATTATTGACGCCGCCTCCACCGCGCTGCTCAACCTTGAAACCGTGCTGAGCCGTGCGGAACTCAAGGTGGAAGCGCTGGTGTCCTCCCCCCTCGCCTCCGGCCTGTCCGTGCTCGATGCGGATGAACGTGAACTTGGCACGACCGTTGTGGAAATGGGCGGCGGCACGACCTCTCTGGCTGTTTTTGGAGAAGGCCAGATCCTGCATACCGCGCAGATCAGCGTCGGCGGGCTGCACGTCACGCGCGATATTGCACGCGGCCTCAGCACCTCTCTGGAAAATGCGGAACGACTCAAAACAGTTTACGGCAGCGCGGATCTTTCGTCTGACGTGGAAGATGAAATTCTGACTGTTGAACTGCTGGGGAATGACGTTCCTCATTTTGAACAGATTTCACGTGCACAGCTTGGCCGTATCATCCGCCCCCGCATGGAGGAAACTCTTGAACTGGTGCGTGAAAAACTGGACGGCGCAGGGCTGGGCAATGCCGCCAGCGGCCGGATTGTGCTGACAGGCGGCGCCTCTCTGCTGGACGGGATGCGCCCGCTGGCTGAACGTATTCTTGGCGCCTCCGCAGCACGTGGGCGCAGCGGGGGGCCGGCCTTTACGCGCTCCGTCCGGCTCGGGCGGCCCAAACATATTCTGGGTTTGCCGGAAAACACGGCGGCAGCGGCAGGATTTGCAACAGCCGCTGGCCTGCTCTCATGGGCCGCCAGTGCGGAACGCCCGTTTGGAGATGTTGAATTCCGTGCAGCCCCACCCTCGGGGATGTTACAAAAACTCGTCGCTTTTATTCGTGACAGAGTTTGATACAGTCAGAGAAATATTGGTAGATTCACTCTAGCCTCAACCTAAAAATTTCGTTAGTTTGCCCCACTTGCCCGGGAGAGCCTCATGACACTGAACCTGACCGTTCCACCTCAGACACATGCTGATTTTTCGCCGAAAATTACGGTTTTCGGTGTTGGGGGCGGTGGCACAAACGCAGTTGATAACATGATTGCGTCCAGCCTTCAGGGTGTGGAATTTGTTGTTGCCAACACGGATGCGCAGAGCCTTGCCAAAAGCCGGGCGGACCGCCGCGTGCAGCTTGGCCCGCACCTGACCCATGGGCTGGGTGCCGGTGCAAAGCCAGAAGTGGGCCGGGGCGCTGCGGAAGAAGCGGCTGATGAACTGGCGCGGTATCTGGATGGCTGCCACATGGTGTTCATCACCACGGGTATGGGTGGCGGCACGGGCACCGGGGCGGCTCCTGTTATTGCCCGCATGGCGCGTGAGCGGAATATTCTGACGGTTGGTGTTGTCAGCAAGCCTTTTGATTATGAAGGCAAGCGCCGGGCCCGTATTGCGGAAGAAGGCATCAAGGAACTTCAGCAGTATGTTGATACGCTGATTGTCATTCCGAACCAGAACCTGTTCCGCGTCGCGAGTGAACGGACAACTCTGCGTGAAGCCTACAAGATGGCTGACCATGTTCTCTACATGGGTGTGCGTGGCGTGACCGATCTGATGATGGCTCCGGGCTACATCAACCTCGACTTTGCCGATATCCGCAGCGTCATGGCGGAAATGGGTAAGGCCATGATGGGCACGGGTGAAGGCGAAGGTGAAAACCGCGCTGTTGAAGCCGCCGAGGCCGCCATTGCCAACCCGCTGCTGGAAGATACCTGCATGTCCGGCGCGCAGGGCCTGCTGGTCAACGTGACCGGCGGTGAAGACATGACGTTCTTTGAAGTGGATGAAGCCTGTAACCGCATCCGCCGTGAAGTGGCGGAAGACGCAAACATGATCTTCGGCTCCATTATTGATGAAAACATGAACGGCAAGATCCGCGTGTCCGTTGTGGCTACGGGGATTGATATTGGCACGCAGGCCAATGACCGCCTGCATCTGGTGCCGGTTGAAAACGAAGGTCAGGCTGAACAGCAGGCCGTTGCAACGGGCACGGGTCCGTCCGTCATGGGGGCCCCGGCCCAGCCTGCCTCTGGCAGCCACATGCAGCAGCCGTCTGCGCCGCGTATGGACCTCGGCATGCAGCAGGCCCGCCCGGCCGCTCCGGCCCCGCAGGCGTATCAGCCGCAGCCGGGTGGGCAGCATGTCTCCCCGCCGCCTGCTCATAGCGTCCCCGGCCAGATCAACACGGCTCCGGCCGCTGCCGCCCCTGCACAACCCCAGCAGCAGCGCCCCGCAGCCTCCCCGCGTGCAGGCCTGTTTACGGAAGCCCCGCGCTCCCCGTATCTGCCTGAATCCAGCCAGCCCTCCTCCCGCAGCCTGTTTGGCCGCGTGACCGGTGCCTTCCGCCGGACGGGCATGGGTGAAGAACAGCGGCATGAACCGGCGGCTGAACCGCAGCGCCCCATGGTCAGCCCCGCTGGCCAGCAGGGCCCGAGCGTGCGTCCGGCTGACACGGATGATGCAGGGCTTGAAATTCCGACCTTCCTGCGTCGCCAGTAATCAGGCGCAGTTTTCTGCCGCGCTGCTCATCAGGGCAGCGCGGTTTTTTTATGTAATAGACGGCAATAATGATTGACTCGCCAGAACAGAAGGCGGGCTTTAGCGTTACCCTGCACGTCTTTTAAACCGCGCAGGAAAGAAGCCAGAGCCATGGACAGTCTGCTTATGGAACCCATCACCTACTCCGCCCCGCCGGAGTCCGTTACTGGTCCCGCTGCCCTGCCATCAGCTCCACGTTCTCCTGCTGTCCAGCATACGCTGCACCACACCATTTCCTGTGTGGGCACAGGCCTGCATACCGGAGCCTGCATTACCCTCACCCTCCAGCCTGCCCCTGCCGGGCATGGGGTTGTGTTCAAACGCTCCGATCTGAACGCAGCGTTTCTGCCTGCACGATTCGATTACGTGGTGGATACGCGCCTCAGCACGGTGCTGGGGGACCCGACAAACCCCGCCAACCGGATTGCCACCATTGAACATCTGATGGCCGCGCTGAATGGCTGCGGGATTGATAATGTTCTGGTGCTGGTGGACGGTCCGGAAATTCCGGTTTTTGACGGATCTGCCGCTGATTTTGTGTTCCTGATGGACTGCGCAGGCCGCGTGGCGCAGGACGCTGTGCGGCACCGGATTGACGTCCTGCGTCCGGTGCGGGTCGAGCAGAATGGCGCGTTTGTGGAACTCAGCCCGGCGCCCGTGCAGAGCCTGCATCTGGATATGAGCATTGATTTCCCGGCGGAAGCCATCGGCAAACAGACATTTTCAACCGAGCTGACCCCGGCCACCTTCCGTCGGGATCTGGCACGCAACAGAACCTTCACGCTGCGGCAGGAAATTGAAGCCCTGCACAAAGCCGGTCTGGCGCGTGGCGGCTCTCTGGAAAACGCAATTGTTGTGGACGGAGCCGAGATTCTCAACCCGTCTGGCCTGCGCTGCCCGGATGAATTTATCCGCCACAAAGTGATGGACGCCGTGGGCGATCTGTATCTGGCTGGAGCCCCCCTGCGCGCCCGCTTTACCGGCCACCGGTCAGGCCATTGCCTGAACAACAAGGTGCTGCGCGCCCTGTTTGCGGACCCATCAGCCTGGCGCTATGTGCCTGCCCATGCGGGCTTTTCCCTCGCCGCGGCGTAAGGTGCCTGCGCCCAAAATATAAAGAGCGCCTTCATTCCCTTTTCTTGAGCGCCATGCGTGCTATAAGACGAGTTCAAACTGAAGAGCCGGGATGCCTGTGAGCCTCATTAATTCTCTTTCCGTTCGCTGCCGCATACGCCATCTGGCATCGGCTGGTCTGCTGTTGGGCTTGTCCGGGTGCGGCCTTTTTGGCGGCGGGAAACCCGCTCCGGCTCCCAAGCTTGCATCCCCGGAAACCCTTTATAATAACGGGATTGATGCTCTGCGCACGCAGCGTTACACGCTGGCGGCCGCAGAGTTTGAAGTTCTACAGCAGAACTATCCCTATTCCGGCTACATTGCGAACGCCCAGTTGATGGAAGGGTATGCCTACTACCTGAAAGGCAAATACCCGGAAGCCGTGCAGCAGCTTAACCGCTTTATTGGCCTGCACCCCACCAGTGCTGATGCCGCTTATGCCTATTACCTGCGCGCGCTGTGCTTCTATGAGCAGATTGCGGACGTCAAGCGTGACCAGCAGGGCACTGTGGAAGCCATGGATGCGCTGGAAGAAGTGATTACCCGCTTCCCGCAGTCTCAGTATGCGCGGGATGCCCAGTTGAAAATTGACCTGTGCCGGGACCATCTGGCCGGTAAGGAAATGCTGGTTGGCCGGTATTACCAGCAGGAACGGAACTATGAAGCCGCAATCAACCGCTACCAGCGCGTTGTGCAGGACTTCCAGACAACCAACCATGTGCCTGAAGCTCTTGAGCGTATGGTCGAAGTCTATCTGGACCTCGGCCTGACGGATCAGGCGCGTAAATCCGGTATTGTGCTGGGCTACAACTATCCCGGCAGCAAATGGTATCGTTACGCTTATAGCGACCTGAAGCGTTATAAGCTGCTGAGCAACAACTTCCCCATTCCGGGCAAGGTGATTACAGCGCAGACCCAGCCTGCCCCAACAACACAGCCGCCGACCGCCACGGGCACCGCCCCGGCTCCCTCGGCTCTGGATATCAAAGCCGCACCTGTTCAGCCTGTTAAAAAGCAGCGTATTGAACCGCAGGTCGATCAGGCTCCGGTCCTGCGTTAAGCAGAACGACATGGCACACACATCAGACCCACGCCGGAGCTACCGCTTCCGCGTGGGTTTGTTGTTTTATGGGCAGACAGCGCGGCGGATGAGAGCTATAAGCCGCAAGAACGTATAGTGAACAGTCTTTCGGACCGGACATCATCATGCTGACAAACCTTTCCATCAGGGACGTCGTGCTGATTGAAGCACTGGATCTCTCCCTGCATGCCGGTTTTACCGCCCTCACGGGTGAAACGGGGGCGGGTAAATCCATCCTGCTGGACAGCCTTGGGCTTGCTCTGGGGGAACGCGCCAACGCGGGCCTCGTCCGTGCCGGGGCGGAAGAGGCCCGCGTTACCGCCAGTTTCTATATCCCCCAGACACATGCCGCTTACGCTCTGCTGAAAGAACAGGGCATTCCGGCGGAAGCGGGTGAGCCGCTCATGCTGCGCCGCATTGTCTCCCGGGAAGGCCGCTCACGCGCATGGATCAACGATCAGCCGGTAGGCATTACCCTCATGCGCCGGGTGGCGGTGTCTCTGGTGGAAATTCAGGGCCAGCATGAACAGATGGGGCTGGCTGATTCCAGCACGCATCGCGGCCTGCTGGATGCCTATGGTGTCCCGGCTTCTTTGCTCCGCGATGTTTCCGCCACGTTTGATAGCTGGCAGAGCTTGCGGCGGGATCTGGACACGGCCCGGAAAAACCTCCTTGAAGCCGCGCGGGAAGAAGAATGGCTCCGGCATACGGTGGAAGAACTCACCACTCTTAATCCGCAACCGGGGGAAGAGGAACAACTGGCCTTGCAGCGCCACGGCCTGCAACAGTCCGAACGCCGCGGCGAAGCCATTGCGGCCGCCCTTGCGGAACTGACCCCGCGTGACAGACGAAACAGCGGCCCGGCAGCTGCCCTGCGTGGGGCCAGCCGTGCCCTGCAACGCCTGCTCCCTGCCCCCACAGCGGAACAGACAGCCATTGACCCGCTGGAAGCCCGCACAAACGAGGCCCTGAGTGCGCTGGAAAGTGCAGAAAACGCTCTGGCGGAAGCGGAAAACCTCCTCTCCCGTCTGGCGGATGAGTCAGAGGCCAACCCGCGCCTGCTGGAAGACATTGAGGAACGCCTGTTCACGCTACGTGCCGCAGCCCGCAAGCATGACGTAACGGTGGATGATCTTCCTGCCCTGCTGGCGGATCTGTCCGCCCGCCTGACTGCGCTGGAAACAGGAGCCACACAGCTTGATGCGCTGGAGCAGGCCGTTAAAGAGGCCCGCGCGCAGTATGAACAGGCCGCCACCCGCCTTTCTGCCGCGCGGGAAAAAGCCGCGCGCAAGATGGAACAGGCTGTCACCAAAGAACTCAAGCCGATCAAACTGGATAAGGCCCGGTTCTTTGCGCAGATCGAACCGCTCTCACCGGACAACTGGAGCCGGCAGGGGATGGAACAGGTCCTGTTCCTGATTGCCGCCAACCCCGGCCAGCCGCCCGGCCCGCTGGCAAAGGTAGCCTCCGGCGGGGAACTTTCCCGCCTGATGCTGGCCCTCAAACTGGTGCTGGCAGGCCAGTCCGGTATTGGCACACTGGTGTTTGATGAAATTGACGCAGGCGTTGGCGGCGCAACAGCCGCCGCTATTGGGGAACGCCTGCACCGTCTGGCCCGCTCCGTACAGGTTCTGGCCGTTACCCACAGCCCGCAGGTTGCCGCCAGTGCGGATGCCCATTTGCGCATTGGCAAAATTGTGCGTGACGGGCAGACTGCCACCCACGCAGCCCCCCTCAGCCACGCAGAACGACAGGAAGAAATTGCCCGTATGCTGGCCGGGGATGTGATTACCGATGCCGCCCGCGCCGCAGCCGCCAGCCTGCTGAAACATGAGAATGACTGACTTCCCGGATCTTACTGCCCTGACCGCCGCACAGGCCAAAGCCGAACTCACACGGCTTGCAGACCTCATTGGCCGCTACAATACCGCCTATTACGCAGAGGATGCCCCCGAGGTAAGCGATGCGGAGTATGACGCGCTCCGTAAACGCTACGACGCTCTTCTGGCTCTGCACCCGGATGCAGAACCAGCGGACAGTGCCGCACGCGCTGTTGGCACCGCACCAGACAGCGCTTTTGGCAAGCACCGGCATCTGGTGCCCATGCTCTCACTGGATAACGTGTTTGATCAGGCGGAATTTGAAGCCTTTATCAGCCGCGCCACCCGCTTTCTGGGTCTGAGCGAGGCGGACGCTGGCAAGCTTGCGTTTGTAGCCGAACCCAAGATTGACGGACTGTCCATCAGCCTGACCTACGAAAATGGCGTGTTTGTCCGCGGCACAACACGCGGCGACGGGACTGAGGGGGAAGACGTTACCGCCAACCTGCGCACGCTGAAGAATCTGCCGGAACGCCTGCATGGCCCCGTGCCGGAACTGATTGAAATTCGCGGCGAGGTCTTTCTCTCCAAAGAGCATTTTCTGGCGCTTAACGCAGCACAGGAAGAGCTGGGGCGCAAACCGTTTGCCAACCCGCGCAACGCGGCCGCCGGGTCTCTCCGCCAGCTGGATGCGCGGGTTACGGCCCGACGCCCGCTCTCACTGTTTGCGTATGCCATGGGCTTCTGTTCGGAAAAACTGACCCTGAGCCACTGGGATTATCTGGAGCAGCTCAAAACGTGGGGCTTTCCGGTCAATCCGCTGTCCGTGCGTCTGGAAGCCGCCAGTGGCGCGGAAGCGTTTTTTGAGACAGTCAGCCAGAAACGCGCCGCACTCGCTTACGATATTGATGGGGTTGTTTATAAAATCGACAACCTGACCCTTCAGGAGCGGCTGGGCTTTGCCGGGCGTGCGCCCCGCTGGGCGGTTGCGTGGAAATTCCCGGCGGAGCAGGCTGTCACGACCCTGAAAGCCATTGAAATTCAGGTTGGCCGCACCGGCGCGCTGACCCCTGTTGCGCATCTTGAGCCGGTCAATGTGGGCGGTGTTCTGGTTACGCGCGCCACCCTGCATAATGAAGATGAAATAGCCCGCAAGGACGTCCGGCCCGGAGATACCGTACAGATCCAGCGCGCCGGGGATGTAATCCCGCAGATCCTGTGCGTGATCCCTCCCGGCCCGGATGCCCCTCCCCGGCAGGAACCGTTCCGGTTCCCCGACCACTGCCCGGCCTGCGGGGCCCTCGCTGTGCGGCCGGAAGGGGAAGCCGTGCGGCGCTGTACTGGCGGCCTGACCTGCCCGGCCCAGATTGTTGAACGGCTGATCCATTTTGTCTCCCGCACCGCGTTTGATATTGACGGGCTGGGAGAGCGCAGCATCCGCGAATTTTACGATGCCGGGTTCCTGCACACACCGGGCGATATCTTCCGCTTGCAGGACCATGCGGAGGAGATCATGAAGCGGGATGGCTGGGGGGAGCAGTCCGTGCGCAACCTCATGCAGGCCATTGAGGCCCGGCGCACCATCCCCCTCTCCCGCTTTATCTATGCACTGGGTATCCGGCGCGTCGGGGACAGTAATGCCCGCCTGCTGGCCCGGCATTACGGATCGTATGAAAACTGGCTGGAGCAGCTCCGTAAGGCCGCACTGATCGGCTCGGACGAGCGGCTGGAACTCGGGTCCATCACCGGGATTGGCAGTGTGATCGCGGAGGATCTGGTGGCCTTCATGCAGGAAGATCACAATCTCGCAACCCTGGCGGACCTGCGCGCCTCCCTGAACATCACGGATGAAGAGGCCGTGTCCGGCGGGGCTCTGGCAGGTAAGACGGTTGTCTTTACCGGCACCCTGCACACCCTCACCCGGCAGGAAGCCCGCGCCATGGCTGAACGCATGGGGGCAAAAGTGTCTGATTCCGTCTCCAAAAAGACCGATCTGGTCATTCTGGGAGAAAAAGCGGGATCAAAAGCCAAGAAGGCCGAAGACCTTAAAATTGCCACTTTGGATGAGGCCGGCTGGAATGCTTTTTGCGCAGGTGAGGGACCTGATTTTTCTGCCTGATAACACAAAAAGAGTCGTTGCCCGGACCAGAAATCTGCGCCATGCTACCGGGCAGCGAAGGGGTGGAATTCGTCGTCCAGAATAAAAATAAAATTTCGTTCGCAGACCAGCCTGTTTCCTCGTTGTTTTCCCCCTCGTGCGGGCAAATGAGGCCTCTGCGTTCGCAACAATAAAGTGAACGGCAACATGACCAAGTGGATCTACAGTTTCGGCGCAGGCCAGAACGACGGCAACGCCGGAATGCGCAATCTCCTCGGCGGCAAAGGCGCAAACCTGGCCGAAATGTCCAATATCGGCCTGCCAGTGCCGCCCGGATTTACCATCACCACTGAAGTCTGCTCCGCCTTTTACGAAAACGGCCGCAAATATCCGTCTGACCTCAAGGACCAGCTTAACGAAGCGATGGCCCGCGTGGAAAAGGCGATGAACCTGCGTTTTGGCGATGCGGACGCCCCGCTGCTGGTTTCCGTGCGCTCCGGTGCACGCGTCTCCATGCCCGGCATGATGGATACGGTGCTGAACCTCGGCCTGAATGATCAGACGGTTGAAGGACTTGCCCGCTCCTCCGGTGACCCGCGCTTCGCATGGGACAGCTACCGCCGCTTTATCCAGATGTACGGCTCTGTGGTGCTCGGCGTCTCTCATCATCGCTTTGAAGATCTGCTGGAACAGACCAAGCGTGAACTCAGCAAAGATGATGATACCGAGCTGACAGCCGAAGAATGGAAAGTTGTCCTTAAAGGCTACAAGGACATCGTGCTGAATGAAACCGGCACAGCCTTCCCGGAAGACCCGCAGGACCAGCTCTGGGGTGCCATCGGGGCCGTGTTCGGCTCCTGGATGAACCCGCGCGCCAACACCTACCGCAAGCTGCATGATATTCCGGCAAGCTGGGGCACGGCTGTGAACGTACAGTCCATGGTGTTCGGCAATATGGGGCAGGATTGCGCCACCGGCGTCTGCTTCACGCGTGACCCGTCCACGGGTGAAAACGTGTTCTACGGTGAATATCTGATCAACGCGCAGGGTGAAGACGTGGTGGCCGGTATCCGCACACCGCAGCCCATGGCGGCCGAGCGCGCAACGCCTGACCAGAACCCGATGGAAAAGGCCCTGCCGGAAGCCTATCAGGAAATGCTCAAGGTGCGTGACCTGCTGGAACGCCACTACAAGGACATGCAGGACATTGAATTCACCGTGCAGAGCAACACGCTCTACCTGCTCCAGACCCGGTCTGGTAAGCGCACGGCTGCCGCTGCCCTGCGCATCGCCATCGACATGGCGCAGGAAGGGCTGATCACAAAAGAAGAAGCAATCGCCCGCGTCCCGCCTGCGTCTCTTGACCAGCTTCTTCACCCGATTCTGGACCCCAAAGCCGAGCGCAAGCAGCTTGCCCGTGGCCTCCCCGCCTCTCCGGGTGCTGCAACCGGCGTGATTGCGTTCTCTGCGGAAGATGTGGAAGATCGCGCCAGCAAGGGCGAAGACGTCATTCTGGTCCGTATCGAAACCTCTCCGGAAGACGTGCATGGCATGCATGCCGCCCGTGGCGTGCTGACCACCCGTGGCGGCATGACATCTCACGCCGCCGTTGTGGCGCGTGGCATGGGGCGCGTCTGCGTTGCCGGTGCTGGCAGCATCATGGTGGACTACAAAGCCCAGACCATGACCGTGAACGGCCACACGCTGAAAGCAGGTGACTGGCTGACGCTGGATGGTGGCACGGGTGCCGTCTATCTCGGCCGCGTGCCGACCATTCCGCCCACGCTGTCCGGTGACTTCTCCACCCTGATGGGCTGGGCGGACTCCGTGCGTCGCCTTGGCGTCCGCGCCAACGCGGAAACACCGGAAGATGCTGAAACCGCCCGCCGGTTTGGCGCGGAAGGCATTGGCCTGTGCCGCACGGAACATATGTTCTTCGGTCCGGACCGTATTGGCCATATCCGCCAGATGATCATGACGGAAGAAAAAGGCGCGCGCGCCAGAGCCATCGGCGCTCTGCTGCCGTTCCAGCGTGATGATTTTGCGGCTCTGTTCCGCATCATGGCCGGTCTGCCCGTCACTATCCGCCTGCTGGACCCGCCGCTGCACGAGTTCCTTCCGCATGGGGAAACCGAGCTGAAGGAAGTGGCCAAGGCACTGGGTCAGGATGTAGAAGCTCTGCGCGCACGTCGCTCAGCTCTTTCTGAAGCCAACCCGATGCTCGGCCACCGTGGCTGCCGTCTGGGGATCAGCTACCCGGAAATCTACGCCATGCAGGTGCGCGCCATTACGGAAGCCGCCCTCGCCATTTCCAAGGAAACCGGCAAGGCTGTGATCCCGGAAATCATGATCCCGCTGGTTGGCACCAAAGCCGAGCTGGATCTGGTGCGTAAAGCCAGTGAGGCCGTGATTGCGGATGTTCTGAAGGAACAGAACGCCACTCTGGAATACCGCATCGGTACCATGATCGAACTGCCGCGCGCAGCCATCACGGCCGATAAGATTGCGGAAAGTGCTGACTTCTTCTCCTTCGGCACGAACGACCTTACTCAGACCACACTCGGCCTCTCCCGTGATGATGCCGGGTCCTTCCTGCCTGACTATGTGGAAAAAGGCCTGCTGCCGCAGGACCCCTTCATCTCCATTGATCAGGAAGGCGTTGGCGCTCTGGTGCGGATGGGTGTTGAAAAGGGCCGGGCTACCAAACCGGATATCAAGCTGGGCATCTGTGGTGAACATGGCGGGGACCCGCTCTCCATCACGTTCTTCGAATCTGTCGGGCTTGATTACGTCTCCTGCTCCCCCTTCCGTGTGCCTGTTGCACGGCTGGCAAGCGCACAGGCTGCTCTGGCTGCACGCAAAGCGGTAAAAGCCTGAAGAAAAGCGTGGCCGCCCCTGTTTCGGGGCGGCCATGACCCTGAGTGACCAGCCATGCAGCAAAACACCATCACTCTGCATCTTGTTTCTGAAGCCACTGGCCAGACACTAGATGCCGTCGCACGGGCCTGTATTGCCCAGTTCCCCAATACCGATGTCAGACTGCGCCACTGGAATCTGATCCGCTCGCGCCTGCAACTCCGCCGCGTTCTGCGCCATATTGCGCTGGACCGCGGGCCTGTCATGTCATCCCTGACAGACCCGGCTTTGCAGGCCGATATGGAAGCCGGATGTGTGAGCCTACAGGTGCGCCTGCTGGATGTGCTGGATAATGCTGTGACGTTTCTCTCCGAAGAAACAGGTGAGACCGCCACACGTCACCCCGGCGGCCAGTATATCATGGATGAAAACTATTATCAGCGGATTGAGGCCATGCATTACGTGCTGGCTCATGACGATGGACAGGAAACGGATGATCTGAACGAGGCGGACCTCGTTCTGGTCGGGGTTTCCCGCGTGTCCAAAACGCCAACCTGTTTTTATCTTGCCAACCGCGGCATTAAAGCGGCCAACGTCCCGCTTGTAATGGGGATTGAACCGCCCCCTTCCCTGTTCACGTTGAAACGCCCGGTGATCGGGCTGACGATTGACCCACAGACCCTGATTGAAATCCGGCGGACTCGTCTTTCCCAGATGATGCCAAACAGCCGCCATGCCGATCCTTCAGCAGACTACGCCTATATTGACCTTGAAAAAGTGCAGGAAGAACTGCGCTGGGCCCGCCGCCTGTGCCGCCACCACAACTGGCCGGTTATTGACGTGACCCGACGCTCTATTGAGGAAACATCAGCCTCCATTCTGGATCTGATAGCGCCGCAATAAACCCCGCCTCCTGTGCGCAGACGTAAAAAAAGCCCCGGTCAACGGGGCTTTTTTTGTAAGGAAACCAGAAGGCTCAGTCTTCCAGTTCCGAGGCTTCAAGCCGCTGGACGCGAATGGCCTGCCCCTGTGCATTATAATAGATAATGCTGCTGCCACGGCGTTCAGCATAGCCATCGGGCTTGCCATCCTGTGTCCAGAACAGCAGACGGTTGGCGTCAGCCTGCTCCTGCACTTTATCCCCGGCAGGACGGTAGCGGAATTTGCTGAAATCCTTGTGGGCACGCGGCAATGGGGGCTTGGCCGCAAGATGGTGCATATCCGGGCCTTTGTGGCCTTCCTCACCGCCCTCTCCGTCATCATCGTCCGCCAGAGCGGGAGAGACCGTCAGAACAGGCAGAGCAACAGCCCACAGACCAGCAAACAGAACACACCCTTTACGGAACCACTGTGCCATAGCGCGTTGACCTCCCGCGTTCAAACAGCCTTTAACGCCCTGATCTTTGCCCGTTTTTAGCACCGGGCGCAATGCAGGAGGGCTGTTCTCCGCCACTCACAGCACAGGCTTGCAAATCAGTCACCATTTCTGGGTGCGAGCTTCTGAAAAATGGCCTCAAAGGCCGGGTCTGCAAAACGCCCTACTTCCCGGAAAGCGATGGCCTCCTCCACTTCCGGCTCGTGCCGCAGCCGCTGCTCCAGAAGCTTCATGACGCCCGCTGCCGTATTGCCCTCAGCATAGAGCAGGAAAGGCATATCAAACCGCTCATTATAGGATTTATTGAGGGACCGAAACTGCGCGAATTCTTCCGGTGAGAGTTGGTCCAGCCCGGCGGGAGCCGTCGTGCCTGACATAATCCGCTCCCGCGGGGAGGCCACGGCCAGCAGAGTTTCCAGCCCCGGGTAAGCCCGCAGGACCCGCAGACGGGCTTCCTGCGGTGCGCCACGCACCATAGCCATCAGGGTGCTTTTCAGCGCGGAGATATCCGCAAAAGGCCGACATTCATAAGCCTCTTCCGCAGCCCAGGGTGCTTCCCTGAAAACAGCCCCGAATGTCGCTATAAACTCAGAACGCTTCATGGCGTTAATCGCGCGCGTTACGGACTCGTCCATACAGATATCTCTCCGTTTCAGCCCTGTTCCGGCAGGTCTGGCCTGTTCATTTCCACTCATGTGGCACGCATCCATCCTCCATCAGGCGGCCTTGAGGATGCGAGAGCGGAACAAAACAGACAACGCCTGCCAGCACCTATCGTTCATGCATCATGCGCACAGCCAGCCCCTTGCCCACAAGGCTTTGTTTTTTCACCCGCAAGGACCTTGTCGGTCCTCCGGGCGGGCCTTTATCATGCGCGTCATGACGGAAACACTGACCGGGCCGTTCACGCTGGAACGGGATATCAAAAAAAGCCGGTTTGTGGCCCGTGCCGCGCCCGTGCAGAGCAGTGAGGAAGCCGACGCCTTTATTGCCGCTATTATGGCCGCAGAGCCGGATGCCACGCACCATTGCTGGGCATGGCAAGTGGGGCCGCACTGCCGCTGCCATGATGCCGGAGAACCCTCCGGCACAGCCGGACGCCCTATTTTACAAATGATTACCGCGCAGAAGCTGGACCTCGTCGCCATCGTTGTCACCCGCTGGTTTGGCGGGATCAAGCTCGGCGCGGGCGGGCTGGTGCGCGCCTATGGCGGCACAGCGGCGGAGTGCTTGCGGGAAGCCCCGAAGGAAGAACTGATTGAGCGCATCCGGCTCAGTTTCCACTGTCCGTTTTCACTGCTGGCTCTCATGCAGGCAAGACTGCAGGAGTGGACAGGAATAGAAAGCGCACCGCCGGAGTTTGACAGCACGGGAGCCCTGATTGTGCTGAGCCTGCCCGTTGAACAGCAGGAGAGCATCACACATCGCATTCAGGATTTAACCAGCGGGCAAGCCACTGTCAGCGTGGTGGAGGACTAGAAGCGCCGCTTGCACAATTTTCCGCACAGGCAGGCTTCAAACCCTCCGGTCACGTCAGCGCGGTGTAACCCAGCCGTTCCCGGTTGCATCACCCATCTGGCCGGAACCATACGGGCCGCTGCTTTCATAGGCAGAGCCATAACGGGACAGATCAGAGCCGGTCACGGCATCACGATGCACTTTTGCCAGATGGTCCGGGTCCGCACCGTGGTTGAATTCCATGGACGGCGCATCCTGATAGCCCGGCGGGAGGCTACGGTGACCATGCACAGTCTTCTTTTCAGCCGATTTCTGGCCGGACTGGGAAGAGGCATCATCCCCGAAGGAAATATTGTCATCAGGCGTCAGAGCCGGGTCAGCGTAGGCAGCGGACAGACCCGTAGCCAGACTGAACCCAAGACAAAGCCCAGTGAGCAGAAGTAAAGACGGTTTACGCAGCTGCGCCATTGCGCGTCACCCCGCGAAAAAAAATGAACCCTAACCTGCACTCAGAGATCTGGCGCGGGCGACAAGCAGCCAGTATCGCACCAACCCACGAAAAAATCCAATCAGCTTTCATCACGAAACAGTCCGCCGATCCTGTGGGCCGCCCCGCTGGCTATCCTGCTGGAAACAGAGGGAAACCGAGAACCCCACGCCCCTTTGCGGTAGCCATACCCCAGCAACACGGGGGCCATTCCTCATGCGCAATGCGTATTGCAGTCATTAAAGAACAGCACCATTTAACCCTAACAAAATTTGCGTATTGCGGCGGTTTTAGACATAAAGTCACGCCCTCACGCTCACTGAACGTGTAAGGGCCTTTCTTTTTCCATCCGGCCTTCCCTTTTATTCAAGAATGAACAGACAGGATCGACCTATGAGTGCCTCGCTCAACCAGCCCCACCCGACGTCTAAAGCCTGGATGCCGGATAGCTGGCGGTCGTTTCCGGTCCGGCAGATGCCCACCTATCCGGATCAGGAGACTCTTAAAGCGGTTGAAGGCCGCCTGAGTTCCTACCCGCCGCTGGTTTTTGCCGGTGAAGTGCGCCGCCTGCGCGCACAGCTTGCCAAAGCCGCCAAAGGGGAAGCCTTTGTTCTGCAGGGCGGTGCCTGCGCGGAAAGCTTTGGGGAATTCAAAGCCGACGTTGTGCGCGACACATTCCGTGTCCTGCTGCAAATGGCGGTTGTGCTGACCTTTGGCGCAAAAGTGCCGGTGATCAAACTGGGCCGTATGGCCGGGCAGTTCGCCAAGCCACGGTCTTCCGATACGGAAACGCAGGGCGATGTGACGCTTCCGTCCTACCGCGGCGATATCATCAACGGGCCGGAATTCACGGAAGAAGCCCGCATCCCGGACCCGCAGCGGATGGAAACCGGCTATTTCCAGTCCACTGGTATCCAGAACCTGCTGCGCGCCTTCTCCCGCGGGGGCTATGCCAACCTGCATGAAGTGCATCGCTGGAATCTGGGCTTTGTGGAACGCTCACCACTGGCCGACCGTTACCGCGTGATGGCCGAACGGATTGGCGAGACGCTCTCCTTCATGCAGGCCTGCGGGATTGACGCCGCCTCCGCCCCGCAGGTGGATGAGACAGAGTTCTATACCTCTCATGAGGCCCTGCTGCTGCCGTATGAGCAGGCTCTGACCCGCATCGATTCCACATCTGGCGAATGGTATGACTGCTCTGCGCATTTTGTGTGGATCGGGGACCGCACCCGCCAGCCGGACGGCGCGCATGTGGAGTTCCTGCGCGGTGTGCGCAACCCCATCGGCATCAAGGTGGGCCCCACGACCTCTATCGAGGATCTGGAGCAGCTTCTGGAAATCCTGAATCCGCAGGATGAAGCCGGGCGCATTACCCTTATCTCCCGCATGGGAGCGGAAAAGCTGGGCAACCACCTTCCGCAGCTGATGCGGGCCGTCAAAGGCACAGGCCGTACCGTGACCTGGCTGACAGACCCGATGCACGGCAACACCATCTCCACCTCTCACAAGGTGAAGACGCGCTCCTTTGATGCCATCATGAAAGAAATCAAAGGCTTCTTTGATGTCAGCAAAGCCGAGGGCGTCCATGCAGGCGGCGTGCATCTGGAAATGACAGGCCAGAACGTGACGGAATGCGTCGGTGGCGCCAACTGCCTGACGGAAGATGATCTGGGCAGCCGGTACGAAACCTTCTGTGACCCGCGCCTGAATGCGGAACAGTCTCTGGAAATCGCGTTCCTGCTGGCTGAGGAACTGACGGGCAAACGCTGAGCGCTGCCTGACGGGTCTCTTCATCACAGAACCGGGGGGTGTCTTTACCGCACCCTCCGGAAAGACCATGATCCGTGCACCTAAAACCGGAACGGAGCGCTGAGAGCATGACGCATTCCCCCAAAGGCACGGATGCGCCCGGCCTGACGAACGCCTACACATCGGCCCCGCTGGCTGACGCTACCATTCATGCGCGGACGGATTCCTACTTCAATCGCACGCGGGAAATTGTCTCCCATTTTGGCGATGCGCAGGTGACGTATGCCTTCTTCATCCGTCGTCCGGTTATTTCCGCACCGGGGCTGATGCTGGAATGGCTGAAAAACGTCATGGCCGAACGCAAAAGCCCCTATTCGGTTGATCTGGTTCACCCCGAAGGGGACTGGGTCGGCGCGGGTGAACCGCTGATGTACATCACCGGCTCCTTCACCCATCTGGCGGATCTGGAAACGCTGCTGCTGCAAAAGCTCGGTAGCCCTTGTGTGGCGGCGCACCGCGCCTATCAGATTGCCATCTCCCTGCCCCAGACGCGGTTTCTGGCGATGGATGCCCGCCACTGTGCGGGGTTTGAAATGCAGGAGCTGATGGCCTACGCCGCCTCTGTTGGCGGGCGTACCGCACAGCGCGACGGCGCTATCGGTTTTGTTGGCACCGCGAATGATGCCGTAGCCCCCTTTTTCGGCACGCAGGATGGCGCGGGCACCATGCCGCATGCGCTCATTGGCTATGCAGGCTCAACCGTGCGGGCTGCCGAAATGTTCCATGAGATGTATCCAGAGGCGACACTGGTCGTGCTGGTGGATTATTTCGGGCAGGAAATTACGGATGCTCTGGCCGTTTGCCGCCGCTTTCCGCACCTTGCGGCGGAAGGCCGGCTGGCCGTGCGGCTGGACACACACGGCGGCCGCTTTCTCGAAGGGCTGAACCCGCAACTCTCTTACGCCGTGCTGGACCGGCACGCACCGGAGTCGTTACGCCGCTACCGCTCGGATTCAGAACTGCGCTATCTGATTGGCACTGGCGTTTCCGCCGCTGCGGTCTGGCGGATGCGGGATGCGCTGAATGAGGCCGGTTTCCCGCAGGTGAAAATTATCGCCTCTTCCGGTTTTGGCGTCACCAAATGCGCCTGTATGGCCGATGCCCGTGCGCCGATTGACATTGTTGGCACCGGGTCTTTTATCCCGGACCGATGGAACGAAACATACGCCACAGCCGATATTGTCTCCTACAACGGCGTGGAACGCGTAAAAATCGGGCGTGAGTTTCTGCTCCCGTCCGCACAGAAGACACAGAAAGGCAAAGAGGCATGACGGAAACCTCCCCTCCCGAGGATAAAACCTGGCGCGTGCGCATTATGGATCTGTCCGGCGGTGCGGAAGATAATATTTCTGAAGAAGTCGGCGGGTTTCATGACCTTGCCCATGCCAACGCCTTTGCCCGCACCTATGTGCGGGACAGTGTGGAACGCTGCCGCATGCCCGGCTCCTCCGCTAAGGACGTGCTGACGGCATGGATGAGCTTTGGGGAAGATGCGCTGGTGATCGACGCAGGCGAAAGTGGCTGGCACTCCGCGAATGAACTGGATGATTTTGCCGCCACCCGCGCCACCCCCATGGAACGGGACTGGCGCGCTCTGGACCCCCGCCGTCTGGTGGAAGATGAGGATGCGGACGAGGACCTGCCCGGTGCCACGGATGAGCCGGAAGAGCCCTCCTTTCACTAATCCTGTCTTCCACTCCGGCGGAGGCTGGTATTTCCCCTCTGCCCACGGCATAGAGACCCTATGAAGCTTCGTTTTGCGCCCAGCCCCACCGGCATGCTGCATGTTGGCAATGCCCGTCTTGCTCTTGCCAATGCCCTGTTTGCCCAACGCAACGGCGGCAGCTTTCAGTTGCGTATTGATGATACGGATACAGAACGCTCCCGCGAGAGCCATGTGGAAGCCATCCAGACTGATCTGACATGGATGAGCATTACGTGGGACGAAACCTTCCGCCAGACTGACCGGCTGGACCGCTACGCGCAGGCCATCAAAAAGCTGAAGGCCTCTGGCCGCCTCTACCCCTGTTTTGAAAGCGAGTATGAACTCGCGTCCAAGCGGGAAACCCAGATCCGCCAGCGCCGCGCCCCGGTGTATGACCGCGCCATGCTCAAGCTGACCCCCGAGCAGCGGGCCTCTGCGGAAGCAAACGGGAAAGTCCCTTACTGGCGGTTTAAACTCTCGGATACCGTCGTCCACTGGCGTGATCTGGTGATGGGGGACTGTCAGGTCAAACTCCCCTCCGTGTCCGACCCTGTTCTGGTCCGCACCGATGGCACCGTGCTCTACACACTGGCCTCCGTGGTGGATGATCTGGAAACAGGCGTGACCCACATTATCCGGGGTGAAGATCACGTGACCAACACGGGTGTTCAGCTTGATATTGCGGAAGCACTGGGCGCGCGCCCGGACCATTTCCGGTTTGCGCATCTGCCGCTGCTGCTGGATGAAAACGGTGGCAAGCTGTCCAAACGCTTTGATGCGCTCTCCCTGCGCACCCTGCGGCAGGACGGGATTGAGGCCGAAGCCCTGATTTCCTATCTGGCGCGTCTTGGCAGCTCGGATGATCCGGTTCTGCTGCCGTTTGCCGAACAGGCCGCAGTCTATGATATTTCCCACATCTCGCGCTCTGCCGCGCGGTTTGACACCCATCAGATGCTCGGGCTGAACCACAAACTGCTGGGCCAGTTGCCATTTGAGGCGGTGAAAGACCGCCTGCCGGAAGGCGCAACCGAGACTTTCTGGCTGGCCGTACGCGGTAATCTCGACCTGCTTTCTGAAGCCCGGCTGTGGCACACCGTGACGGATGGCACGCTGATCCCGCCGGTGCAGGAGGAGGAGCAGGATTTTCTGAAACAGGCCGCTGATCTGCTGCCTGCGGAACCGTGGGACACCACGACATGGAAGATCTGGACAACCGCCCTGCGTGAGCAGACAGGCCGCTCCGGCAAAGCGCTGTTCCATCCGCTCCGCCTCGCACTGACGGGTGAGGAACAGGGGCCAGAACTCAGAGACCTGCTGCCTTTGATTGGCCGTACCCGTGCCCTGTCCCGTCTGGTGCCCGGCAAGGCCTGAACCCCTTACCCCCTAAAGCAGGAGAGAGTGTGCGTCATGATATCCGGCTCCCCCTCTCTCCCGCACACAACCCCGCACCACAGGACAGGCCTGACACCCAGCCCCGCTGATGCGCTGCTGATTATTGATGTGCAGAATGATTTCCTGCCCGGCGGCGCTCTCGCCGTACCGGACGGAGACGCCATTCTGCCGGTTATCCGGCAACTGACCTATCTCCCCTTTGGTCTGATTATAACCTCGCAGGACTGGCACCCCGCACAGCATGTCTCTTTTAAAACAGCGACACCGGCAGGCCCCTGGCCGCCCCACTGCGTGGCCGGGACGCACGGTGCCGCACTGGCGGCAGATCTGACGTTACCCGCAGATACACTGGCGGTTTTCAAGGGCACGCAAACGGATCAGGACAGTTATTCGGCGTTTGGCGGGGCAGATGCACAGGATGTGTCTCTGGCGGCACTGTTGCAGCGCCACGGCATAAACCGCATTTTTCTCTGCGGACTGGCGCTTGATTACTGCGTGCAGGCCTCCGCACTGGACGCGTGCAAGGCTGGTTTAGAAACTGTTGTGCTGACAGATGCCTGCCGGGGCATTGCGCATGATCTCACGCCTGCTCTTACCGCCCTGCAGACCGCAGGCGTAATACTCTGCACATCGCAGGATCTTGCACCCGATATCCGCAACTAGAAACGCTTCCGGTCCCGCAAAAGGCTTCCGGTTGGGGCATACAGCACTGAAGATTACTCCGTTTCCAGTTTTCTGGCCGTGACAGCCCCCGGAACATCAGGCACTCTTTTCGTCAGTTGTGATCAGAACAGTGTTCGATAGTCCGGAAACCGCATGTTACCGCCTTTATCCCGCCGCTCTTTTGGTCTTGGCCTGACCGGTCTGCTTGCCCTCCCGCGCAGTGCGGGGGCCTCAACGCCCATCATGACATCAGATGTGCCGCCGCCCACGCTGGAAGTCCTGAAATGGGCACCCGCAACACGCGCCGCCCTGCAAACCGTTATGGACGCACACGGCCATTATGCGGAAGGATATGACCCAAACCAGCGGCCCTACGCCGTGTTTGACTGGGACGAAACCGCAATTGTCGGCAATGTACAGGAAACGCTGTTCCACTTCATGCTGGAGCATTTCAGCTTTCTGCTCCCTGCCGAGCAGTTCCGGCATCTGCTGCATGTTGGCGGCTCTGAGCACCCCCTACCCGCGCAGTTTAAGAATCTTGCTGGTCGGCCCATTATTTTTTCCGAGCTGATACAGGATATTCTTGAAGATTACCGCGCCCTCGCCGCGCATTACGGGCATATGCCGCACCCGCTCCCGCGTGAGGAACTGGCGGATGATCCCGCGTTGCAGGCCTTCCGTGCCCGTATGACGCTTTATCATCAGGCCCTGCGCGCCATGCATGGGGAGGAAGCTGCCCAGCGTGGCCTGATCCGCCTGCTGGCAGGGCAGACCGTGCAGGATGTTGTGGCTCTGACCCGCGCTGCGAATGAAAGCGCCCTCGGCCAGTCCATAGAGCGCGTGACATGGAAAAGCCCGGCCACCCGCCCCGGCAGAACCGGCCCCCTAAGCGTCACCCTCACGCAGGCGCTGCGCCTGACGCCGGAAATGGCTGACCTGTTCCAGATTTTGCAGGAACAGGGGATAGACCCGGTTATCTGCACATCCTCACTGGAAGAAAGCGTCGCTATTTTCGCAACCTCTGCGGAATATGGCTATAATTTACGCCGTGAGCATATTTTTGGCGCACGGCTCAGCCAGCACAAAAGCGTCTATGCCGCAACGGAAGAAGCCAATTACCCATTCCCGTTCGGGGTTGGGAAAACCGCTATCATCCACACCCATATGGCCCACCGCAAACAGCCGCCACTGATCATTTTTGCAGGCGAGGACAGTTCCGGCCATCTGCTTTCCGCCTTCCCGCAGACCCCGCTCTGCTGCCTGATCAACCGCAAACAGACAGCGGATATGCAGCCTTTTCTGCAAGACGCCGTCAAACAACGGGGCACATCCTCCCCGCGCTTTGTCCTGCAAGGGCGTGATGAAAATACCGGCGAGTGGCGACCCGACGAAGCCAGTATTTTTCTCGGCGAGACCAGCCCGACACTCCCGTAAGGCTCGCGTTTGAAAATCCATCCGTTGCCTAAACAGCTTTTCCAGTCTGTCGGCCCGAAATTTTTTCAAACAGTCTTAGCAAGCGTGATCCCGCGCCATAGAAAAAGGGCCTGCCGGAACAAACCGGCAGACCCTTTTTTAAAGACACCCAGAGACTGGCTGGCTTTTTAGTTCTTGGTTTTGTCAACCAGACGGGATTTTGCAATCCACGGCATCATGCCACGCAGTTTTGCGCCAACCGCTTCAATCTGGTGCGCATCATTACGGGCGCGCGTTGCCTTGAAGCCGACATTGCCGGACTGGTTTTCCAGAATGAAGTTACGGACAAACGTGCCGTTCTGGATATCCGTCAGAATGCCTTTCATTGCCTTCTTGGTTTCCGGCGTAATCACGCGCGGGCCGGACACATATTCACCATACTCAGCCGTGTTGGAGATGGAGTAGTTCATGTTGGCGATACCGCCTTCATAAATCAGGTCCACAATCAGCTTCGTTTCGTGCAGGCACTCAAAATATGCCATTTCCGGAGCGTAACCGCCTTCAACCAGCGTTTCAAAGCCAGCGCGGATCAGTTCGACCAGACCACCACACAGAACAGCCTGTTCACCAAACAGATCGGTTTCAACTTCTTCCTTGAAGCTGGTTTCGATCACGCCTGCACGGCCACCGCCGATGGCAGAAGCGTAGGACAGCGCGATATCCAGAGCGGAACCGGATTTGTCCTGCGCGATTGCCACGAGGCAGGGCACGCCACCACCACGCTGATATTCAGAACGCACCGTGTGGCCGGGGCCTTTCGGGGCGATCAGGAACACGTCCAGATCCGGGCGGGCTTCAATAATACGGAAATGGATTGCCAGACCGTGTGCAAAAGCCAGAGCAGCACCCTGCTTCAGGTTCTTTTCCAGAGAGTCTTTATAAAGAGCGCCCTGCCCTTCATCCGGCGTCAGCACCATCACAACGTCAGCCCATGCGGCGGCTTTGTCCGGCGTCATAACCGTAAAGCCAGCCTGCTGTGCCTTTTCAATCGCGGAAGAGCCTTCACGCAGGCCGATCACGATTTCCTTAACGCCGCTGTCCTTCATGTTGTTGGCGTGGGCGTGGCCCTGGCTGCCATAGCCAATAACAGCAACTTTTTTGGATTTGATCAGATTCACGTCGGAATCGCGGTCGTAATACACACGCATTGTCATATTGCTTTCTTCCTTATTCTGTCAGAGCGCGCACGCTCTGCTCTTTCACCTTCAGAGGGACTGAATCGTCTGGGGTCCACGGCAGATTGCAGCGACTCCGGTACGGGAGACCTCAACCAGCCCAAGCGGACGCATCAGCTCGATGAAACTGTCAAGTTTGTCGGTGGAGCCTGTCAGTTCAAACACGAACGACGTCGCGGTTGTGTCCACCGCCCGCGCGCGGAACGCCTGCGCAATGCGCAGCGCCTCGGTGCGGGGTTCGCCGGAGGAGACGACTTTGATCATTGCCATCTCACGCGCCACATGCGGGCCTTCCGCCGTCAGATCCACCACGCGGGAGACCGGCACCAGACGCGCCACCTGCGCCTTGATCTGGCGGATATCAGCCAGACTGCCAGTCGTGACGATATTGACGCGGGACTGCACGCCATGTTCATCCACCGGAGCCACAGTCAGGCTCTGGATATTATAGCCACGGCCGGAAAACAGGCCGACAATGCGGGCCAGCGCCCCGCTTTCATTATCGACCAGAAGAGAGATGACCGCAGAGCCGGGAGCTTCCTGCTGCATTGAAAAACTTCCTGAAAACACGCCAGAACACGCCGTGTGCCTCACACGGCAGAGGAGAAAGGTGGGACGATCAGACGAGCATCATGCCCTCACGCGTGACTTTCGCGTCGCGTCCTTCCTGTTCCGGGCCAAGGATCATTTCATTATGGGCTGCACCTGAGGGAATCATCGGGAAGCAGTTTTCCCCTTCCGTCACGCACAGATCCACCACCACCGGGCCATCATGCTCAAGGGCGGCACGAATGGTATCATCCAGTTCCTCCATGCGCGTTGCCCGCAGGCCTTTTGCGTGGAAGCTTTCCGCCAGTTTTACAAAATCCGGCAGGGCGTCACTATAGCTTTCGGAATAGCGGGAGCCGTGCAGCAGTTCCTGCCACTGGCGCACCATGCCCATATAGTGGTTGTTGATAATGAACAGCTTAACAGGCAGGCGATACTGCGCGATGGTGCCCAGTTCCTGAATATTCATCAGGGTGGAGGCCTCACCGGCAATATCCAGCACCAGTGCGTCCGGGTGCGCAATCTGCGCGCCCACGGCGGCAGGCAGGCCATAGCCCATGGTGCCCAGACCACCAGACGTCAGCCAGCGGTTCGGCTCATCAAACCGGAAATACTGCGCCGCCCACATCTGATGCTGCCCGACTTCCGTTGAGACATACGTATCCCGGCCCGTTTCACGCGCCAGTTCATAAATCCGGCGGATGGCCTGCTGCGGTTTGATAACGGCGTCCGGCGCCTGATCCTGCGAGAAGCGCAGGCAGTTGAGCGCACGCCACGCCTCAATCTGCTCCCACCAGGCCGCGAGATCAGCCTGATGCGCATAAGCGGGTTCTTTTTCCCACTCTTCGATCATCATTTCGATAATGCGCCCGGCATCACCCACAATCGGCTGATCAACAGGAATGATCTTGTTGATCTGGGAGGCATCAATATCCGCATGGATCTTGAAAGAGTCAGGGGAGAACGCATCCACCCGGCCCGTCACGCGGTCATCAAACCGGCTGCCCAGCGCAATGAGAACATCACAGCCGTGGGTTGCCAGATTGGCCTCATACATGCCGTGCATGCCCAGCATGCCCAGATACTGCTTATCATTCCCCGGATAAGCCCCAAAGCCCATCAGCGTGCAGGTAATGGGGAAGCCCGTCAGCCTGACCAGCCTGCGCAGATTTTCACACGCTTCCGGGCCAGCATTGATCACACCGCCCCCGGTGTAGAACAGCGGACGACGCGCCTTTTTCATGGCGGCAACCGCACGTTTTACGGCCTCACGGTCCGGCTCTGCCGTGCCTTTGGCAACGCGCATCTGGGTCTGGCTGGCGGCAACATAAGGGGCATCGCCCACCGTGATATTTTTCGGCAGGTCAATCAGCACCGGTCCGGGGCGGCCGGAGCGGGCAATGGTAAAGGCCTCATGCACTGCCGGAGCAAGATCTTCCGGGCGGCGCACCAGATAATTGTATTTGGTCACTGGGCGGGTAATGCCCGTGGTGTCCGCTTCCTGAAACGCATCATTGCCAATCAGGGAGGACGGCACCTGCCCGGACAGGCAGACCAGCGGAATGGAATCCATCAGCGCATCCAGCAGGCCGGTTACCGCATTGGTCGCGCCGGGGCCGCTGGTGACCAGTACTACGCCCACTTTACCAGTAGAGCGGGCGTAGGCTTCCGCTGCATGCACAGCCGCCTGCTCATGCCGGACGAGCACATGGCGGATGCGGTTCTGCTTAAACAGGGCATCATAAATCGGCAGCACAGCACCGCCGGGATAGCCGAAAATAACCTCCACACCCTGCTCATCTAGCGCGCGCATAAGCACTTCCGCGCCCGGAAGGGTCTGCGGTTTCTGTGCATCGGGTGCTGAGGAGGCGGTCTGCGGTGTCATCTTATCCTGTTCTCCCGTGGAAGGGGGTGGGCCGCATCTTTAGGGAACCTGCGCACCAGCGTCAATCCCGGAAAGAATAAAAGAAATAATTTCATGCCATTTTCTTTCCGAAAATTTCTCAAAATCCGGCATGCACATATCAAGATCATATGTGAGACCGGATTGTGTCAGGGCGTGATGCGCAAACCACGTTGCCTGACGCCGCGTATAACGGCCAGTTGCAAGGGTCGCGAGGCGGATTGCCTCCTCTTCCGGGATCTCGCCGCGCAGCATGGCCGCAAGTTCCGGCACACCGTGCGCCCGCATGGCAGGCAGAGCTGGGTCCAGTTTTTGTAATAACAAAGCGCGCACCTCGTCCACCGCGCCCTGCTGCATCATAGCCTCAAACCGCAAAGCGATTCTGGCGCGCAGGTCTGGCCGGGGCGGCAGCAGGCGCAACGCCACAAACCGGCACGGCGCAGGCGGCAGCCCCGGCTGAGCCTGCCACCACGCCAGACTGCGGCCCGTGCCGCGCCACACCTCCCACGCGCGGGAGACACGTTGCGCATCAACCGGTTGCAGGCGCGCCGCCATATCGGGGTCGACCTCGGCCAGTCTGGCATGCACGGCGGGCGCACCTTCTTCCGCCACCAGCCTGCGGGCCTCCGTCCGTGCGGCTTCCCCACAGTCCGGAATTTCCGCCAGACCATCTGTCAGGGCACGCAGATACATGCCCGTCCCGCCGCACAGAATAGGCAGGCGGCCAGCAGCCCATGCCTCCTGCATGGCGGCCAGCGCCTGCGTACGCCACCAGGCCACACTTCCTTTTTCCGCCGCGGGCAGCACGCCATAAAGCCGGTGCGGCACGCTCTGCTCGTCGTCGGCACCCGGGCGCGCTGTCAGCACATGCAGGTCCCGGTAGACCTGCATGGAATCCGCATTGATAATTGTGCCACCCAATTCCCGCCCCACGGCAAGCGCCAGAGCAGATTTACCCGAGCAGGTCGGGCCGGCAATAATCAGGGCTGGAGGGATCAGGGCTGCGGGTTGGGTTGTCTGGTCTTCCGCTTGCTTCATGCAGGCATTCCTGTCACACACCGATCTGAAATGATGAGCTTTGTTCTGACACTTGTCGCACAACGCGACGCCACCACCCTTGATAACGCCACCATCGCCCTTGCGCGCGATACACTGGATGGCGCACGGGACGTCACCCTTCTCTCACCGGAAGAAGCGGTGGATATCCCCTGCCCCGCCACAGCAGCGGAGCGTCTGCCTGCCCTGCATGCTGCGCTGGAAGGCCGGGCGATTGATGCGGTCCTGACACATCAGGCCAGCCGACGCAAACGCCTGCTGGTTTCTGACATGGACAGCACCATCGTCGCGAATGAAACGCTGGATGATCTGGCGGCTCACGCAGGCATTGGCGAAAAAATTGCCGCTATTACCACCCGCTCCATGAATGGTGAGCTGGATTTTGCCACGGCTCTGCGGGAACGGGTGGCTTTGCTCAAGGGCTTCCCCTCCGCTCTGCTGGAAAAAGCATGGAACGATGTCACGCTGAATGAGGGCGCAAAAACCCTCGTGCAGACCATGCATGCCCACGGGGCCCATACGGCCCTTGTGTCCGGCGGATTCACCTTCTTCACGGCCCGCGTAGCCAGCCTGTGCGGATTTGATGAAGACCACGCCAATACGCTGATGCTCGATGATGCACAGGGCGTTCTGACCGGCGAGACCGGCCACCCGGTTCTGGGGCCGGACACCAAGCTGGCCCTGCTGGAGCGTCTGGCGGCCGAGCGCGATATTCCCGTCGCGGAAACACTGGCCATCGGGGATGGCGCGAATGACCTGCCGATGCTGAAAAAAGCCGGGCTGGGGCTGGCCTTCCACGCCAAGCCGGTCGTGCGCAAAGCCATTGCAGCCCAGATCAACCAGACGTCTCTCAGGACAGCCCTGTTCGCACAAGGCTACCCGGCATCGGCTTTTTCAGGCACATAACGCAAAGACCAGCGCCCGAAGGGAGAAAACCACACCATGCAGCTTGACCCGCGTGATTTTTCTTCCTTCCCCATTGTCCGCATCATTCTGGTGATTATCGGCTGCGCCCTGATGGCCTACTGCGTTCAGTATTATCTGGTACTGCCGCCGGACTCGCCGGAGCATGTCATGCGGCATGTGGCCGCCCTGATTGTCGGCACGCTCATTCTGCTTGGAACAATCTGGGTTTAAAAAGGGCGGGCTGCCCCGCCCTGACCTCAGGACTTCTTCACAAATTCAGATTTCAGGTTCATGGCGCCGATCCCGGGGATCTTGCAGGCAATATCATGCCCGTCCCCGCCATCTGTCAGGCGGATGCCTTTTACTTTCGTGCCGCCTTTGACCACCAGAGACGATCCTTTGACTTTCAGATCCTTGATCACGGTCACAGTATCCCCATCTGCCAGCACATTGCCGTTCGCATCCCGGATTTCTGCAACGCCGTCCGCACCGTCCGCGTCTGCGGCCTGATCCTGCTGGCTCCATTCATGCCCGCACTCCGGGCAGATCCACAATGCGCCATCCTGATACGCATAGGCGGAACTGCATTTGGGGCACTTAACATTACTATCCATAATCAACCTCGTTGTTATGGTCCTGTCCTAAAGCACGGATAACGCGCGGCTCCTACCCCTCCGCCTGCCGGGCAGACAACACCGGCAACAAAAAGAGCGGCAGCTTTCAGACTTTATTTACTGCGTATCAGACGTCCGGCCCGTCCACAGCCAGAGGACAAGCGGCGGGATAAAGAAATACAGCGCAACAGCAACAATCAGCAGCCGCAGCTCAAACATCAGGTCTGTATGCAGCACACCCCGACAAAAAATATTGGCAAGCCCCAGCATAAAGGCCACGCAGACAAAACCACCCAGATTGGCCAGAAAGGACCGTCCGGCATTAATCTGCACAAGGGTTCTGAACACCACGCCACCGGGTTGCTGCTTGTTCATGGCTTTTCCTCTGGTTCTGCTTTGCCTGTTTCACTTACGCGCCTGCGGGCGGGAAGTCACTGACCGATCTGCGAAACACAGCCCCTAGAATCCCAGCCGACGGTGCATCTCCGCGACAAGCTCCGGCGTATCATCCAGCGGAGCCGCAACCCACGGCGTCAGTCTCTGCGCCGGGCTCTCTGGCTCCAGCATACGGATACGCCCGGCGGCTTCCAGCCCTTGCAGAAAGCGGGTAATGCGCCGGGACCGGCCCGGCAGAGGGAAAATGAATACGCTGGCTGACCCGGCCACCGCTTCGGACACCATGGAGACGCTATCCATCGTCACCACAAGCGTATCCGCACAGGCTACCAGCCCCTGATACGGGTTATCGCCCTCCCCGTTCCAGACCGTGCCTCCGGCTCCTTCAACCAGTTCAGTCAGCACCCGCAGAGCCTCCGGGTCCGTCCGGCGGGAGGGGGTAACAATCAGGCTGCCGCCCTGCGCCGTTACGGCCCCCGCCAGCAGTGTGCCCAGCCGGTGCGCTTCCGGCACACCAAATGTAAAACGCCCGTTGGAACCACCGACCAGCCCGGCAATGAGCGGGCGCGGCAGAGCCGCAAACCGGGGTGCCCAGTGCGCACGAGCCTGTGCCAGCACCTCCGGCGTCAGACCGTGCAGGGCTGTACGCCCGAGCAGAACATTGGGGCCGGTAATCTCGTCATGCTCACAGGCCACAATCAGATCAAACCGGTCCAGAGACTGGCGCGGGTTCTGCACCTGCACCACAGGCCGACGCCCCGGTGCGCGCAAAGCCGCACCGACTGCCCCCCCTTTACCACCAATGCTGATCACCACATCCGCCTGCGCCAGATCAGCCATGCCCGCCAGCCGCGTACCGGAAGCCGTGCGAAGGAAAGGCCGGGCCAGAACCTGCGGTCCGGCCAGCATCAGCCGCGCCAGACGGGACGGGCTGACCGCCTGAAAACGGCTCTCCCACCCGGCACGGCCTGCCAGCCCGAGCGCCTGAGAGCGCATGCCTGCAAAATCTTCCCCCACCACCAGAGCAGAGACAGGGTTTGAACCCGGCACCTTTCCGGCATATACGTCTTCAGCCATCAGGCTCCCCTGCTTTTTTCTCGTTTCACACCCGGTCAGGACGGATACCACACAGCATGTCCAACAGCTTTGAGGCAATGGGCCTTCTGCCGTCTTTGTGCACATGGGCCGCACAGGCTGGCATGGAAGAGCCAACGCCCATCCAGCAGGCCGCCATTCCAGCAGCCCTCGCCGGGAAAGATATTCTGGCCATTGCCCCTACGGGCACGGGCAAAACGGCGGCCTATGCCCTGCCCATGCTGCAACAGCTTCTGGAAAGCAAACGCGCGCAGGACGTGCTGGTTATGGTCCCGACGCGGGAACTGGCCTTGCAGACGGCCCGTGTTTTCAGAACCTGTCTGGGCCTGAAGGCCGACAACTCCCGCCAGAAAGCCGGCAGCATTGCCGTTATCCCGCTCTATGGCGGTGCGGACCGCGCGCATCAGGCCGAGCGCCTGCTGCATGATGGCCCGCGTGTGCTGATTGCCACCCCCGGACGCCTGCTGGATTTTGCCGATGGCGGAGAAATTCTGCTCGCCTCCTGCACCCGCGTCGTGATGGATGAAGGGGACCGCCTGTTCTCCCCTGAATTTTTTGAGGAAAGTGCGGCCATTGTCAGCCTTCTGCCGCCTGTCCGGCAGACACTGTTCTTTTCCGCCACCCTGCCGGATGCCCTGAAGCAGACCGTGCAGCAGCTTCTGCGGCGGCCCGAAGAGATCCGGATTACCCGGTCGGCTGAAAAACGCGGGCCGATCCGTCAGGGCGCAGTCTTTGTGGAACCCGCGCAGAAAACCGGCTTCCTGCGGCAGTTTTTTATGCGTGACCGCACAAACCGCGCCATTGTCTTTGTCAAAACCAAAGCGGAAGCTGATCTTCTGGCGGCCACCCTCAAAAAAGCCCGTATTCAGGCAGCTCCTCTGCATGCCGATCTGTCTCAGGCGCAGCGCAACGCAACCGTCGCCAGCTATGCCGAAGGCAAGCTTATGGTGCTGGTGGCAACCGATATTGCGGCACGCGGGCTGGACCTTCCTGCCGTTAAAACCGTGGTGAATTATGACCCGCCGGATCAGCCGGAAGCGTATCTGCACCGTATTGGCCGCACAGGCCGCGCTGGCCAGACCGGCTCTGCCCTGACACTCTGCGCGGCGGCGGAACGCAAAAAGCTCCGGCAGATTGAACTCGGGGCCTCGGTGCGCCTGCGTATTCTCTCACAGGATCAGGCTTTGCCGGACGCTACTGGAAAGGACGCCACCGGAAAGGGCGCCTCTGGGCAGGACGCCGCCAGCCGCCCACCACGCAGCGGAAAACCTGCCCCCCGCCGCCCATCTGCCTCTTGAACACGGCCCCAAAAGAGTGGACCATAGCGCCATGATCTGCACAGAGAACGCCCGATGAGCGCCAGCCAGCCCGGCTTAGGCCCGGTTCATATTTATGTCTGCCATCATGCTGCGGGCATTGCGTTTGAAGATGATGTCTTCCGCCCCATTCAGGTTGGTCGTGCGCTTGCCACCACCACTCTGCCAATGCGCGGGGATGACACCGGTGACAATATTTCCAGCAAAAACCGGGAATATTGTGAGCTGACAGCACTCTACTGGGCCTGGAAAAATGACCCGGATGCCGCGTGGATCGGCTTCATGCATTACCGGCGCTTTCTGGACTTTGCCTGCACAGGGCTGAAGACTGACCAGTTCGGCTGTATTCCTCTGCCGGACATGACGCCCCAGACCCTCAAACAGATGGGCCTGAACGCCGCCACGGTCCGTAAGACGATTGAAAACACACCGGACGCCTGCGCCATTCTCCCCGAGAAATGGTCCGTGCGGAATGTCGGCTTCACATCCTTCTACCAGCATTATGTGGAAGCCGATTACCACTTCGCGCATGACCTCGCGCTGACGCGGTCCGTCATTGCCGACCTGTATCCCGATGATCTGCCCGCGTTTGATACGGTCATGGCAGCAGACGAAGGCTACTTCACCAACGTCTTTGTCTTCCGGCGGGACCTGTTTGACACCTATTGCGCGTGGCTCTTTGCCATTCTGGCTGAAGTGGAACGCAAAGCCGATCTGACCAATTATTCCGCTCAGGCACGCCGCATTTACGGCTATCTGGGGGAGCGGCTGTTTAATGTCTTCATGGCCTCGCCCCATGTGCCTAAAACAGGCGTGATTGAACGCGCGCGCTGCTTTTTTGAAAATACTAAAACCGGGAAGGAAGTTGCCCTTCCCAAAAGCCCTGCGGCGCCAGCGGCAAACGCTGTCACCCTTGTTACTGCGGCGGATGAGAACTTTGTACCGCATCTGGCCGCTCTGCTGGAATCCATCAAGGCGTCCTTCAATCCGGACCGCTTTCTGGACCTGATTGTGCTGGATGGCGGCATCCCGCCGCTCAAACGCAATCTTCTGCGGCGGCAGTTCCATATGGGCCTGCCTGCCAGCAAAGGCAGCCTGACCTTTCTGGACTGCCAGCATATGTATCGCGGCATCAGCACGCATATGCATTTTTCACCGGCGACATTCTACAGGCTCTCGCTGGGCCAGCTTCTGCAAAACCATAAGCGCGCCCTCTATATTGACTGTGACACCATTGTTCTGGCCGACCTGTGCCGCCTGTGGGACACCCCTCTGAACGGCGCCGTCATTGGGGCCACGCCTGACCTGATCATGAAGAACTTCGTGAAGGCCGGGATCCGCTCCATGGAAGAAACGGGCGCCCTGCCCGCCAGCCAGTATCTGAGCGAGTATCTGGGCCTGCAAGGCCGGGGCGATGCGTATTTTCAGGCGGGCGTGATCCTGTTCGACCTTGACGCCTTCCGGGCCGCCAATATTTCCGACGCCGCCATCAAAGACCTCAGCAACCGGCGCTACTGGTTCCTTGATCAGGATATTCTGAACAAATATCTGATCGGCAAAGTGAAAATGCTGGATACGTCCTGGAACTGCGTGAACAGCATCCGCGAGATCTTCCCGCACCTGAATGCCGACTGGCGTGCCAAGGTCCTTGAAGACCTCAAGGACCCCAAAATTGTGCACTACGCCGGGTATGAAGCCAAACCCTGGAACAACCGCCGCGCGCCGCTGAGCTTTTTCTACTGGTACTTCCTGCGCAGAACCTTCTGGTATGAATCCGTCTTTAATGGTGAGGCCGGACCGGGGGATGATCCGGCCCCCTTCCGCCACAGCCTGCTCCGCCGTGTGCTGACACGTGGCTGGCATCTGCTCCCCCGCCCGCTGCGCAGGCCGTTGTCCGGCGTGGCGTCCCGCCTCAAACAGGCGCTGTAAACCCGCATGCCCCAGCCCCCCTCCACACCGGCAGGACACACGCCGTGCACAGTGGCAGCCGTTATTGTCACCTGTAACCGGCTGGCCATGCTGAAAACGGTTCTGGACCACACGCTTGCCCAGAAGTTTTCAGCCGTAGTGGTGGTGAATAACGCCAGTCAGGATGGCACACAGGACTGGCTGGAAACCCAGACAGACCCGCGCCTGCATTGCCTGCATGAAACAGTCAACAGCGGGGGCGCTGGTGGGTTTGCGCGGGGCATGGAGTATGCTGCGCACCATACAGACTGTGAATGGATGGTCTGTTTTGATGATGATGCCTGGCCGCAGCCCGACGCCCTGAGTGTTTTTCAGTCCCTGCCTCTGCCGCCTGCTGTGGGCGGCGTGGCCGCGGCGGTCTATTTCCCCGGTGACGCGGTCTGTGACATGAATCGCCCCGGCCTGAACCCCTTTACCAGCGGGCGCGGCCTCCTGCGCCTGCTCAAAAGCCGCAAACCCACGTTTGCTATTGACCCGTCCAGCTACCGGCAAAGCAAACCCCTGCCCGTTGATTACGCATCTTTCGTCGGCTTTTTTGTCCGCTCTGATCTGGTGCGTGGCCCGCTGGGCCTGCCACAGACGGACCTGTTCATCTACGCGGATGACACCCTCTACGCATGGAAATTACGCTGTCTGGGCCGCAAAATTCTGTTTGTTCCCGCCGTTCGTTTTAATCATGACTGCAAGACCACCGTCAGCTTTGCTCGCAACCGGTGGAAAATTTACTACATCGTGCGGAACAGGATTCTTTTTTACAAAAAAATTGCGGGCGGCCTGTTTCTGCCTTTTGCCCCCCTGCTGCTGCTCAGTATTCTGAAACTCTACTGGAAAAACCGGACAGTCCCGCATATCCGGGCACTCGTGCTTGCCGGGCTGCGTGACGGGTTCCGTAACGATACCTCCCGCACACATCCCAGCATTGTGACCCTTGCCGGCGAGTCCTGAGAGCGACGGGATTGCAGCATGAGCCAAGGGAGATAATACTTCCCTCGCCATGCTGTGCCTTACCCCCTCATCTGGCGAAAGCGCCCCCCTGCCAAACCCCATAACAGGCTGGGTTTCGTCATGAGTTGTGCGTCCCGTCGCCAGAGCACGCAACAGGGACGCATCCGTCTTCGTACGCTTTCAGAAACACTGCCGCCACCCCAGCTTCCGCTGCCGCGGTTTGAAATCGCCTTACCGCCACCTGACCTCAGCCGCTGGCAGGAGGGCAATTGCGGGGTTCCCGGCGCTTATCACTTTGAAGCCTCTCACCCCGGCCCCCATGTTGCCATCACCGCCCTTATGCACGGCAATGAATATAGCGGAGCCTGCGCGCTGGCTCATCTGCTGATGCAGGAAGTGCGCCCCGAACGTGGCCGCCTCAGTCTGATTTTTCTCAATCTGGCGGCTTTTGCACGATTCGATCCGGGCCGCCCCACACTCTCCCGCTTTATTGATGAGGATATGAACCGCTTGTGGGAGCCGGGTCTGATGGCCTCTGGCCATACATCCTATGAGATGGAGCGCGTGCGCGCTGTGGCCCCCATTCTCAACACAGTGGATGCGTTGCTGGACCTGCACTCCATGCTCTGGCCTGCCGACCCGCTTTTTTTAAGTGGCCTGACAGAAAAAAGCTGTGCGCTGGCCACGGCACTCGCCACCTTCCAGCCGCCCCCGCCTCTTATTGTGCAGGATAGCGGGCATGAAGAAGGCCCCCGGCTGATTGATTATGTGCGCTTTGCCTCCAACCGCACAACAGCCCGGGCCTGCCTGCTGGAGGCGGGGCAGCACTGGCAGCCCGAGGCCGCGACACTGGCTCTGAATGTCTGTCAGACGTTTCTGGAGCAGATGGGCACCGTCTCGCCCAGAAATCTTCGGTCCCCCTGCCGCCAGAAAACCCGGCAGGTCACGGTGACAGATCATGTGCTGGCCTGTACGTCCCGCTTTGTTTTTGCGAGGCCCTTCCGCAGCGGGGAGATCATTAAAAAAGCAGGGACTCTTCTGGCATTTGACGGGTGTGAAGAAATCCGCACCCCGTATGAGAACTGCCTGCTGGTCATGCCCAACCTCAGGCCGATGCGCGGGCATACAGCCGTCAGACTGGCCCGCTGCACCTGAAAACATCCCTCCGGGGCCTGAGCCGAAGCCCGGCCTCAGAGGGGTTTTGTTTTAGCGATTATAGATCGGGAAGCGGGCGCACAGCGCACGCACTCGGTCATGCACAGCGTTTTCAACCGCTGCATCGCCTTCCCCGCCAGACGCAGCCAGCGCGGTCAGTACTTCGTCAATCATTTCACCAATCTGGCGGAATTCCGCTTCACGGAAGCCGCGCGCCGTGGCTGCCGGGCTGCCCAGACGCACGCCAGAGGTAATGGCAGGCTTTTCCGGGTCAAACGGAATAGCGTTTTTATTAGCGGTAATGCCTGCGCGTTCCAGAGCATGCTCGGCGGCCTTGCCGGTCACTTTCTTGGGCCGCAGATCAACCAGCAGCAGGTGAGAGTCCGTCCCACCCGTCACGATATCAAAGCCGCGTTCCACCAGAACTTCCGCCAGAACATTGGCGTTTTTCTGAACGGCTTTCTGGTATTCCTTGAATTCCGGCTCAAGCGCCTCGCCAAACGCCACGGCCTTACCGGCAATAACGTGCATCAGCGGGCCGCCCTGCAGACCGGGGAAGACGGCGGAGTTGATCTTTTTGGCCAGCGCTTCATCGTTGGTCAGGATCAGCCCCCCACGCGGGCCACGCAGCGTTTTATGCGTGGTGGACGTCACCACATGCGCGTGCTCAAGCGGGTTCGGGTAGAGGCCAGCAGCCACCAGACCAGCAAAATGAGCCATATCGACCATCAGGAATGCGCCAACTTCATCCGCAATGCGGCGGAAGCGGGCAAAGTCGATGATCCGCGGATAGGCAGAGCCACCAGCCACAATCAGGGTGGGCTTTGTCTCGCGGGCCAGACGTTCCATTTCCTCATAGTCCAGCAGGCCATCTTCCTTGCGGACGCCATACTGCACGGCATTGAACCACTTGCCGGAATAGTTCGGGGCGGCCCCATGCGTCAGGTGGCCACCGGCCGCAAGGCTCATGCCCAGAACGGTGTCACCGGGCTTGGAGAGCGCCATGAACGCGGCCTGATTGGCGTTGGCGCCAGAGTGCGGCTGCACGTTGGCAAAACCGGCACCAAACAGCGTTTTTACGCGCTCAATAGCCAGTGTTTCAATTTTATCGACCTCGGAGCACCCGCCATAATAGCGGCGGCCGGGATAGCCTTCCGCATATTTGTTGGTCAGCACGCTGCCCTGAGCCTGCAACACGGCTTCAGACACCATGTTTTCGCTGGCAATCAGTTCAATGCCGTCCTGCTGCCGCTTCAGTTCACTGGCAAGTGCGGCCGCAACATCCGGATCCGTCTTTGTAACCGGCGCGTGAAAGAAACGATCCAGATCCGTCTGGCTCATCAGGAGCTCCTCATTTATCTCGTTCAACTGCCCCGTACACTGTCCTGTGAAATGCCGGGCCGTTCGTTACGTTTAAAACACATCTTGCTAAGAGAGACACTCTAGCCTCTCTATGGGACGAAGACCACCAATTGCTCTATACGTGGTTTTGTTCACGGTCGAGACAGGAGAGAAAACTCTATGACGCAAAGGCCTGCATCTTCCGCAGCGTCATTCCTTACGCGCTGCATGCCTTTAGACAAGCTGGAAACCTCGCAGGGTCTTAAGCGTGTTCTTGGTCCGGGTAGTCTTGTTGCTCTTGGCGTCGGGGCGACCATCGGCGCTGGTCTTTTTTCCCTGACAGGCATCGCCGCGTCTGAAAATGCCGGACCAGCCGTTATTCTCTCCTTCCTGATCGCCGCGATCGCCTGCGGATTCGCAGGGCTGTGCTATAGTGAACTTGCCAGCATGATCCCCATTGCCGGCAGTGCCTACACCTATGCGTATGTTACGCTAGGGGAACTGATGGCGTGGATTATCGGCTGGGATCTGGTGCTGGAATATGCCGTAGGGGCCGCCACGGTGGCGGTCAGCTGGTCACGCTATGTGGTCTCGCTGCTGGATTCGTGGGGGCTTGTTCTTCCACCACGCCTCACAGCCTCACCGTTTGAAACCGTGCAGATGCCTGATGGCAGTGTGACAGCCGGGCTGATGAACCTGCCCGCCGTCTTCATTATCGGGCTGGTGTCCTTCATTCTCATCCGGGGTATTTCCCAGTCCGCCAAAGTCAACGCCATCATCGTTGTGATCAAACTGCTGGTGATCGCGGCCTTCATCGGCTTCGGGCTTTCCTATATCAATCCGTCTAATTACCACCCGTTCATTCCGCCCAATGATGGCACGTTCGGCCATTATGGCTGGTCGGGCATCATGCGGGCCGCGGGCACCATCTTCTTCGCCTATGTCGGGTTTGACGCCGTTTCCACCACGGCGCAGGAAACCAAAAATCCGGCGCGTGATATGCCCATAGGTATTCTCGGCAGCCTGCTGGTCTGCTCTCTGGCGTATATTGCCTTCTCCTTCGTCATGACAGGTCTGGTCAATTACAAGGACATGCTGGGCGATGCCGCACCCGTGGCCACCGCCATTAACCGCACGCCGTACCACTGGCTCCAGCTTGCCGTAAAAATCGGGATTATCTGCGGCTTTACCTCGGTGCTGATGGGCATGCTGCTGGGGCAGAGCCGGGTGTTCTTCGCTATGTCGCGCGATGGTCTGCTGCCGCCCATGTTCAGCCGCACGCATCCCAAATTTCAGACGCCCTGGCTGTCCAACATCTTTTTTATGGTGATAACCTGCCTGCTCAGCGCCTTCCTGCCTATTTCTGACCTTGGGCACATGACGTCCATCGGCACGCTTCTGGCGTTTGTGCTGGTCTGTGCGGGGGTGATGGTCCTGCGCCGCAAATCCCCGGATGCGCCGCGCGCCTTCCGTGTGCCGGGCGGGGATATCATTCCGGTGCTGGGGATCATCTCCTGCTCCGCCGTCATGGTCTCACTCGACAAGCTGACATGGATCCGGCTGATCGTCTGGCTGGCCATCGGCATGGCCATTTATCTTGGCTATGGCCGCTACCGGAGCGTTCTGGCGCGGTCCTGACCCCCGCGCGCATGGGGTTGCATAACGCGGGGAGCGGCGCATACTCCCTCCCCGCTGTTCACCCCCGTCGGGTTTCTGCCTGATCCGGCCGCGCATGCTCCTGTGCCCGGCCAGTTGATCCGACCCCGCCCGACACGCAATGGAGATCCCGCCCATGCTGGCTGGTCGCTTCCCTCAGGCCCGCCCTCGCCGTAACCGGTTTGATGATTTCACGCGCAGACTGGTCGCTGAATCCTCTCTGGGCATCAATAATCTGATCTGGCCAATCTTTTTTATGGAAGGCACCAACTCTGTCACGGATGTTGCCTCCATGCCCGGCGTGCAGCGCGTCACGCTGGACCGGCTGGCCGCCCATGTGGAGCCTGCCGCCAAACTGGGCATCCCGGCTCTGGCCCTGTTCCCCATCACGCCGTCAGAAGCGCGGAATGAAACCGGGTCCGAAGCTCTGAACCCGGACAATCTGATGTGCCGGGCCGCCCGCCTGCTGAAAAAAGAATTCCCCAATGTCGGGCTGATCGGGGATGTAGCACTCGACCCCTACACCAGCCACGGCCATGACGGCATTATCCGTGATGGGTATGTGGTGAATGATGAGTCCGTCACCATTCTCTCCCAGCAGGCTGTCAATCAGGCTGCTGCAGGGGTGGATATCCTCGCCCCGTCCGACATGATGGATGGACGCATTGGCAGCTTCCGCACGGATCTGGATAAAAACGGGTTTGTTGATACCCGCATCATGTCCTACGCCGCCAAATATGCCAGCGCCTTCTACGGCCCGTTCCGGGACGCTCTGGGCTCCGGCAACCTGCTGAAAGGCGATAAAAAGACCTATCAGATGGACCCCGCCAACAGCGATGAAGCTCTGCGAGAAGTAGAGATGGATATTGCTGAAGGGGCCGACATGGTCATGGTCAAGCCCGGCATGCCGTATCTGGATATTATCCGCCGGGTGCGGGACACGTTTGCCGTGCCGACCTTCGCGTATCAGGTATCCGGGGAATATGCGATGCTGATGGCCGCCATCCAGAATGGCTGGCTGGACCATGAACGCGCCGTGATGGAAAGCCTGCTGGCCTTCCGCCGGGCCGGAGCGCATGGTGTGCTGACCTATTTTGCGGTTGAAGCCGCAGAACGCATCAAACAGACGTACGGCGTCTGAACAGAGCCGCCGGGGCTTTATGCTCCGGCTTCCACCTGCATCGCCGTTCTGTGAAACATCTGTTTTGCTGAAAGGGCGTGCGATGCAGGCGGTGCTGCTGTTACAGTCAGGCAGGCCGCGTTTCCGCTCCCGGCCCGCCACCCTTATCCCGGACAGGACGTATGGTTTCCACACTGCGACAGCCGCAGTTTTTCTACACAACACCGCCCCAGCCCTGCCCGTATCTGCCGGGCCAGATGGAGCGCAAGGTGATTGCGGATCTGGCTGTCCCCAACGCGGATGCCCTGCATAACCGCCTCTCCCGCGCGGGTTTCCGGCGCAGCCATACGCTGGCTTATACGCCGGTGTGCGAGACCTGTTCCGCCTGCACGCCTATCCGTGTACCTGTGCAGCGTTTTGAACCAGACCGCACGCAACGGCGTACCCTGCGCCATAATGCGGACCTGCATGCCTACGGCCTGCCGCCCGTGACCACGCCAGAACAATATGCCCTCTTCCGCCGCTACCAGGCGGCCCGCCATACAGAGGGTGACATGGCCACCATGACCGCGGACGACTACCGCAACATGGTGGAAGATACCCCCGTAGAAACAATGTTGTTTGAATTCCGCACGGATGATGGCGAGCTGATGATTGTCAGCCTGATTGACCGGCTGGAAGACGGGCTTTCCGCAGTTTACAGCTTTTATAATCCGGACCTGCCCCGGCGCTCGCTCGGCAGTCTGGCAATCCTGTTTCTGATTGAGGAAACCGCCCGGCTGGGACTGCCGCACCTGTATTTAGGCTACTGGATTCAGGAAAGCCGGAAAATGTCCTACAAATCCCGCTTCCGCCCTGCCGAAATCCTGAGGCATGGTGTGTGGCAAACACTGAAAACGCCGCCGCTGCCATGAGTATCAACCGCCTTTTTTGAAAGGCCGATCCTTTGCCTCATTGTCTGTCAGGCAGCGCAAAGACAAAGAAAATTCGGATTACAGCGCTGCTTTCTCGACTTCCTTATCATGAAGATTTCTTAAATATTCATAAGTTTTATGAAAAACATGATCAATGCTCTCATCGTCAAAGACTAAACCAGAAATCTTGTGATCATCTGATTTACAATAAACAACTTTTGTTTTCCCGTCATAGGAAACGGCAAAAATTTTAGTGCCCAACATAGATTGTACATTTATGGATATTGAAAAATCGCCAGCAAAAACATTTTCGTCAATATATTGAAATAATTCCTCATTATCTCCGTAAATCGCATCATCAATCAGCGCAAAAATACGCTCGTATGCCATATCATAAAGTGTTTTGTTTATTCTCTTCTCTTTAGTCTCAACAATATACTCAGACATATACAGCGCATCTCTTAAAGAAACACCGCCATACCGGCTCCCAAAATCCTGCCCATCAATTCTATAAAACAACTCTCCATTGAGCCATACGCCGCAATAGTGCTCATCAAGTTGCGTGACGATGCAAAATCTATCCCAGTCCCCAAATAGTCTTACCTCCCCTGCGCCCTCAAACATGTCTTAGCCACTTTCAGGGCATGTCATCTGACGAGAGAAGAAGGCAAAGCGCGAACACAGCCTCCGTGCTCTGGAGCGCAGAGCGTCTCACGCCATTCGCCGCGGTACGGTCTGCCCTCACCCTCGAACCCTTCAGGCCTTTTTCAACGCCCAGGACGGGGCTTCCTTCCCTACGGCCGCCCGTTTTCCAACCCATGTCTGCAAATCCGCAAAGGAACGCGTCCGGGCATTACCAGGCCAGAGCAGACCATCCTCCGCCTTGAAGACAACCGCGTTTTTCAGAGATTCACTGGCTTTGCTGTATTTCTGCAGGCCAACGCCCAGACCACGGCCCATAACCGGCAACTGCTCCAGCGGGAAAATCAGGAACCGGCGGTTGCTGCCCAGCACGGCAACCTGATCCCCCTCCGCAGGCACGCAGAGCTGTGCGCTCTCATCGCCTTTCAGGTTCAGCACCTGACGCCCGGAGCGTTTTTCCGCCACCATGCTCTCTTCATCCACCAGCATGCCACGCCCGGCGCTGGACGCCACAAGGCGGCGCGCACCGGCCTGCACCGGGAAGACCGCAATTACATCTTCATCGTTCGAGAGGTCAAAGAGCAGACGCACCGGCTGCCCATCGCCGCGCCCGCGCGGCAGATCCGCGCCTTTTACGGTAAAGGCCCGCCCGTCTGTACCAAAGAAGCAGAGCTTATCCGTGCTCTGGCAGGGAATTGCCAGACGCAGGCCGTCCCCTTCCTTGAACTTCTGGTTTTCCAGATCAACCGCATGACCTTTTACAGCACGCACCCAGCCTTTTTCAGACAGGATCAGTGTCAGCGGCTCACGTTCCACCGTTTCCACAACGGAAATATCAACCGGAGCAGGCGCGGACTGGAGCGTGCTGCGCCGCTTGCCCAGATGCCCGTCACCAAATTTTTTGACCATCCCGTCCAGTTCCCGCCCGATGCGGGACCAGCGTTTTTTCTCATCCCCCAGAAGCGTTTCCAGTTCGGCTTTCTCGGCGGAAAGTCCGTCATGCTCCTTTCGGATTTCCAGCTCTTCAAGGCGACGCAGGCTCCGCAGACGCATGTTTAGAACAGATTCGGCCTGCAAATCCGTCAGGGAGAAGGTCGCAATCAGGCTGGCCTTGGCGTCGTCCTCTTCACGGATAATGCGGATCACTTCATCCAGATTGAGATAAACCGCGAGGAAACCATCCAGAATTTCCAGACGCCGCAGAACAGCCGCCAGACGGTGGCGACTGCGGCGCTCAAGCACCTCATGCCGGTGGTCCAGCCAGGCGCGCAGCACCTCTTTCAGGCCCATAACACCCGGCGCGCGCTCCGCACTCAGCACATTCATGTTCAGCGGGAAGCGGCTTTCCAGTGTGGTCGCCCGGAAAAGGGTTTCCATCAGCACTTCCGGCTCAATGCCGCGCGTTTTGGGTTCCAGCACCAGCCGGATCTGGTCCGTACTTTCGTCCCGGACATCGCCCAGCAAGGGCAGCTTTTTCTGCTCCAGCAGATCAGCAATCTGCTCAATCAGGCGGGATTTCTGCACCTGATACGGAATTTCCGTCACAACAATCTGCCATGTGCCAAAACGCCCCTGCTCAACGTCCCAGCGCGCCCGCATACGGAAGCCGCCACGGCCGGTCTCATAGGCTTTCAGAATGGCATCAGAATCTTCAACTATAATCCCGCCCGTCGGGAAGTCCGGCCCCGGCATAAGCGCCAGCAGGTCTCCCGTGGTGCTTTCCGGCTTACGCACAAGCAAGGATGCAGCGGCGCAGACTTCTGCCGCGTTATGGGGCGGAATGCTGGTCGCCATCCCCACGGCAATGCCGGCGGCGCCATTGGCCAGCAGATTCGGGAAGGCTGCGGGCATCACAACCGGTTCCTGCTCCTCACCATCATAGGTGGGGCGGAAATCCACGGCATCGTCTTCAATGCCATCCAGCAGGGCTTTGGCAACTTCTGTCAGGCGCGCTTCGGTATACCGCATGGCGGCAGCATTATCGCCGTCAATGGAGCCAAAATTGCCCTGACCTTCCACCAGCGGATAACGCGCGGCAAATTCCTGCGCCAGACGCACCAGCGCCTCATAGACCGAGGCATCGCCATGCGGATGGAATTTACCAATAACGTCACCCACCACACGGGCACATTTTTTAAACCCGGCAGAGGGGTCCAGCTTAAGCTGGTGCATGGCATAAACCAGCCTGCGATGCACCGGCTTGAGGCCGTCCCGCACATCCGGCAGGGAGCGTGACATGATGGTGGACAGCGCATAGGCCAGATACCGTTCACTGAGCGCATCCGCCAGCTTGGTATCCTCAACATGGCCTTCAAATGTCTCGCTCATTTCCTGCTCCCCAGACCTGATGCCGGTTCTTATACAGGCAGAGACATAACGCTGTGACGCGTTTTGTTCTAGCCTTCTTCTGTTTCTCCGGAGTCATTCGGCACTCCGGCAAGGCGCGCCACGCGGTCCATCAGCCGTTCCCGCGCGGCGGGCAGAGGGCGGTGCCGCTGGCCGAACGCGTCCCGCGCCAGAAAATGGCCCGTTAGCCGCAAGCCGGCCAGCCAGTCTTCCGGAGTGCCCGTTTCCTCCTCAGACAGCAGGAAGTGCGGCAACGGCAAAAGCCGGTCTTTCCATTCCCCCGCACCGTCTTCAGACACGGCTTTTCCTGTTTTGGGAGATACATAGGCAAGCCCTGTTGTTGCCCCGGTAACTGCACAGGCCGACAGGTCAAGCCCGAAGCCGAGTTCTGTCAGCAGCGCACATTCCCAGCGCACCACATCCGGCACACCTTCCCGCTCTGACACAGCCGGGTCAAACCCCAGAAAGCTGAGGAGCTTTACTGTGCGGGCAAACAGAACCGGACACGCCTCCCCCTCAGGCAAAGCCGCATCCGCCAGCACGCAGACGGACTGAACCATGCTCAGCGTGAGCGGGGCATCCAGCAACCGGAAGCCGCATCCATAAAGTAATTCACCTGAAAGCCGGACAATGCCTCCGGCGGAGCGCGCCTGAAACCGGGTTTTCACCAGATTTCCCGGCTGCCATAACGCGCTGCCCGCGCGGGATCTGGCCCCGTAGACCACACCGCGCACCAGCCCGTTTTCTTCTGTCAGCACATGCACACGGGCGTTGTTTTCACCCAGCAACGCCGCAGAAAGCACAAGGGCGGGAGCCTCCCTGTCGAGGGAAGTCCCGCCCTGTTGCATCATCGTGCAAAAACGCCTGACTTAGACGCCGGAGACCTTCGCCACTTCCGCAGCAAAGTCATCGACTTCTTTTTCAATGCCTTCGCCGAGCTGGAAGCGGTCGAAGCCAACCAGCTTCACGCCAGCCTGCTCCAGAACCTTCTTCACGCGGCTTTCACCGTCATGCACCCACACCTGCTCAAGAAGAACAACTTCTTCATAGAACTTGCGGATACGGCCTTCGATCATTTTTTCGATGATGGCTTCCGGCTTGCCGGAGTCCTTCGCCTGATCAATCAGCACAGCGCGTTCACGCTCGACTTCAGCCGGGTCAAGGCTGCTCACGTCCAGAGCGGACGGGCGGGTGGCTGCAACATGCATCCCGATCTGGCGGCCAAGCTGGTTAATGGCGTCAGAAGCAGACGGAGCTTCCACCGCAGCCAGCACACCAATCTTGCCAACACCCGGACGCAGAGCACCATGCACATACGTTGCCACAACGCCAGACGGCACCGTCAGCACGCGTGCGCGACGCAGGGACATGTTCTCACCAATGGTGGCAATCAGGTGCGTCAGTTCATCAGCAACCGTGCGGCCGCTGGCCAGCGTTGCTGCCTTGATGGCTTCCAGATCTTCGCCAACTTTCAGGGCAACCTGAGCAACAGCTTCCACAAAGCTCTGGAACGCTTCGTTACGGGCCACAAAGTCCGTCTCGGCGTTCACTTCAACCATGGCTGCTTTTTTGTCTTCGGAGGCAACAGCAACCAGACCTTCAGCAGCGGTACGGCCGGACTTTTTGGCAGCAGCCGCAAGGCCTTTGGTGCGCAGCCAGTCAATGGCACCTTCAATTTCGCCGTTAGACTCGCTCAGAGCCTTTTTGCAATCCATCATGCCTGCGCCAGTTGTTTCGCGCAGTTCTTTAACCAGTGCAGCGGTAATGGCCGCCATAGTTCATCTCCTTAAAAACCGGAACGCGCCCATCGGGGCGCGCACAGGGCTGTCATGCCTGTGGGCAGACACCTACTCTATCTGAAAAACCGGCCTAGCAGGTCATGCCAGAGCCGGTCAGCAAAACTTTAATTTGCAGCAGGAGCAGCGGCAGCTTCAGGAGCTGCGGCCGGGACTTCTGCTTCCAGAGCCGGGTCAACCGGCAGTTCTTCAGCCGCACCGAAATCCTGACCAGATGCACCCAGCTCTGCGGAAATCCCGTCCAGAACGGAGGAGGAGACCAGATCGCAATACAGGGAGATAGCGCGGATCGCGTCATCGTTCCCCGGAACCGGGAAGGTCACGCCCTTCGGGTCGGAATTGCTGTCCAGAATCGCCACAACCGGGATGCCCAGCTTGTTGGCTTCTTCAACAGCCAGCTTTTCCTTGTTGGTGTCGATGATGAACAGGATATCGGGCAGGCCGCCCATTTCCTTGATCCCGCCGAGAGAGCGTTCGAGTTTGTCGCGATCGCGGGTCAGTTCAAGAATTTCTTTCTTGGTCAGACCGGACGTGCCGCCGTCGAGCGTCTCTTCAATCTGGCGCAGACGCTTGATGGAACCCGTAATGGTCTTCCAGTTCGTCAGCATGCCGCCCAGCCAGCGGTGGTTGACGTAATACTGGCCGCAACGCTTTGCAGCTTCAGCAATCGGGTCTGCCGCAGCGCGCTTGGTGCCGACAAACAGAACGCGACCACCACCGGCTACCGTGTTACGGATGGCCTGAAGAGCGCGGTCAAGCAGGCCAACAGTCTGCTGAAGGTCGATGATGTGAACCTGGTTACGCACACCGAAGAGGTATGGCTCCATCCGCGGGTTCCAGCGGCGGGTGTGGTGACCGAAGTGAACACCAGCTTCAAGCAGCTGGCGGAGTGTGAAATCTGGCATCGCCATGGGGGCGTATCCTACCTTATCTGGTTAATCCTCCGCGAAGCACGGCCCCTTTTTACTCAGGGCACCAGACGGTGTGTGGCTTCGCGTGCGTAGTCCCGGCCTGGGCCAAGCGATGCCGATATGGCGGTTTTCGCTGGCCCTTGCAAGGCAAAAATGCGGGTTATCAGCCCTTTTTCAGCGGTCGGGCGTTTGCGTTGGGCACACCGCTGCGGGCCAGCAGGGCGCGGAGCGCCTTCACAATGGGGAAGACCTCAATGTTATGGTCACCGCCCAGTTCCCGCCAGGCTTTCTGTTCCAGCTCAACCACTTCTTTGTCTTCTTCAAAGATTCTGTTGGTGAAAATCCCCAGGACCGGCCACGCCAGATCCAGCAGAAAGCCCCATTTGGGTTTTTTGACAGATAGCAGCCCGAAGGTCTGCGTGCCCTGCTGGTCAGCCCCGAGCGGCACGTAAGCTACCCACAGGTCCATCACCAGATCGCCGTCTTTGTCATGAATTTGCAGAGTCTGGTACGGGTAGGTCGTGCGGATGGAAACAATCTCCTCCACCGGCTGTTCCTGCCCTTCAATGTCACGATGCTTGCCAAAAATCAGAGCCTCAGCCAGCGGCTGATTCCCGCCTTTACGGGCAAAGCTGTAGCGGGCTTCCTGAAAGTTTTCGCCTTTATCCTGCCCCATGAAGCGGGCCGTGATAGACCCCATCTGCCGCCGGTGCAGGAACTGATGGTTCATGTCCATCAGGTTCTCATGCATGAAGGTGTAATGGCATTTCAGACGCGGATAAAAACGACGTGTCTTGAATTCCGGATTTTCCACCTGCGCAATCTCAGGGAGAGGCACCGTCTCAGCCAGAGCAGGATCTCCGGGGAAGACGAAAATCAGGCCGCTTTTTTCCCGGCACGGGTACGATTTGACGGGCCTGCCGACTCCTTCCTTATTCAGGTAAGGCACCGTGACGCACTTGCCCGCACGGTCAAACGCCCAGCCGTGATAGCAGCATTTGATGCAATCCCCTTCGACCGTCCCCTTGCTCAGGGGCACCTGCCGATGCGCACAGCGGTCTTCCAGCGCATAAACCGGACCATTTTCCGGGCGGATCAGCGCAATCGGGTGCCCGGCATAACGCGCTGCAAACGCCTTGCCGGAACGCACTTTATACGACCATGCAATCGGGTACCAGAAATTCGGATCACAATCGATCTGCCGCAGATCATACTCCGGGCCAGAGTCCTGTTCAGCCGGTCTTTCCTGAATGGCATGGTCCTGCATGGGGTCACCTCCTGATAGAGCCAGAGGCGTATGCATGAAAAACGGCATCACCTCACGGGGTCATGCCGTCTAGCATTGGTCTTTCCTAAAACATCAGACAAGCCCTGCCTCTGCATGCCAGATTAGCAAGGCAGAGCGGCGCGCCGCAACAGCGCACTGCCTGTCTTCCATCCCCCGCCTCAGCAGGGCAGACTTTCAGGAGTGTTTCGGCGTATGCGGCGCGGCGTGATGCTTACCGCCTTTGGCGTGCTGGCTGGGCTTTTCCGTCTGGCTACCAGAAAGCGTGCGGCTATCGGACCCGTTACCGCCATTTGAAGGGGGCTGTGTGCCGGGCTGTTCAGCCTCAGTGCGCGGGTTATTCCATAGCTTCTGTGAGGGTTCCACCCGCTTGCCGTTTTCATCCTGCGCGGCAGGCGGGGCCTTACCAACCTGAGACGCGGCTGAATTTGCCGTCGGCGTGCCCTGCGTTGGTGCGGTTTCTGTAGCCTGTGCCATCGCAATCGCCGGAGCAACCAGCAGAGAAACAGCCAGAGTCATGGAATGAAGTTTTGAAGGCATGGAGCCCTCCTTTTTAACTGATCTAACAACAAGCTCAGTTTTCTAACGGTGCGTCGTCAGGAAGGTTGCGCACCGTTTTATATCGGGCTGCCTGTGCCGTCCGCTTATTCAGGCCCCCATGCCTTCAGGAAGTGGAACATCCAGCGCCGCACACAGCCGCCGCAAGCCCGCAGAAGACTGGCTGACAGACTGTCCATCAAAAACCTGAACACGCCGCACACTCAGGCTATTAATCAGATAAACCGCGTCCGCAGCCCTCAGGCGTTCCCGAGCAAGACGCTCCTCCTGCAAAAGCCCTGCCCGCAGCAAAACCGCGCGTGCGACACCCGGCAAAGCACCCTCTGAAACAGGGGGGGTTGCAAACCTGTTCTGCTCCTGAATCACCAAAGTGCTAATCGTTGTTTCAGAAACCCGACCCTGCATATTCAGTAATAACGCCTCATCACACCCGGCCTGCGCCGCCTCCTGCCGCGCCAGAATATTGGGCAGGTAGTTCAGGCTTTTCACTCTGTTTAACGGAGAAAGCTCATCCCGCCGCACAGTCTGCGCCGTCATGAGAGAAACGTCTGAAACCCTCGCCGCACCCTCCGCGACCGTCATAAAAACCGTGGGCGTGCAATGTTGTGGCGGAAGCACGCCACGCGGTGCCACACCCCGCGTGACTGTCAGACGCGCAGAGCCGTTTTGCAGGCCAGTTGCGTCCAGAAGGCTCTGCGCCGCCTGCGCCACATAGTCCATGTCCGGAACAGGCAGCCCCAGCACAGCCCCACCATTTTGCAGGCGCTCCATATGCAAATCCAGATGCAGAACGCGACCATTTTTAACACGGAAGGTTTCAAACAAGCCGTCCCCGAGCGTCAGGCCCCGGTCCGCCAGACTGACATGCGCCTCTGTCGCGTTGCAGATCTGCCCATTCAGCCACACAAACATCATGCTGCGGCACCAAAAAGGGCAAAAAATGGTGCTAGTTTCAAACGCATTTCCGCATATTCCCTGCTTGCATCGGACAGAATAGTAATCCCGCCACCCGCAGCCAGTGTCACAGAGTTACTTTTTCGGATAAGTGTCCGGATAATCACAGAGCTTTCCAGACGCCCATCAACACCAAGGCACAGAACACTTCCGCAATAGGCCCCTCTGGGAGAAGCCTCCAGTTCTTCAATAATGTCCATCGCGCGATGCTTTGGCGCCCCCGTGACAGACCCCGGTGGCAGCGTTGCCTGCAACAGGTCAAACACATCACGCCCCGCATCCAGCACACCCCGCACCTCAGACACCAGATGATGCACATGCTCAAAGCGTTCCACTTTGAGAAACTCCGGCACCCCCATGCTGCCTAACCGCGCCACACGGCCAATATCATGCCGCATGAGGTCAACAATCATGAGGTTTTCCGCACGTTCCTTCTCATCCTGACTCAGAGAGGCCGCAAAACCCTCATCCTCTTCCGGCGTCTGCCCGCGCGGAGCCGTGCCCTTGATAGGGCGGGACGTTACAACGCCCTCTGTATCACACTGCAAAAACCGTTCCGGCGAAGACGAATGGAGGGCATATCCCTCACCGCAGGACAGATACGCCCCAAACGGAGCCGGCGCCTGCTTCCGCAGAGCGAGATACAGTGCAACATCAGGAAACTCTCTGGGAAATTCAGCAGAATACCGGCCTGTGATATTGACCTGAAAAATATCTCCTGCGGCGATATACGCTCTGGCGCGCTCTACAGCCTGACAATAAGCGGCGCGGGACTGATCTGCCGCAAACTGCACATCCGGCACCTCAGGCATGACGGGAACCGCATGCGGTAGCGCAGCCCATGCCGCACTATACGGAGCACAAAGGCTCCTGATGTTCAGAGCGCCTTCCTCAAACGCCAGACCCGCAACAAAAGACCGTTTTGAAAAACGATCCCAGATAAAAGCATGATCATAAAAACCGGCTGCAAAATCTGGCTCAGCCTGCACAGGACGGCACCCAGCAATCTTCTCAAGCTTCTGCCCCAGCCCGTAGCCGGCAAACCCGACCCAGCCCCCGAAAAATGGCAGCCGGATATCGTCCAGCCCATCCGCCTCTCTCCCTCCGTCTCCCACGGCCTCGGGCATACCATGCCGTAACCGTTCAAAAAGCGCATCAGGCGTAAAAGGGACGCCATCTTCAGCATTGGTCAGAATCTGCCCGTCCTGCACCACCAGCGTCTGGCGGGGTGTGCAGCAGAAAATCTGCCAGCGGCCACGCTCTTCTACCGGGCCGCCACTATCCAGAAACGCACACCAGGGCGCATCACCCCACGCAGCAAAGACAGTCTCCGGCTCACGCCAGAGCAGTTCATGCGCCCAGAGGCGTACGGTTACCATAACTGTCGCGCCCCTAAACCTGCTCGACGCGGGAAATTCCTTCCAGCATTTTCAGCTTCTGCCCCAGCAGCGGCGTCACCCGATAGCCGCCGCGCAAACGGATTTCCACGTCACAGGTTTCCGCAACACCCGGCAGCAGCACGATGCGGCTGGAGCCGCCTTTCTGCTCTGTCAGAATTTCATTCAGGCGTGGCAGAGCATCTTCCTGCTCCACCCAGATCCGCAACTCACTTTTTGCCTGCGCTGCGGCCTGTTCAAGCTCTACAACATCCGTTGCGGTCAGGCGCATTGCCTCACCTTCCAGCTTCATGTCGGCTGTGACCAGAACTGCTGTTCCGGCTGTCAGACTGTCCCGCACACGGGTCAGCACTTCGGAAAAAAGTGTAACTTCACACCCACCGGAGGAATCAGAAAGCCGGACCCATGCCATTTTATTGCCGGTACGGGTCGGGCGCTCCTTACGGTCCACTACGCAGCCTGCAATCCGCACACGCCCAACCCCTGCTTCCGCGGCGGAAAGCAGGCCGGAGCAGCGGGTTACATCCAGCCGCCGCAACACGGTGCCATAGGAATCAAGCGGATGCGCCGTCATATGGAAGCCAATCGCCTCGGCCTCCATCGCCAGACGTTCAAACTCCGGCCAGTCCTGACATTTGGCAAGACGCAGCGGTTCCACATGGCCGCCACCACCAAACAGACCAATCTGCCCGGACGCAGCTTCCTGCGCCTGACTTTGCGCGCGCCGCAAAATCGTATCGGCTGAATTAAAAGCCAGTGCCCGGTTTTTATCCAGACATTCAAACGCACCGGCTTTGGCCAGATTTTCCATCTGCATCCGGTTGATCTGCTTCGGGTCAATCCGCATGGCAAAATCTGCCAGATCTTTAAACGGCTTGTTCCGACGCGTTGCCACAAGAGCTTCCATGGCGCTGAAGCCGACCTTTTTAACCGCCGCCAATGCATAGCGAATACCATGTGTGCCATCCGGCAGCGTCTCGACCGAAAAATCGGCTTCGGATTTGTTCACGTCTGGCGGCAGAACCTTAATCCCCATGCGCTCGGCTTCCTGCCGGAGTGCCGCCAGCTTTTCCGTGCGCTCCCGCGCCAGAGACATACAGCCCGCCAGAAACGCCACGGGATAATTCGCCTTCATCCATGCTGTCTGATAGGAGACAAGCGCATACGCTGCAGCATGAGATTTATTGAAGCCGTAGTCAGCAAATTTCGCCATGAGGTCAAACACCTCAACAGCTTTATCGCGGTCAATCCCGCGCTTTGTCGCCCCTTCCGTGAAAATCTCGCGCTGGGTGTCCATTTCCGCACGAATTTTCTTACCCATGGCGCGCCGCAGCAGGTCAGCGCCGCCAAGGCTGTAGCCCGCCATTTTTTGGGCGATCTGCATCACCTGTTCCTGATAGACCATGATGCCATAGGTCTCTTCAAGAATATCGCGGATTTCCTCGTGGGGCGGCTCCCATGCCTCCCCGTGTTTTCTGCGGCAATAATCAGGAATATTCGCCATCGGGCCCGGGCGGTACAGCGCCACAGCCGCAATCAGATCTTCCAGCCGGGTGGGACGCATCTGTTTAAGAACATCCCGCATCCCCGCGCCTTCAAACTGGAACACGCCTGCGGTATCGCCCTTGCTGAGCATTTCATACGTCGCGGCATCGTTCAGAGGAATACGGCTGAGATCAACCTCAATGCCCATTTTTTTGAGGAAGCCAACCCCCCTTTGCAAAATGGTCAGTGTTGTCAGACCCAGAAAGTCGAACTTGACCAGACCGGCCTGCTCAACAAACTTCATGTTATACTGGGTGACCAGCATATCACTTTTCGGGTCTCGATAGAGCGGCACAAGCTCCACTAAAGGCCGGTCCCCAATCACCACGCCTGCGGCGTGCGTACTGGCATGGCGGAACAGCCCTTCAATCTGTTGCCCAATTTCCAGCAGGCGGCGCAACGCTTCATCATTGTCGCGCATTTCCTGAAGTTTGGGTTCCCCGGCAATCGCTTCCTTCAGCGTAGTCGGTTTGGCAGGGTTGTTGGGGATCAGTTCCGCAACGCGGTTCACCATGCCGTAAGGCAGGCCCAGCACACGCCCCACGTCACGCACCGCTGCGCGCGCCTGCAACTTTCCGAAAGTGATAATCTGCGCCACGCGGTCCGGCCCGTATTCCCGGCGTACATAGGCAATCACCTCGTCACGCCGGTCCTGACAGAAATCAATATCAAAGTCAGGCATGGACACACGTTCGGGGTTCAGAAACCGTTCGAACAGCAGGTTGAAGGGAATAGGGTCAATATCCGTAATGGTCAGCGCCCATGCGGCCAGAGAGCCTGCGCCGGACCCACGGCCCGGACCCACCGGGATATCATGCGCCTTCCCCCACTGGATAAAGTCCGCAACGATCATGAAGTAACCGGGGAAGCCCATGCTGGAAATAATATCCAGCTCAAACGCCAGCCGGTCTTTATATTTCTGGCGGGTTTCCTCATCCATACTCATGCCGGACAGGCGTTTTTCCAGCCCTTCCCACGCCATGGCGCGCAGGGTTTCATCCTCAGTCGCACCTTCACGCACTTTTGGACAAACTGGCAGAAGAGGCTTGCGCGTTTCCACTTTTACCGCGCAGCGCCGGGCTATTTCCAGCGTGTTATCACAGGCGTCCGGCAGGTCGGCAAACAGCGCGCGCATCATTTCCGGCGGTTTGAACCAGTGTTCCGGCGTCACGCGCCAGCGGTCGCGCTCCGCCATGGTGCGGCCCTGCGCAATACAGATCAACGCGTCATGCGCTTCATACATTTCCGGGCGAGGGAAAAAACATTCATTGGTTGCCACCAGCGGCAGACCGAACTGGTCGGCCAGTGCCAGCACACCCGGTTCCACCGCTTTTTCCACCGGCAGGTTATGCCGATGCAACTCCACAATCAGGCGGTCTCCAAAGGCTTCCCTGGCCTGTGCAAGCCAGCGTTCGGCTTCATCCCTCTGCCCGTCCGCCAGCATCTGAAAAACCGGCCCGCGTGTGCCGCCTGTCAGCAGCAGCAGCCCTTCAGAATGGCCACACAGAACATCCATGCTGATAACCGGGTCCGCCGGGTCCGACTCTCTGAAGCCTGTGGAGGACAGATATTGCAAATTTGCCAGCCCCACCTCGTCCTGCGCCAGCATAACAATCGGCTCGGACGGGGAGCCCGGCTTGTCATTGCGTGAGGGCAGGCCAAGCTGGCAGCCAATAATCGGCTGAATACCGCTCTTGCTGGTATATTGCGAGAACTCCAGCGCCCCGAACAGATTGCCCGAATCCGTAATGGCCACGGCAGGCATCCGCATCTCTTTGGTCAGGGAGACCATCTCTGGCACGCGGATGGCCCCCTGACTCAGGGAGTAGGCGGAATGAACACGGAGATGGACGAAATCGGCATAAGACATGCCCCTTTCTATCACACCCAGCCGCCTGTACGTCACCTTACAAATGCTTATCTGGATACCGCACAACAGCCGGATGCTTTACAACCGCCTTATGGAGCAGACAGGAACAGACTTACGCCGGGGCTGGACCACCGGAAGCTGCGCGACAGCCGCCGCAAAAGCGGCGTGGCTGATCCTCTCAGGGCACGAAGCCCCGGCCTGTGTCACCATCACTCTCCCCGGCGGCCAGCGCCCTGCCTTTGCCATTTGCCGCACCGGCCTGCATAACGGCCACCCCTTTGCGGAGGTTGTGAAGGATGCCGGGGATGATCCGGATATCACGCACGGGGCCATTATCCGCGCCACAGTCCGCCGTCTGCCGGAAGGCTCTGGCGTGCGGTTTTGTGCCGGGCCCGGTGTTGGCACAGTCACGCGCCCCGGCCTGCCCCTTCCGCCGGGTGAGCCTGCCATTAACCCCACCCCGCGCGCCATGATCCGCATAGCCCTGACCGAAGCCAGCGGCGGACTACTGCCCGATGCAGAAATCACGCTCTCCATAGCAGACGGCGCGCGACTGGCGGAGCGCACGCTTAACAGCCGTCTGGGGATTATGGGTGGCCTTTCCGTACTGGGCACAACCGGAATTGTTGTCCCCTTTTCCTGCGCGGCGTGGATTGACAGCATTCATCGGGGCGTGGACGTGGCCCGTGCCGAAGGACTGACGCATCTGGCGGCCTCGACTGGCAATGTTTCAGAAAAAGCGGTGCAGAAATTCTATAACCTGCCGGATACCGCCCTGATTGAAATGGGCGATTTTGCCGGCGGTTTCCTGAAATATCTCCGCCGCCACCCCGTGCCACGCCTGACCATTGCAGGTGGCATTGCCAAAATGACCAAGCTTGGTCAGGGCAGGCTGGACCTCCATTCCAAACGTGGACAGGCTGATATGGCCGCACTGGCGCAGCTTGCCGCGACAGGAGGCGCATCCGCATCGCTCACAGCCTCCCTTGCCACCTGCCCCACAGTGGCCGAAGCCTTTCTGCTCGCCACCGCAGCGGAAATCCCGCTGGGGTCATTCATCGCGCAGTCTGCTTTGTGCACTGTTCTGGAAACGCTTATGCCAGCCCCCTGCACCGTAGATGTCATGGTGTTTGACCGGACAGGACGCTGTGTGGGGCAGGCCGGGCCTACCCAGCCCTGAAGGTGCATCTAACTGCGGAAACGCCGCCGATAATCCGGGTCATACAAGGCACTTTCCCGAAAGTCCTGTTCCGCAAGTGCTGGCCCGACCAGAACGAGAGCTGTCCGTTCTACCGGGTTCTGCGCAAGCTCTGCCTCAATCGTGCCGAGCGTGCCCCGCAGCACAAGCTGATCTGGCCATGTGGCGCGCGCCACAATCGCAACCGGGCACTCAGCTCCGTAAAAAGGCGTCAGCGCCTGAACGATTTTCTCCAGCGCGTGAATGGCCAGATGGATAGCCAGTGTGGCTCCGGTAGCGGCAAACGCTTCCAGCTTTTCACGCTCCGGCATGGCGGAGGCCCGGCCTGTCATGCGGGTCAGCACCACGCTCTGGGCCACGCCGGGCATTGTCAGTTCCCGCCCCAGCACGGATGCCGCAGCAGCAAAAGCGGGCACACCCGGCACCATGCTCCACGGAATACCAAGCCGGTTCAGCCTGCGCGTCTGTTCCGCAACCGCGCTGTAGATGGACAAATCCCCGGAATGCAGGCGGGCAACATCCTGCCCCTGCGCGTGCGCTTTGGCATATTCCGCCTCAATTTCATCCAGAGAAAGCGGCGCGGTATCCACCAGACGAGCGTCCTCGGGGCAGAATTTCAGCATATCCGGCGGCACAATGGAGCCTGCATACAGGCAGACCGGGCACCGGGCGAGCAGATCGCGACCGCGCAGTGTCAGCAAATCAGCCGCACCCGGCCCTGCTCCAATAAAATAAACGGTCATTCTATCCCCTCTCTTTCCGCCACCGCGCAGGTTATCCCAGCATAAGTCTGCCGAGGTGCTCGCAGCCACGCGCCAGGCCCTGCTCCGGCCAGCGCACAACCCTCCGCTACCGCAGCAAACCCATTTTTCTGCAAAGATTTTTGCGAAATAGTCTGACAAAGCGCCTGCACAGCCTGCAAGGCGTTCTCCGGCACCCAGAACACGGGAATCTCCAGCGCCGCAGCGACCAGTTCCGGAAACAGGTCTCCCTGCCGGAAACCGGGCACGGCCAGCCGGGTCAGGGCGGTAGCCCCACTTTCACGGACCGTCTGCCTGATAAACCCGGCTGCATCAGACGCGCTGGCTGTGCTGCACCACCCCATACCCACAACACTCATAACGATGTATCCGGTTTCCATGCCACCCATTGCGTGACACTCATGGCCGGACGAAAACCATGCAGGCGGCCAACATCTTCCATACGGGACACGGCAAGGCGCGTCAGACTGCCGCCCCATTCCTGCACGGCCTGCATCAGCCGCACTTCCGTTTCCATCACCACGGCATTGACCACCATGCGGCCACCGGGTTTGAGGGCCGTCCACGCTGCCTCCAGCACCCCGGCACGGCTTGCACCCCCTCCGACAAACACAGCATCAGGGCAGGGAAGATTTTTTAAACCCTCAGGTGCGCGTGCCACCACAACCTGCAAATCAGGCACACCCAAATGCAGCGCATTCCGGGCAATCCGCGCGGCACGCTCTGGCACAGGTTCCAGCGTAATGGTGCGGCAGGTCTGGTCCGCCAGCATCCATTCAATACCAACGGAACCAGAACCACCGCCTATATCCCACAACACCTCTCCGGCCCGCGGAGCGAGAGAAGAGAGGGTCACTGCACGGATTTCCCGCTTTGTCATCTGCCCGTCATGCTCAAAGCAGGAATCTGGCAGGCCAGACGCCAGAGGCAGACTAAACGTGCGTTTATCCGGCACACTTTCCAGCGCAAGCAGGGACAGCCGCCCCGGCGTGCCGGGCACCCCCTCTCGCGCCACAAAGTCATAACGCCGCTCGGCCGAGCCACCCAATGCTTCCAGACCATGGCAGAGCGTTCGCCCAAAACCTTCTTCCGTGAGCCATGCAGCGACGTGTGCCGGAGACTGTTCATCCGCGCACAGCACCAGCAGACGTGCGCCGGGTTGCAAAAATGGCCGCATCCGGTGCAGGGAGCGCCCGCAGAGGGAAATCACCCGGCAATCCTGCAAGGCCCAACCCAGCCGCGCACAAGCCAGAGAAACGCAGGATGGAGCAGGCAGACACAGCATCTCTTGCGGCGGCACATGCCGGGCAAGCGTTGCGCCAACGCCATAAAAAAACGGATCGCCCGAGGCCAGCACCACAACCGGTGAGCCACGGCGCGCCAGAACAGCATCTATGCCGTTTTGAAAAGGAGACGGCCAGACCAGCGTTTCTCCCTGAATCAGCTCAGCCGCCAGAGCAAGGTGCCGCGCGCCCCCTACAACATAGGGAGCCTGCGAGACCAGTGTGCGGGCGGCAGCACTCAGTCCCGCCACGCCCTCCTCCCCAATGCCAATCAGGGTCAGCCAGACCTCAGGCATCCACACCTCCAGTCTGTGCCAGTTTGTCTGTATGGCCGATGTCATTCGCCCGAAAATCCGGCTGAGACATCAGACATGCCTTCGGCAGACAGTTTGCGGCCTGTCCGCTCTCTTCGCTATGGAGAGACAAATAGCGCCCTTCAGGATACAGTGTTACATGTGCCCCTCCGCCCCAACCCCTTTGCCCGTGCTGATTCTGGGCGGCACAACGGAAGCCTCTGGCCTGTGCCGTCTGCTGGAGCATAATTCCGCCTTTACACCTACCCTCTCTCTGGCTGGCGTAACCAGTAACCCGCATCTGCCAGAGATGGCTGTCCGGCTTGGTGGTTTTGGCGGCCCAAACGGCCTGCGACACTGGCTGACGCAAAATGCCATTCAGGCCGTGATTGACGCCACACACCCGTTTGCCGCCACCATGAGCCAGCACGCCGCGACGGCCTGCGGGACCCTTGGCCTGCCACTGCTGCGTCTGGAGCGCCCGGCATGGAACCCTGTGCCGGGAGACACATGGCATTCTGTAACCAACCTGACTGCCGCTGCCAGCCTGCTGGCAGACCCGGCTGGTTTCGGGGAGCGCCCCCTGCGGGTTTTTCTGACAACAGGACGCAAGGAGGTCGCGCCCTTCTGCATGGCCCCGCAGCATACTTATCTGCTGCGCTCGATTGAACCGCCCGACCCAGCCACACTGCCCCCCAGTACGACTGTCCTTTCTGCTCGCGGACCGTTTGATTATGCTACGGAACGAGCGCTCATGAAGGCGCATCAGATTGCGTGTCTTGTCACTAAAAATTCTGGCGGCTCCGCAACCTTTCCAAAACTTGAAGCGGCGCGTGCTCTGGGGTGCCCGGTAATTATGATCGAGCGTCCGCCCCACCCGCCCTGCCCGCATGTTCAAACACCCGCGGAGGCTCTGCTCTGGCTCCAGACACATCAGGCTGCCTCGACCTTGCGCGACGTATAAAGCCACGCTCCACCGTCCGGGCGCGGGATCAGATGGCTGGCGGCACAGCCAATCAGCACCAATGTGCTCATATCCGCCCATGTAGCGTCCGCTTCTGCCAGTGTTGTCAGCCGCACAGCTTCATCCGCACGCCCAATGGCCCGCGCAAACGCGACAGGGACTGATCCGGGCAGGCAGGCACGTAAATGCTCAAGCGCTTCCCCCAACTGGGTCGGGCGCGCCTTGGAGCGCGGATTATAGAGCGCAATAACAAACCCCGCTTCCGCCGCCAGCGCCAGCCTGCGCAAAACAACTGGCCATGGCTTGAGATTATCGGAAAGGGACATCACACAGAAATCACCGCCCAGCGGTGCCCCAAGCCGGGCGGCAGCCGCAAGAACCGCGCTCACACCCGGCACAACCGTAATATCCAGCGCACGCCATGCCTGCGGGCCATGGTCCACAGCTTCAAACACTGCGCTGGCCATGCCGAACACCCCGGCATCTCCGCCGGAGACAACCGCGACATGCCGCCCCTGCATAGCCAGTTCCAGCGCATGCCGCGCCCGGTCCAACTCCTCCCGGTTATCCGAACAGTGCCGCACCACGGAGGCCGGCGCGTCCACCCGCTGCACATAGGGGCCGTATCCCACCAGATCCGTCGCACGGCTCAGCGCCTGATCCGCCTGCGGTGTGCGCTGGAGCGCATTCCCCGGACCAAGCCCGATAATGCTGACAGAACCCGTCATCGCACGCCCTTTCTGCCCGGCACCAGCGCCAGTGAAAAATAGGGCGCAGGCCCATCCTGTTCCGCAAATGGCAGGCAGCGTGCCTCCGGTTGCGTGCCACGCTCTACATAGACAGCATCCGGCAAACGGCCTGTCTGCTCCAGTGCTTTCCGCAATTTTGGCATATTCCGGCCAATCTTCATCACCACCGCCGCATCGGCCTTGTCCAGCCAGTGCACCAGAGCCTCTTCCGGCATGGTAGCAGGCAGAACACACAGAACATCATCCCCGTGCGTCATAGGCCTCGCCGCCTGAGACCAGCAACCGCTCATGGCGGAAATACCGGGCACAACTTGAGTTTCAAACCGAGTATGCAGACGGTCAAACAGATACATCGCGGACCCATACAGAAAAGGGTCCCCTTCACACAGCAGAGCGACGTCCCGCCCCTCTTCCAGAACCGCAGCAAGATCCTCCGCACAGCGATCATAAAACGCATGCATGTCGATATGGTAGCTTGGGTCTTTAACGGAAATTTCGGTGGTAAACGGATAAGCCAGCCGTATTTCCTGCGTTGTGGCAGCAATATGCGCGTGCGCGATGCGGCGCGCGTGCCCCTGTGTGTCATGCCGGCAGAAATAGGCCACAACCGGCACCCCTTGCAGGGTTTTAACAGCCCGCAGCGTCATCAGGTCCGGGTCTCCCGGCCCCACGCCCACCACATGCAGCGTTCCGCGCACCATTACTCCACCTCACTCGCCAGCGCATTGACAGCCGCCGCGGCCATGGCACTCCCCCCCAGCCGCCCCTGCACAACCAGCCATGGGATATCATGCCTTTTTGCAAGGGCCTCCTTGGATTCCGCCGCCCCGACAAAGCCGACCGGCAAACCAATTACAGCCGCAGGTTTTGGCGCACCGGCATCCAGCAGTTCCAGAAGATGGAACAGGGCTGTAGGCGCATTCCCGATTGCCACAACGGCCCCGGCCAGCTTTTCCCCCCACAAGTCCAGCGCTGCGGCAGACCGGGTGTTGCCAATCTGCCGCGCAAGGTCTGGCGTGCGCGCATCCCGCAGGGTGCACACCACGGCATTATCCGCAGGTAGACGCGCACGGGTAATGCCATGCGCCACCATCTCGGAATCACACAGAACAGCGCAGGATTTTTTAAGGGATTTTCTTGCGGAAGATACAAAATCCTCCGTCATCATCACGGATTGTGCTACATCGACCATGCCACAGGCATGAATAATACGAACAACAATCTGGGCCTGCTCGGTGGAAAAACCGCTTAAGTCAGCTTCTGCGCGAATGGTCGCAAAGGAGCGTTCATAAATGGCAGCGCCATCGCGGATATAATCATAAGGCTGCATTTTTAACATCTCCTTCAGACAGAACCTGTCTCACGACCTTTGCACCATCACATTCCGGCACAACGCAGACGGGTTGATCCCCCGCGCGTCCGTTCCGGATCACGCCATATCCCTCCGCCCCGGCAACCAGCGTGACTGTCGCACGCCCCGGATGCGCACAGCCTTTGGCACACCCGGAGACGTGCATCTCCATCCCCTCCGGCAAAAGCGGAGCCAGTTGCAGCGCCAGCCGCCCTGTGTCGGCGGAAGCCTGCCCACAGCCTGACGCACCAATGCAGGCATAGACCCGCAAGCGCGGATCACTTGGATGCATAACAAGCCCTGAAATTTCCGGCATTTTCCTTAATCCGCCAAAAATCAGGCTCCCCCACGGTGTCATGCGCAAAATGCCCTCACCGGTCTGCGCAACATCTGCACAGGCCCGCAGCGTTGCTGCCGTCAGACGCCCCAGCGGCGCAGCCACCGCATAAAGATGGCCTGTCAGATGTCCGGCCCTCTGAACCAACGCACGACCGTGCTGCCTCTCTGTTCTGGCAGCATGTACCCATGCAACCCCGATTTCTGCAAACAGTCTCTGGGCAATAGCAGGCCCCCGCAAAGGGCGCATGGCCTCATGGCATTTTATAAAAGCACCCGCCAATGCAAGAGCCGTCTGCACAGCCTCAGACAAACCCTGCGGCTCTGAGCGGGCCTCACCACAGACAACGCGCCAGCCTCCCCACTCAGAAGCCGGGTTTTGTACAGCCTGAAGCATGATATCAGCCTGCAAAGACCCAACGGGGAAAAAACCACCGCCATCGACGCAAAACCCGAATTTATCAGGCAAAGCTGAAAGAGCGGGAGAGCCGATCAACCCGGCCCTCAACGCCTCCGCACACAGCATCGTCTCCCCCGCACAGGCCGGGTCCACGCCCGCCAGAGGGGATATCTGAAGTGCGAGCCGCCGTTCAGCATCCGGGTCTGCCTGCCCGAGGCCCGCCGCTATCATCCGCTGCGGGAAAGCACGGGCCGCTTCCGGCGCGAACCCCCGCAACTGCACATTTCCCCGGTTGGTCAGGCTGATCTGCCCGTTGCCGTCCTGCTCCGCAACATTGGCCAGCAGATGCGCCTGCGCTGCGGTTATCCGGCCCAGCGGCGGGCGTACACGTACCAGCCAGCCATCCGCCGCCTGCATGGGGGCAAACAGACCTGGGCACCATCCCTTCACCACTGGGGCAGAAAACGCGGCAGACATGAACACCCTTCAGTCAACACACAGCACAAGGCCGCATGGGGGTGTTCATCACAAGGCCATCAGGACAAACCAGATAGTAGCGCGTTGACCCAACGCACCATCACGCTCCGGACACCCCGCCAGACATGACACTCAGCACAAAGATGGCAGGTCTCCTGGCTCATGACACAAAACCCCCGGCGCTCCGGCAGTTTTCGCCTGTTTCCGCCCTTCCCGGAGCACGCTCCAGTGGGTCAACACTCCCAAAAACAAGAGTGCGGAAAACACGCCTGATGTCACATACAGTTGCGGGGGCAGCGACGGCCAAGAAACAGAAGGGTTCTCACCGTACTTCCCTTTTCATCCCCTGACGGGAACCATCTGCCCTTTGTTAAGCAGGCTCTCTGGTGGTTGTCAAAACAGAGTGAACGCCCTGACACCCTTGAAAACGTCCCTCTATACTGCCAGTTCAAAACGGTCATCCGCGTTCACTCTTCACCCACACGGAGAACAGCTTCATGCAGTATCGTCAACTTGGCCGGTCTGGCCTGCGTCTTTCTGCCCTTACCCTTGGCACCATGACATTTGGAGGCAAAGGGGACTTTGCAAAGACGGGGAATACCGACACAGCCGGGGCGCGCCGCCTGATTGACCTGTGCCTGGATGCGGGCATCACCATGTTTGATACGGCGGATATCTATTCCTCCGGGGAATCCGAAACTATTCTGGGGGAAGCCCTGAAAGGGCGCTCGCAGGAAATTCTGGTCACGACCAAAGCCCGCTTCCGCACGCAGGACGGACCAAACGGGGCTGGTTCCTCCCGCCTGCATCTCATTACCGCGTGTGAGGCCAGCCTGAAGCGCCTCGGCCGCGACCATATTGATCTGTATTATCTGCATGAATGGGATGGTCAGACCCCACTGGATGAAACACTGGAAGCCCTTGATACGCTGACCCGTTCCGGAAAGATCCGCTATAGTGGGGTTTCCAATTTCTCCGCGTGGCATATGATGAAAGCGCTGTCCGTTGCTGAGCGCAACAGGCTGATCGCCCCGGTATCCCAGCAGATTTATTATTCACTTCAGGCACGCGATGCAGAGTATGAACTGCTGCCCGCGGCTGTGGATCAGGGGATTGGCGTGCAGGTCTGGAGCCCGCTGGCAGGGGGCCTGCTCTCCGGCAAATATCGCCGTAACCAGCCAACACCCGCAGGCCGTCAGCTTGAAAATTTTGGCGAACCCCCGGTGCATGACAAGGAAAAGCTTTTTGATATTGTGGAAGTGCTGCTTGCTATTGGGGAAGAGCATGGCGTTTCCGCAGCGCAGGTCGCTCTGGCATGGACCATGCATCGCCCGGCCATTACCTCCGTCATTGTGGGCGCCCGCACGGAAGAGCAGTTGAAAGACAACCTGAAAGCCGCGGAACTCACGCTGTCGGAAGACCAGCTCAACCGCCTTAATCAGGCCAGCCAGCCTCCCCTGCTCTATCCCTACTGGCATCAGGCGAGCACCGCGGCAGACCGGCTCAGCCCGGCAGACCGTGTGCTGCTGGAACCATTCCTGAAAACACAGTAAGACGGCCCAGGACGGACAGTGGATTTCCCGGCAATCGTGCACAGACCGGGTAGTCCTCTGTCCTGCGCTTTTACTGCAAACCGGGATGCGTCATGAAGCTTGTAAGAACCAGACAGGAACTGACCGAGATTGTCACTCAGTGGCATAAGGACGGGGAGACAATCGGACTGGTGCCCACCATGGGGTCTTTGCATGAAGGCCACTTGACACTGGTGCAGGCGCTGGACGGCAAAGCTACCCGGCGGATTGTGACGATTTTTGTCAACCCGATCCAGTTTAACAACCCGGATGATTTCCAGCTCTATCCGCGCGGTCTGGACGCGGATGAAGCCCTTCTGGCACAAACCGGCGTAGTGGATGTTCTGTACGCCCCGGATGAAACCCAGATTTACCCGCCCGGCTTCTGCACGCGCATTACTGTTTCCGGCCCGGACAAGATGCTGTGTGGCGGGGACCGCCCCGGCCATTTTGATGGCGTGGCAACAATCGTCACCAAGCTGTTCATGCAAACCCGTGCCGATATTGCCGCGTTTGGGGAAAAAGACTTCCAGCAGCTTTGCATTATCCGCCGGATGGTAACGGACCTGGACCTGCCCGTGACCATTCTGCCCGTGCCCACCGTGCGGGAAGCTGACCATCTGGCGCTATCCTCCCGCAACAGGCGGCTCACCGCTGCCCAGCGCCAGCAGGCCACCCATCTGCCACAGGCTTTGCAGGATTGCGTTGCCGCGCTGAAAGCCGGAAAACCCGTGGCCGCCACGCTGGAGCGCTGCACACAAACCCTGCAAGACGCTGGGTTTACAGTGCATTATCTGGACCTGCGATCTGAAAAAACTCTGGCGCCGTCAGAAAAAGCTGACCCCGGCACCCGCCTGTTTGTTGCGGCCAGCCTTGGAGACATCCGGCTGATTGATAACATGCCGCTTGCCTGACACCACCGGATAGAAAACTGGAAACACATCCATGACCATTACACGTCTTGACCCCGAAGAACGCCTGACCGGCGCTGTCATTTACAACGGGCTTGTGCATCTGGCCGGGCAGATTGCTGATGATGCCACTCTGGATGCGGAAGGCCAGATGGCCGATATCCTGCGGCAGGTGGATACCCTTCTGGCCAAAGCGGGCACAGATAAAAGCCGCCTGCTTTCCGTGCAGATTTTTCTGGCGGATATGAACGATATGGCAGGCATGAACCGCGCATGGGACGCCTGGCTGGACCGGGACAACAAACCCGCCCGCGCGACGGTCGAAGCAAAACTCGCCAGACCGGAGTGGCGTGTGGAACTGACCGGCATTGCCGCGCTCCGATAACACTACACTCTTCAAAAAATGCAGGATCTGCCAGAAAAAGCAGACCCTGCATCCCATTTCAGACCTTCAGACTATCAGGCCGTTTTGACCTGCGTTTCCGCTGTCTCCTCAGCGCGGATAATATAGGGCCCCGCTGCAAGAATCTGGAGTGAGAGGATGCCCATTTTTCCCTCTTTCAGGTAATCACCCAACGGAAGCTCCGCATCCCCATTGGTCCACACACACTGCGCACCTTCCGACGGGTACCAGCCAGCCGGTTTTACAGCCTGACGATGCGCACTGATGTCATGCTGACTTTTGGCGCAAAACAGATGAATATCCGCAACGGCCACGCCCATAGACCGGCGATCATCCACAAACGGGCCGGTCACATCAGCCGGACGGCTGGTGCGGGAGACAATCCGGACAGATTGTGTGCCCGGCGGCAGCATGAAGCTGTAATGATGCGCGGCTTTGCGCATGGGCCTGATCACGGCATCAGTTTCCGTAACCAGATGCAGATCAGGATCCTGCGTCAGAGCCGGAGCGTTTGCTGAAGTCTGGCAGCCAGCCACACTGTCTTCCCGCCATTCCAGCATGCGGAACAGAGGCTCCACAAAAGCACGGTCTACACAAAGCGGTGCCCCCGCATCCTTTTCCCATGTGCGGGCTGTGCCATGCAGGGCCACAACCCGGCCTTCCTGACGGAAAGAGGAGCGGTTGCCCGTATCCAGATAGCTTTCGGTCAGCATGCCATCGGCGGTAATAACGGAATGCTGCTCTGTTTCCACATGGTAGTAGTCGTATGACGTTATGGATTTATCATAAAAAATGGACGCGCCATTCACGAGCATACGAACGGGAACAAACTTGCCTTTAAAAAACAGACAATGCTCTGCTGTAATCAGCATGTCTTTGTAAGGCACACCGTCGGAAACAGCATCTTTCAGAACACGGACAGGATACCCGGCTTCATCATCATGCAGACCCGGCCGCACCGTCGCACGCGCTTTGCCAACCCAGACAACCGGACGAAGAACGTCCTTTTTATTCTTCCAGTCAAATGCAACAATCTGATCACCAATGCGGAGGGCTTCAACCGCTACATCCCCATTACAGGTACGGATCATGCTGCCCGAAAGGAAGCATGTGACAGTAACGACATCACCATTAAACTGATAGTCATCTTTGTCATAACCCTCGGCAAAAGTAACATTTGCCAAGACGGTACCGTTCTGATCAACAATAGTCTTTCCATCGTCTCCCCATTGGAGAGTTGTACTTTGACCATTATCAAAAATAATTTTATCCCGTGGAGACAAATTATTTAATGTAAGTGTTCCACTTGCAGCATAATTTTTTACCGTAAGCGTATTATATTCTGTTGCCCCTGACGGAGAAGCACCAAATGTAATAGGAGCAGTCAAGGTGCCTACAGTTAAGGCCCCGCCGTTAGCAATCGTAACAGTTTTACCGGTTAGCGTGCCGTCAATAGTAAAATTTGTTGCTTCAATAGTTAAAGAACTATTGTTTGTAACGGTATTGTTTACAGTAAGATAACCATCACCCTTTAATGTTACGTTACCATTAACCGTCATATTATTAGAATGAAAATTAGTATTAGATGAATCGCCTTCCGTCCACCCATCGTAATGAACAGCTTTGACCGTTACTGTAATCGGAGAAGAAGTGCCATCAAGAGTCACATCCTGACTATCGTATTGGTCACCCCAGTCACTAGTAGTATTTATGGTAGACATTTTCCCAATCCTTGATTTGCGCAAAGAATTGGGAGTGTGTCTTTTTTGATATTCTATGTTTTGCTTGCACTAACAATATTGGGGGTGTAAGCGTTTTTACGGTTCATTAACACTTTGCAAGACGGGACTTTTCGGCTTGCGCAAATTAAGACTTTATCAAGCAACTCTTAAGCATTTTCAGCTCTTTATGGGTGAATGAATACCTGCATCACACGCCGCAAAGTCGGGTATGCCCGCGTCAGTACCACGGGGCAGACTCTGGAACTTCAACTCAACACACTCAAGGAATTCGGATGTCGCCGTATCTACCGCGAGAAGGCCAGCGGGGCGGACGCTGAGCGCCCTGAACTCCGCAAGCTCCTTGCCAGCCTTAAACCCGGCCAGAGCGTGGTGGTGACCCGGCTTGATCGTCTGGCACGCAGTACATTTGACCTGTTCTCTATCGTTAAAACGATCACGGACAAAAAGGCCCAGTTTTATTCTCTGGCCGAGCCCTGGACTGACACCAGCACAAGTACAGGCAGGCTGATGCTTGCAGTCCTTGGTGGTCTTGCTGATGTGGAGCGCGACCTTATCCGCACGCGTACAGCGGAAGGACGCGCTCGTGCGATGGAGCAGGGCAAGCGCATGGGGCGGCCGAGGCAAATAACGGACGTGCAGAGGCAGGAGATCACAAGCCGGAGGCAGAAAGGAGAAACTCTGAAATCTGTTGCTACAGCCTTCGGGATTAGCGAAAGCACAGTCTCACGCATTGCCCGTGGACGGGACAGCCACGTCCATTATGCAAAAAGGCCGGGGAAACGACGCAGGACTAAAGCGTAGTCCTACAGGCACCCCCTATCGGTCCGCCCCAGACGGCCTGATCCCGGCTGCTCAAACCAGCAGTTTCGTCAAAACTGAAGTGCGATCAAAGGATAGTTGGGATTTTCTTTCTGCCTAGCTAGATTTCTATACTCAGAAAAATATGCCTAAATCGCAGAACACATAATGGCTTTTGACTAATTTCGCGAAGAAATTTCCAGCAGATGGTCACCCAAAAAAGCCTGCGTGTAATGTTCTGTCCATTAGGCCGCACATAGGCCGCCGGAACGCATCTGGCCGCAAAAACGCGCGCGATATCGGGAGACGCGTTTCGCGGCAAAACAGACAATAATTTTTTCTATCTGTCCGGATTATTTTACTGTGTGAGAAAGGCTGGCTCCCGAAGTAGGACTCGAACCTACGACCCAGCGATTAACAGTCGCTTGCTCTACCAACTGAGCTATTCGGGATCAGCGAGGCATCGTATAACCGTGATCCGGGGGAGCCGTAAACCCCCTTTTTTCATTTTTTTTGTGTTTCCTGTTTTTATGAGCAGACGACGCGCAAAGCTCCTCGTGGTAAGAAAGACGCATGAGCGCACAAGGACCTTCCTCCGCCCCGGCTTTCCGCCGCAGAATTGTTCTGACAGGCCTTGCCGGACTGGGTGTGGCCGGAACGGTGGGCGCGTTTGAACACCACAGGCACAAACGCTCCCACCGCAGACAGCCGGATGGTCAGTATCGTAAACTCAGGCTGATCTGGCCGCATGCGGATACCGCGCCGGTTCTGGCCGTAGCCTACCAGAAAGGATTTTTTGCCCGCTATAGTCTGGATGTGGAAGGGGTTTTTGCGCCGCAGAACGGCAATGATGCACTGGATGCGCTGGTTGCAGGCAAAGCCGATTATGCTGTTGCTCCGGCCCTCACATGGCTGCCGCGCCTGTATAGCGGCCTGCCCGCCAGCCTTGTTCTGGGCATCCAGCCCGGTACCTTCCGCCTGCTGGTGCGGCGCGGAGCAAACATCACCCGGCTTGATCAGCTTGTCGGCCGGACTGTAGCCGTACCTGATAAAAATGCCGCGGATAAATTCTTCTTTGCCATCATGATGCGCCGTAAGGGCATTAACGCCATGGACGGCATCACATGGACGGATATGCCAGCCGAGCAGATGGTAGACGCCGCCAGTGCCCGCACTCTGGATGCGCTCGTGGCGCATGACCCGCTGGCGTGGCAGTTACTCAACAGCCACCCGGACCTGTTTGCAGAACTGGTCAGCAGCAATACTGGCCATTACGCGGACCGCACCAGCCTGATTCTCGGCGCCTCTCACACCGCGCTGGAGACAGATCCGGACGCCGCAACCGCCCTCACCCTTGCATTGCGGGACGCAGCAAAATGGGCCAACCAGCACAGGGACGAGGCCGCAACACTGGTTGCTGATGAATCACCAGAGTTCAGCACTGAAACCATGCGCGCCATGATGCGCCATCAGCCTGCCATCAGCCCCGTAACCGGCCACGCGCTGCGCGACCAGATTGCGCAGTATTGTGATGAATTGCAACTTATCGGCCTGCTGCCCGATACAGAAGCCGCCGCCGATATTGCCCGGCGCACAACACGTAATGTGCTGAACGGCTAACAGACTTTTCCCCTCCGCGTCCTTTGTTTCTGACACCCGCAGGGCAGCGCAGGTTCAGGGCAGTTCTGGCGCTTTCTTTTTACGCGGCAGGCGAATTTCACTCGCCAGAACCCCCAGCACAATCAGCCCGGCCCCGGCTATAGCCAGCGGTGGCAGGCGTTCCCCCGCAATGCGCCCCACAAGCCCGGCCCACACAGGTTCACCTGCGTAAATGACCGTCGCCCGCGTGGCGGAAATCGTTTTCTGCGCCCAGTTCATGGCAAACTGGATAACCGCGCTCATCACCCCCAGCCCTACGCCAGATGCCACCCAGACCCATGAAAACGCCGGAACATGCTCACCAGCCACCGGCATAAAGACCAGTGCCAGCAGGCCTGCTACCAGCAACTGCACGATGGTCACCCTGCGGCTGTCCACCCGCAGCGCATAGCGGCTGATCAGAATAATTTCCGCAGCTATGGAGACAGCACCGAGAAGAGTCGCAACTTCACCGGGGCTGAAGCTGAGGCCACTGGCCGCATCCGGCCCGGTCAGGCAGATCAGGCCAACAAATGCGATAAACACCCCAACCCAGCTCATCATATGCGGTCGGCGCTTCAGCACCGCCCACTGGAGAAAAGGCACCATCGGGACATAGAGCGCTGTGATAAACGCTGACTGGCTGCTGGAAATAGTCTTCAGTCCCAGAGTCTGAAAGGTATAGCCCAGAAAAACACCCACCCCGATCATGCAACCGGCCTTCAGCTCATACCGCGTCATACCCGCGAGGGATTTGCGGAACAGCAGAAGGGACATCAGACCAGCCGTAATAAACCGCACGCCCACAAAAAACAGCGGGCCGGTATGTTCCATGGTATGATGGATGATCAGGAATGTTGCCCCCCACAGCATGGTGATCAGGACAAGTATGATCTCCTGCTGGGACAGGAACTTGACGCGAGAGCCTGAGGGGGGTGGAGTCTTGATCATAGTTAGCAGCGTATATGGGCACTATAATGCACAATCAACCCCCACGATCCGATGTTTTAAAGTATGTGGGGACAAACCTGCGTCGCCTGCGCAAGGAAGCAGGCCTGAGTCAGGAGGCTCTGGCCAATGCCTCGGGTATCAGCCGCCGCATGATTGTCAGTCTTGAAGCAGGCAACGCCAATATTAGTCTGGGGAGTCTGGACCGGCTGGCAGAAGCACTGGACACAACCTTTCTCAAACTGGTGAGCAACCCGGAGCGGGAATTACGCCGCATTGAGGAAGTGATGTGGCGCGGCAAGACAGATGCCAGCAAGGCGACTCTTTTGGGCGCGGCCCCTGCGCGGCATGATACGCAGCTCTGGCTATGGTCCCTCGCACCGGGGGAACGCTATGTGGCGGAACCTGACCCGGAAGGCTGGCACGAGATGATTTTTGTGCTGGAAGGGACGCTGACCCTTGAGTTCGATACGGAAACTCAGCTTGTACAGGCCAATGATTTTACAATTTATAACAGCGCACAGAACTATGCCTATCTGAACGCTGGCAAGAAAATCCTGCGCTTTGTGCGTACGGTTTCTTCCTGAACGCACGACCTCTCACACACTCATCCAATCATGTGAAAGAACCCGCCTGATGCTTTCAATCAGCGGGAACAGCCTGTCCGACAAGACCACCTGATCAGGAGTGTTCCCTGCGGCACTCCCGCCTTCTCAGAAAAACAGGCAGACCCAAGCCTACTGTTCCAATTTCAGCGGAGCGTGCTGACAAACCGCTCCAGACGCGCACAGGCCTCCATCAGATCTGCATCGCCCGTGGCGCAGGAGAGACGCAGATATGGAGACTGCCCGAACGCGCTGCCGGGCACCGTGGCCACATAGCCTTCATCCAGAAAAGCCAATGCGAAATCATGGTCGGTTTCCAGCCGTGTGCCGCCTGCGGTGGTACGGCCAAGGCAGCCCGCTACACCGGGGTAAGCATAAAAGGCACCTTCCGGCATGGCGCAGGTCAGGCCGGGGATTCGCCGGAGCGCATCGACCACCATCTGCCTGCGGCGGCCATAGGTTGCCGCCATTTCCTGCACCAGATCCGCCGGGCCATCCAGCGCAGCCGCCGCCGCAGCCTGCGCAATGGTGCAGATGCCGGATGTCGCGTTGCCCTGAACGCCACGCATGGCGGCAATCAGATCTTTCGGCCCTCCGGCAAAGCCAACACGCCAGCCCGTCATGGCATAGGCTTTGGAAACGCCATTGAGCGTGATGATGCGGTCTTTCAGGTCCGGCGCAACAGCGGCGAGTGAGGCAGAACGCACGCCATCAAACACCAGATGTTCGTAAATTTCGTCTGACAGAACCCAGAGATCGGGATAGCGCCGCACGATTTCCGCAATCGGCTCAAGCTCCTCCGCCGTCATGACGGCCCCGGTCGGGTTATTGGGAAAGTTCAGGACAAGCCAGCGGGATTTTGGAGTCAGCGCTGCCGCAAGGGCTGCGGGATCAAGCTTGAAGCCCTCTTCCTCCCGGCAGGGCACTACCACCGGCACACCGCCAAACATGCGGGCAATCAGCGGATAACTCACCCAGTATGGCGCTGGCACCACCACTTCATCACCGGGGTTGAGTGTCGCCATAAAGGCGTTGAAAATAACCTGCTTGCCGCCGTTGGACGCCATAATTTCATCCGGCGCGTAGTCCAGTCCATTTTCCCGCGTGAACTTGCGGGCAATGGCGGCCTTCAGCGCAGGGGTGCCGTCCACAGGCGGGTATTTGGTCTGCCCGGCCAGAGCGGCCGCATGAGCCGCCTCCACCACAGCGGGTGGCGTGGGGAAGTCCGGCTCCCCCAGCGCCAGAGAAATAACCGGCTTGCCTTCCGCCCGCAGCGCACGGGCACGGCGTGCCATCTCAATGGTTGCCGGAGCCGGAAGTCCGTCCAGCCGACGCGCGAAAGACCGTGCCATACTCTTAAATCAGCCCTTTGCAGAAACGCTGGATGCGGGCGCAGGCTTCCCGCAGGCTTTCCGTATCCGTGGCATAGGAAATGCGCATGTAATCCGGATACATAAAGGCCGAGCCATGCACAGCGGCAACGCCTTCCTCTTCCAGCAGGGCTGTCACAAAATCCTCATCCGTTTCCAGCTTACGCCCACCGGGGGAAGTTTTGCCAAGGCACGCCTTGACGGACGGGAAGACGTAAAACGCACCTTCCGGCTTGTCACACTGCAAACCTTCGGCCTCATTCAGCATGTCTACCACCAGATCCCGCCGGGCCTGATAGGTTTTGACCATCCCGCCAATAAAGTCCTGCGGGCCTGTCAGAGCTTCAACTGCCGCCGCCTGCGCAATGGAGCAGGTGTTGGACGTGGACTGCCCCTGCAGCTTGTTCATGGCTTTGGTCAGTTCCACCGGCGCGCCGGAGAAGCCAATGCGCCAGCCTGTCATGGCATAGGCTTTAGAGACACCATTCATCGTCACGGTGCGGGACCGCAGCAGCGGCTCGACTTCCACAAACGTGGCGGGACGGAAGCCGTCATAAGTCAGCTTGGCGTAAATATCGTCTGTAAACACCCAGACATGCGGGTGCCGCAGCAGCACATCACACAGCGGCCGCAGGTCCTCGGCGGAATAGGCCGCGCCGGTCGGGTTACAGGGGGAATTCAGGAAAAGCCATTTTGTGCGCGGCGTAATCGCGGCTTCCAACTCTTCAGCCGTCAGCTTGAAGCCGTTTTCCCGGCGGCAGGGCACAATAACCGGCACGCCTTCTGCCAGCGTCACGATATCCGGGTAAGACACCCAGCACGGTGCGGGAATAATGGCTTCATCACCCGGATTGAGCGTTGCCATCATGGCGTTGTAAATCACCTGCTTGCCGCCGGTGGACACAATGATTTCTTCTGGCGTGTAATCCAGACCGCTATCCAGACGGAAGCGTTCCGCCACGGCTTTGCGCAGAGCGGGGGTGCCTGCCACGTCCGTATAGCGGGTCTGGCCGTCTTCAATCGCCTTCATGGCGGCGCGGGCAATGTTGTCAGGTGTGCGGAAATCCGGCTCACCAGCGGAAAGACTGATGATATTCCGCCCCTGCGCCTTCAGCTCACGCGCTTTGGTCGAAATAACAATCGTCTGGCTCGGGCTGATCCTGTTCAGACGGTCAGCAACAATGCTCATAATTCCAACACTTCCTGACACATTATGCCATCGGCCCCGCCTCTGGCTGCCGGAACAGGGCCGAATGGAGATAAAAAACCGGCAAGGGCCGACACCCTAATGCGCTTCTGCGTCCGGCGGAACCGGGGAAACCACGCATGGCAGCAAATTTTATGAAAAATCTTTTATACAGACCCACAAGACTGCCGGATCGCTCACCTCAGCGCGTCGGGATATCCGGCAGCGGCACGCACATCCTCCGGCGTCATACCGGCCTCCCGCATGGCGCGGACGGCTTTCGCGCCATCCCGCTTGGAAAGACGCCGCCCCTGCGCATCACATAATAACGGGTGAAACAGATACGCTGGCGCGGGCCAGCCCATCAGCGCCTGTATCAGCCGGTGCAGGTCGGTTGCGGGACGCAGATCGTCTCCGCGTGTCACCAGTGTGACACCCTGTGCGGCATCATCATGCGTGACACACAGATGGTAGGACGCCGGAACATCCCGTCTGGCCAGCACAACATCGCCAAACAATTCAGGCTGGCACTGCACTGTCCCGCGTGCGAGATCCTGATAGGTCAGAGGCCAGACGGCAGGAACCTCCGTCCTGAGAGAATTGAGCGCCTTGGCCATATCCAGCCGCAAGACATGCGGCTTTCCCGCTGCCAGAGCCGCCACCCGCGCTGGGGCAGACAGAGAACGGCATGTGCCGGGATAAAGCAGGCTCCCATCCGGCGCAGCATGTGGGGCGGACATCATGCCCGCAGATTCCCGCGCAATATCAGAGCGGGTGCAAAAGCAGGGATACAGCACCCCCATCTGCTTCAGCCAGTGCAGCGTTGCGCGATAGGCAGGCATATTTCCGGATTGTCGCAGCACAGGACCCGCAGAGCGCAACCCCAGCCAGTCCAGGTCCTCCAGTAAAGCCGTGGCGTAATCGTCCCGGCAGCGTTGGGGGTCAATATCTTCCATCCGCACCAGCCAGAGGCCGTGCGGCCCCTTCTGCGTCCAGCCTGCCAGAGCCGACGCCACATGCCCCAGATGCAACAACCCGGTCGGGCTGGGCGCAAAACGTGTCACCCATGAAGACTCCGTCATAGGGCGCAACCGGGCAGAACAGGACTCATAACACTCTCATACAATGACAATAATACTGTTTTGTTAAATACTTAGGTCATTTCTTGCGATAAACAACTCTATCTGCAATACTCCTGCCAACACTGATCTCGACGACGCACTTCTGACGGCGTTCTGTTACGAGTTTTAACGCCAGCACCGGAAGTTGCGCCCTCACTCCCCCAAGGAGGCGCGTCTTGGCTGACGGCAGTACGATAAACTTCCCTGCTCTGGTGTTAAACGCGGATTTCCGCCCGCTCTCCTATTTTCCGCTCTCCCTCTGGTCCTGGCAGGATACCATCAAAGCTGTGTGCCTCGACCGTGTTTCGGTGCTGAGCGAATATGATGCTGAAGTCCATTCCCCCCACCAGACTTTCCGCCTGCCCAGCGTTATTGCGCTGAAGGATTATGTGCCCTCCGCCCGCAAACCCGCCTTTACGCGCTTTAATGTTTTCCTGCGGGACAATTTTTCCTGCCAGTATTGCGGAGACCAGCTCCCCACGCAGGATCTGACGTTTGACCACGTTATTCCCCGCTGCAAGGGCGGACGCACCACATGGGAAAATGTCGTCACCGCCTGCGGGATCTGTAATCTGCGCAAAGGCCCGCATCTGCCGCACAGCATCAACATGCTGCCCCGCCAGAGACCTGTGCGCCCCACATCATGGCAGTTGCAGGATAATGGGCGGGCCTTTCCGCCCAATTACCTGCACGAAAGCTGGCGGGATTATTTGTACTGGGACACAGAACTGGAAAGCTAAAAGCCCCGCACAAAGCCGGGCCGCCCGGTGTTATCGGGTGTAGCTGTAACCATAGTCATCCGCCTGCTTTTGCAGGTCGGGCGCATCTTTCAAATTCAGCGGCAACGGATGCGCGTCTTTTTCACCCAGAATGAAGTTATGGTTGCTCATGCGCTGGCAGGTATTGGCCGCCAGAGGAAAGCTGAGGAACATCGGGCCTTTCATCTGATTTCTCAGGCAGGACACATCCGTATCCAGAAAAGGCTTCCGGCCAATTTCAGAGGAACAGCCACCCAGCAGCATAAGCCCGGTGAGCATCATTCCAAAGCCGAGTGTCTTCTTGTTCCGTCTCACAACCACGCTGACCTTTTTTTCTCGCCACACCGCACCGGCATCCAGACGCCGGACAGGGCTGATCACCCTGCCATGCCTTGCCGCCTGCGCCTAGTATAAGGCTTGGCAAATCCCCCCCGTGCGGACCGCATGACACAGAGGGTTTCCACTTTATCCGACGTCAAACCCCGCCCCGAGAATAGCATTCTGCAGGGAGGACTTGCCCGCCTGTGCCGGGTCATATTCCACTTTTACCTCGCCTGTGGCCAGATTAACGTCCGTGCTTTTTACGCCATCCACCGCGGCCAGAGCGCGCCTGATGGAGGACACACAGCCATCACAGGTCATACCTTCAACCATAAAGCTTATTTCTGTGGTTGCCATGAGTGCGTCACCTCGCATTGAAATCTTACCCTCTGGCGGCATTGCGCCAGAACCAGCGCACAGTGTACCCCATCCGCCCCTCCTGCCCCAACCCCTATCCGACGGGGCAGGATAGTCCTCCACCCGCAGGGGCCTGATGGCAGCAGTCACGTCTTTTCACACTCCCCCTCTCGGCAGAGAGCCTGCTGGCGCGTAAGATACGCTTATGCCGGACACGCCTCACTTTTCTGCAACGCTCCCGCCTCAGCCGGAAACATGCTGGCGGACCACAACTCTGCATCGCCTGATGCTGACAGCACTGCTGAACGAGCTGGATGCGGCCCTCCTCAGCACGTCCAGCGCCACCCGGACGCTGGAGGACTGGAGCAGGCGGCACCGCTTGGCTCCAGTTCCCACAGTACGGGCTGTCTGCCAGCAAACGCCGCCACGCCCATGCCCGCCGGCCTTGCGGCAGGCTCTTGGATTATCTGATGATAGCCCGGCCGATGCGCTGCGTTACCGGCATGTCCGGCTGATCTGTGGCGAACGTACTCTGTCAGACGCTGAAAACTGGTATCTGCCGGACCGCCTGACAGCGGAAATGAACACGGCGCTGGACACGACAGAAACCCCGTTCGGGCGTGTCACCGCGTCCCTTGCCTTCACGCGCCGCCTTGTGCTGGCTGAGCGCCTCTGGTCTCCGTTGCCTACGGGGTGGGAACTCCACCCCCTCCCCACCGGGTCCGACACACCTCTGGTTTTTCCACCTGTCCTGTTCCGGCATCACGCGGTACTGGCCCGGCAGGACGGCACGCCTCTCAGCGCCGTGATTGAAAGCTACACCGCCGGGGCTTTCAGCTTCCCGCCGCCCGCCTTCTCAACCACTTTGTAAACAGTCTTTACGCCGGAGCCTGAAACCTGCTCCCACACAGAAGATTCAGGTTCCAGATCCTTGCCTCAGCTCTCAGCTCTCAGCTCTCAGCTCTCAGCTCTCAGCTCTCAGCTCTCAGCTCTCAGCTCTCAGCTCTCAGCTCAGGCGTTCTCGCTCATGCGGGTCTTGTCAACAAACTGTTCTGTCGCGTCATCCAGCGCGCGGGTTTTGCGGCCACCCGGGCCATGCACATACAGGTCTTTGCGGTCCACAGAGTCCACAACATCCGGCTGGATGGGCATCAGGTAACGCGCTTTGCGCATATGGTCGGCAAGCTGGAGTTTGGGGTTAAAGACGGAATTGAACTTCCACAGCATTTTTACGAAGTTTGTCTGCCCCTTCAATAACAGACGGCCCGCAATGCCTGCGGTATCTTTCAGCGCTTCCCAGCCCATATGTTTGGTGTTGAGCACCTGCTGGGTTTTCACCAGTTCTTCATAAAATTCCGGCAGGGGCAGCTTGGTGGGCAGCACGGCATGCTGGATATCAAACAGGCGATAGTCCCGCGTGGTCAGGCGGCGCGCTTCCTTGTGCCAGATTTCCGTGCCCGGATACGGGGTGGTGACGGAAATATTGACGATTTCCGGAATTTCCAGACACCACTGCCGCACCGCCTCAAACCGGGCGCGATCCCAGTCAGGATCAGCAATAATGTTGATCGCGACAATCAGCCCCAGAGACCGCGCATACTCAAGTGCCTCAAAGTTCTTATCCAGTGAGACCCGTTTACGGAACTGCTTCAGCCCTTCCTCATCCACCGCTTCCATGCCGATGAAGATGTAGGACAGGCCGATCTCACTCCAGACCTTGAACACTTCCTTGTTCCGCAGCAGCACATCCGCCCGCGTTTCCAGGTAGTATTCTTTTTTAATACCGCGTTTTTTAATTTCATTGGCAATGGCCATACCGTGCTCTTCATGCACAAAGGCCACATCATCCACAATAAAGATGCCCGGTTCTTTGATCTCTTCCAGTTCATCCGCAATAACGGTCGGGCTGGCGGTGCGGTAAGAGCGGCCGTAGAACGTCCATGCCGAACAAAATGTGCAGTCCCACGGGCAGCCCCGCGCAAATTCGATGGAGGCCGCAGGGTCCAGCGTGCCGATAAAGTATTTATTGCGGTGCCGCAGCAGGTCACGCGCCGGACGGATGGCATCCAGTGATTCCACAAAAACCGGCGGCGGCCCTTCCCCGTCCATCGTCACTACACCGGGGACGCTCAGCAGATCTTTGCCATCTTCCAGTGCGCGCAGCAGCAGGCCGATGGAGGCGTCCCCCTCCCCTTTCAGGATGCAGTTGACCGCCCCTTCGGACAAAGCCAGCACATCCCGCGCAATAAAGGAGACTGAGTGACCGCCAATAAACTGGAAAATATCGGGGTAGCGCACCCGCGTGGCGCGGCAGAGGTCGATAATTTCCGGTACATTGGCGAGGTAGTTTCCAGAAAAACACACCACATCCGGCTGAAAACTGTCCAGCAGCGCCCAGTAATCCTTGTGAGTTTCAGCCTGCAGATCAATAAGCTGCACGTCATGCCCGGCGTCCCGCGCCGCACCTGCCACCAGTTCCAGCCCGAGTGGCTCCAGCCGGAGAAAAACCTTGGTATACATCAGGGCGCTGGGGTGAACCGCCAGGACTTTCATGACATTCCTTTCCTATACGGGCGACCACAGACAGGCATGGCCTCGACCGGTTTGTCAGAATTTCTTGAGCCTTGGATCATAAAGGATCAGCCCCGCGTAACCTTGGTGCTGACAACCCACCACCCATGCAGGAAACAAATGTCTTCACAGGGGTGTGCGGACGCAAAATCGCACCTTAACCCTTTGTTACACCATTATTTTTCTATTATTGCAGTTTCATGACAAGCCTCCGGAACGGTCTCTCCGGTCTGCTCATAACTTTTATGTGCATTCTGCAGGAGGCGCTGTGGGGAACACCATCAGCCCTCATACACATCTGGCCCGTCCAGCCCCCGGAACGCCGTGAGGCGCGCCAGGTTCTGGTACGGGCCAGAGTGTCTCATACCAGAGCAGTCATGCCGTCAGGCAAAGACCGCGCTGAAATGAACGACCTTCTCAGGGAAGGATTTCGGTTTCCGCAAAGAAGAAGCGGATTTCATTGGCAGCGTTCTCTGCACTGTCGGAACCGTGCACGGAGTTAGCTTCAATGCTTTCAGCAAACTGAGCACGGATGGTGTGTGCTTCAGCTTTCTTCGGGTCCGTGGCACCCATGACGTCGCGGTTCTTGGCAACGGCGTTTTCGCCTTCCAGAACCTGCAGAACCACCGGGCCGGAGATCATGAAGGACACCAGATCGTTGTAAAACGGGCGTTCTTTATGCACAGCGTAGAACGCACCGGCCTGAGCCGGGGTGAGCTGCACGCGCTTCTGCGCCACAATCTTCAGGCCTGCGTCTTCAAACACGGCATTGATTTTGCCGGTCAGGTTACGACGGGTGGCGTCGGGCTTAATGATGGAAAGAGTACGTTCTGTCGCCATGTGCGGTCTCCTCATTCATAATCGGGCCGCACAATAAAGCGGCCTTTCCGCCTGCTCCTCTAGAGCATATTCGCGCAGGCTGGTAGGTACTTCACCAGATCATAATAAGATTCCAGCCAGAACGAGACCCTCCTTGAGCCTTCTTGTCATTTCCGACCTGACCCTCCGCATTGCTGGCCGCACCCTTCTGGACCACGCGGACCTCTCCATAGAACCGGGCCGCAAGGTCGGGCTGGTGGGGCGGAACGGGGCTGGAAAATCCACCCTGCTGGCCGCCATTGCGGGGGACCTTGCGCCGGATGGCGGGGAAATCCGCCTCTCTTCCCGCGCCCGCATGGCCCGCGTCAAACAGGAAGCCCCTGCTGACGGAGCCTCCCTGATGGAAACGGTTCTGGCGGGCGATACGGAGCGCACAGCCCTGCTGAACGAGGCCGAAACCGCGACAGACCCGGTCCGTATTGCAGAAATTCATGAACGCCTGCGCGCTATTCAGGCCGACAGCGCCCCGGCCCGCGCCGGGTCCGTGCTGGCCGGTCTCGGCTTTAGTGCGGAAGCCCAGCGCCGCCCAGTGTCGGACTTTTCCGGTGGCTGGCGGATGCGTGTCTCCCTCGCGACCGCCCTGTTTTTAGAACCCGACCTTCTGCTGCTGGATGAACCGACCAACCATCTCGATCTGGAAGCAACTCTCTGGCTGGAAGGCTGGCTGACGCGCTTTGCCGGAGCCGCGCTGATTGTCAGCCATGATCGCGGACTGCTGGATACGTGCGTGGACGCCATTGCGCATCTGGACAAAGGCAAGCTCAGCCTCACCCCCGGCGGCTATGAGAATTTTGTACGAATCCGCACGGAACAGGCGTTGCAGCAGGCGCGCGCGGCTGAACGAATCGCGGCGCAACGCGCCCATATGCAGTCCTTTGTGGACCGCTTCCGCGCCAAAGCCACCAAAGCCCGGCAGGCACAGGCCCGCCTGAAGGCGCTGGAAAAACTGCCGGTGATTGAAAGTGTGGTGGAGGAGACCCCTACCCGCTTCGCCTTCCCGGAGCCGGAACAACTCGCCCCGCCCATGTTCACGGCCAATCGCGTGAGTGTGGGCTATGGCACCACGCCCATTCTCACCAATCTGTCTTTCCGGCTGGATATGGAAGACCGGATTGCCCTTCTGGGGGCAAACGGAAACGGGAAATCTACCCTCGCCAAGCTGATTGCGGGGCGTCTGGAGCCGATGTCCGGCTCTGTTGAGCGCAACTCCCGCCTGAAAATCGGCTACTTCGCCCAGCATCAGGCAGAAGAGCTGGTGCTGCATCAGACCCCGATTGACCATATGGAGCGCGCCCTGCCCAAGGCCCTCCCGCCCGTCGTGCGGGCGCAACTGGCGCGGTTTGGGCTGGATGCGGACCGGGCGGAAACGCCGGTCAAGGATCTTTCAGGCGGTGAGAAAGCCCGGCTGCTCCTGGCGCTTGCCACGCGCGACGCCCCGCAACTGCTGATTCTGGACGAACCGACCAACCATCTGGATCTGGATGCGCGGGATGCGCTGGTCCGCGCCCTGTCGGAGTTTGAAGGGGCCGTATTACTGATCAGCCATGACCCGCATCTGGTTGAAATGGTGGCGGACCGGCTGTGGCTGGTCGCGGATGGGAAAGTCACGCCGTTTGAAGGCGATATGGCCGAATACCGCCGCTGGCTGATTGAGCAGAACCGTGCCGCCAACCGCAGCACAAAACCGGATACCTCCGCACAGGCCAGCCGTAAGGATGATCGGCGGGAACGCGCCGAGGCCCGCAAGGCTCAGGCTCCGCTGCGCAAAATCATCAAAGATGCGGAAGCGAAGCTCGCCAGACTGGCGACGGAACGCACCAGAATTGAAACAACCCTCGCCGACCCGGCTCTCTACGCCGACGGCAAGGCCGATGAAGTCACCCGCCTGAACACCCGCCTTGCCGCCATTGGCAAGGAACAGGCGGAACTGGAAGAACGCTGGCTGGAAGCCGAAGCGGAAATAGAAAACGCAGCCCTGGAGGACTGACGCTCCGGGCGTCAGTCTGCCGGTGTCAGTGAGCTAGCATCAGCCAGCCAGACGGGCTTCTTTCCTGCCGTCCCGCGCCTCACTCCACAAAGAGAGCAGGAACAGGAGAAGCCCGATGCAGGACAGGGCCATGCCCGCCCAGCCGGTTGCGGCGTCCCCATACCCGGCCACCAGCACAAGGCCACCCAGCCAGGCTCCCAGCGCGTTCGCCATATTAAACGCCGCATGGTTCATTGAGGCCGCAAGCGTCTGCGCATCAGCCGCTACATCCATCAGGCGCATCTGCATGGCGGGAGAAAGCGCAATACCACCCCCCAGCATGAACACCGCCAGAGCGGTCAGGGGGATATTGGTGGCAACCAGCGCAAACAGCCCCAAAGCAACGGCATTCCAGATAAACGCGCCGATGGTTGCCCATTTCAGGTTTCTGTCCATCACAATACCGCCGACCCACGCGCCGACAAACATGCCGACACCCCACAGCGACTGGAACAGAGGAACCGCCCAGACCGGCACGTGGGTCACGCTCTGCAACGTCAGGGAGAAATAGGTATAGACGCAGAACATCCCCCCACACCCGACAGCGACCGTGCCAATGACAAACCAGACCTGCTTGCGGGAAAACGCGGCCAGTTCCCCCAGAGCGGAGCGTGCACGATTGGGGGCGTCATACGGCACAAACATCTGCACCATCACGCAGCACACCGCGCTGATCAGCCCGATCAGCAGATAAGACAGCCGCCAGCCAAAATACGTTCCGGCATAACTGGCAAAGGGTGCGCCCAGAATATTGGCGATGGTCATGCCCGCAAACACGCGCCCGACGGCGCGCCCCCGGTACCCCCGCTCCACCAGACCCGCCGCAACCAGCGCGGCCACCCCCATAAAAGAGCCATGCGGCAGCCCCGTAATAAACCGGGCAATTTCCAGCATGTGCAAGGAGGTCGCACAGGTGCTCAGGCAGTTTGTCACCGCAAACCACGCCATGAGCACCACCATCAGGGAACGGCGTGAAAAACTCGCCCCGATCACAGAAACCAGAGGAGCACCTACCACAACACCCAGCGCGTAAGCGGAAATCGCGCCCCCGGCTTCTGGGGCTGTCACATGCAGGCTGTCCGCAATCTGGGGCAAAAGCCCCATCGCCGCGAACTCCCCTGTTCCAATTGCAAATGTTCCCACAGCAAAAGCGAGAATGGCCTTTGAGGCTGCCTGAAGCCCCCCGTCGTTCCCGCCTGACATCGTTACCCGCACTCCCCAGTTCTCATTTTTGTCTGAATCATTTCATTCAGAACATTTTATTACAGAACGTACAAAAATATGTACTGTTCCCGGTCACTAAAATCCCCATCAGTCGTTACATAGCCATTCCTTCCTTTGAAAGAACTGCTTTCCATGACTTCCGCCTCCGCTTCTCCGCCTGATTGCGCCGCATCATCTGAGCAAACTGACAAAAAACAGACGGATACTGCCGCTCCGTCCTGCCCCGTCCCTGAAACTAACTCAGAGGACAGCGCCGGGTGGCTGGGCAGCATAACCCACATCCTGCGGCTGACACTGGGGCTGGCCGTGATCGGGCTGATGGTGTGGCTACTGGGGGATGTGCTGACCATCCTGTTCGCCGCGACGCTGTTTGCCGTGGTGCTGCATGGCCTGTCCAGAATTCTCGTCAAACATCTGCGCTTGCCCTACGGCTGGTCTCTGACGGCCGTGGTGGCTGCGCTGATCGCAGCGGTGGCGTTACTGGTGTGGGGCAGCGGTCCGGCCATTGTCAGCGAGGCCTCCAAACTACAGGATGCCCTGCGCCAGCAGGAAGCCTCTCTGCGCACCACCTTGCAGCATAACCCCACCGGCCAGATGATCCTGAATTATCTGCCCGCCTCCCTTGGGGGCAATCAGGGCGGCAGCGGTGGCAGCCTCGCCTCGCTCGGCTCACGGATTGCAGGCTCCATGACTGGCATCCTTGGCTCCGCCTTTGGCGCTGCGGGCACGATTGTCGTGATTCTGATCGCCGGACTGTATTTCGCCATGGACCCGGCCCTGTATGCCAACGGTGCTCTGCGGCTGGTGCCTGTCGCTCAGCGCCCCCGCGCCCGGATGCTGATGCTGCGTGCCAGCCAGACGCTGTGGGCCTGGGTTGCCGGACAGTCTCTGGACATGCTGGTGGTGGGTGTTCTCTCCGGCGTGGGCCTCTGGTTTATCGGCGTGCCGCTGGCTCTGGCACTGGGTGTGCTGGCGGGGCTGTGTAACTTTATCCCCTATATCGGCGCGATTATGGGGGCCGTGCCCGCCCTGCTGCTGGCGCTGTCTCTGGGCACGCGGGAAACCATCATGGTGGCGGTGCTCTACAGCGTGATCCAGTTTTTTGAAGGGAATGTTCTGGCACCCGTTATCCAGCGCCATGCCGTGCAGATGCCCCCGGCCATCACGGTCCTCTCCCAGACGCTGTTTGGCGCCATTCTGGGGTTCCCCGGTCTGATTTTTGCCTCCCCCTTAACCGCAGCACTCCTCTCCATTTTTGATGGGTTAACGCCCCCTCTCTCAGATGACGAACGCGTATAAAAACTCCGTCGTGACAAACCGGTAGGAACACCGTAAGATTTTGGTAATTACTTCCGGAGTCTTGGTCCAGAAATGCGCATTCTTCTTGTTGAAGACGATCAAACAGTCAGAATCTTCATCGCTAAAGGCCTGTCCGAATCAGGGCATCTCGTCGAGCAGGCTGAAAACGGCAAAGATGGGTTGTCCCTCGCCACCAACGAGAATTTTGACATCATCATTCTGGACCGGATGCTGCCGGGCGGCGTGGACGGCATCCATATTCTCGAAACATTACGGCGGCAGGGGAACGTAACCCCTGTGCTGCTGCTCTCGGCTCTCGCTGATGTGGATGAAAAGGTTGCCGGGCTGAAAGCTGGCGCCGATGACTACGTCACCAAGCCCTTCTCCTTCAGTGAGCTTCAGGCGCGTCTGGAAGCACTTGTCCGGCGCAACCGGAACGAGGCCCAGCCGCAGACCCGCCTTGTGGTCGGGGATCTTGAAATTGACCTGCTCTCCCGCGGGGTCAAACGGGCCGGGCAGAAGATTGACCTGCAACCGCGTGAATTCCGGCTGCTTGAGTTTCTGATGCGCCATGCCGGGCAGGTTGTAACCCGCACCATGCTGCTGGAAGGCGTGTGGGATTACCATTTTGACCCGCAGACCAACGTGATTGACGTCCATGTCTCACGCCTGCGCCAGAAAATTGACAAGCCCTTTGGCCGTCCGCTTGTCCACACCATCCGCAATGCGGGGTATATGTTGCAGGAATGACCGCGCCGGTCTCCTCTGCGCCCGCAAGCCCGCAGCCCGGCTTTCTACGCCTCCGCTCGGTCAGCTTACGGTTCGCACTGGTTTACGGGACGCTTTTTGTCTGCTCCGCTGCCCTGTTTTTCTCCTTTATCTGGTGGGGAACCGCCGGGCTGCTGGAGCATCAGGTTGAACAGGCGATCACCATAGATTCCCGCTCCCTGTTCAATATCTGGGAAGAAAGCGGCCCCACCGGCCTGACGATGGTGATTGATGACAGGCTGGAGCAGGACGTGGATGACAACGCCCTGTATCTGCTGATCAACAAAGACAGGAAATGGGTCGCGGGCAATCTCTCGGAATGGCCGCACCAGATTACCAGCGACCAGCGCTGGTTTAACCTCCCCGTTCAGCGCGCCTTTGCGCAGGATACAGCCAAGGTGCGGGCCTATGCTCTACCGGAGGGGTACCACCTGCTGATTGGGCGGGATATCAGCGGCCGCACTCTGCTGCGCAAGATGCTCACGGATACGCTGCTCTGGGCGTGCCTCATGCTCATTCTGCTGGCTGTCGGCGGTGGGTGGCTTATCCGGCGGCTGTTCCGGCACGTTATCCAGTCCATCAGCCGCACCACGCAGGCGATTACCCACGGAGATATGTCCCGCCGCATGCCGGTGCAGGGCACGGATGATGAGCTGGATGAAATTGCCATCACCATCAATGAAATGCTGGACCGGATCAGCCGCCTGATGGAAGGCGTCCGGCAGGTTTCAAACGCCATTGCGCATGACCTGCGCACCCCCATCGCCCGGGCGCGTGCCCAACTGGAAGATGCCGCGCTGCACGCAACAAGTGAGGCGGAACTCCGCGCGGCGATGGAGCAGGCGGCCAGTAATCTGGACAACGTTACTGCTATTTTTGAAGCACTCCTGCGGATCGCCCAGATTGAATCCGGGGCGCGCCGCTCCGCCTTTGTGCAGTTTGATCTGGTTCCGGCGTTGCAGGATGTGGCGGACCTGTATCAGGCCGTGGCGGAAGAGCACGGGCTGAAATGTGTGCGGCACCTGCCCGACCATCTGCCCTTTTTTGGAGACCGCGCCATGTTCCAGCAGGCCGTGGCCAATCTGCTGGATAACGCCATAAAGTTCTCGCCCCCCAACGGCACAGTCACGCTGTCTGCTGAAATCCTGACCACCGGACGGTGCTCAGATGGCAGCAGCGACCGACAGCTCAGCCTGAGTGTGACGGATGAAGGGATCGGCATGAATGATGCCGATATAGCCCGTGCTTCCGAGCGGTTTTTCCGGGCGGAACAGGCCAGACATACCCCCGGTTCCGGCCTTGGTCTGTCTCTTGTGGAGGCCATTGTGCACCTGCATGACGGACAGTTGCAGCTGGCCTCAAACACCCCGGGGTTGCTCGCCCGCATCACCGTCCCGCTGCCGGATGAGGCCACAGCCTCTTCTGAACGCGCTGGCGACCCTCCTCACCCCTTCTGAGGCGCGCACATTAACGAATACTTATGCCCTCATTTCGGCCTTAAAAAAGACACTGCGCCCCTAAAACTATCAGGGCATGAGACGACCCCTGCCTCTCACCCTTGTGCTGATTTTAGGGAGTCTTGTGGTGACACCCCTCGCCACACGACTGTCAGCACAGGCCGTTATGCCCCCTGCCCCGCCTGCTGAGGAGCGGCGGATTATGCGTGCGCTGCCCCCAAGCGAGCCTGTGGTCATTACCTCAGACAGTGTTGAGTTCTGCCTCCGGCTCTCGCATGTCATTGATACTTACAAGACGCAGGGCGTCTTGCCGCATACTGTCAGCCAGCTCCGGGACGAAGGCACAGACCTGTGCCGGCAGGGGCTGGTTCGCTCCGGACTGATCCGCCTGCGGCGCGCCATTGTCAGCCTGAAAAGGACAACACCGTAATGCGCCTCTCACCCCAAATCCCCTCCTTCCATGTGCCAGCTTTTGCACTGGCCGTTGCCCTGATTGCTCCCGGCCTTGCCTTTGCGGAGACAAAACCGGAGGAGACCTACACCCGTCTGGATATCAGCGGCTCAGGCTCAGTGCAGGCAGCACCGGACCAGCTTACTGCGCATTTCCGGGCGGAAGGGCGGGCAAAAACAGCCGCCGCCGCTCAGCAGGCTGTCAACACGCTTGTCCATAAAGCGGTGGAACAGTCCGGCAAGACCTCCGGGATCAAAGCCGCCGTGCTGCAATATTCCGTTTCAGAAGAGCGACCGGACAAGGCTCCTGCCTCATGGACAGCCTCACAGTCCCTCACCTTTACCGCGCCCGATGGTTCAGGCCTGCTGCCGCTGACCGGAGACCTTCAGGGGGAAGGGCTGATACTGGAAGATCTTTCATGGTCTCTCTCGCCCGAAAACCAGAAAACGCTGAAGCTGGACGCCGAGAAAAAGGCCGTTGAAGACCTGAAAAAGCAGGCCGATACCCTTGCTGCATCCCTTGGCCTGCATGTTGTGCGGTTTGCCAAGGTGTCCATCTCCGATGGCGGCTACCCCAGACCCGTCATGCTGATGGCAATGCCTGCACGGGCCGGTCTGGCCGACGGTGCCCCTCCGCCTTCCAGCACAGCGGAAGTCCAGACGGTGCATGCCAGCGCCAACGCTACAGTTCTGCTGACGCCGTAAACCGGACGATAAACTGGCCGCCTGTGCATCTACTGCGGGCGGCAACTCGCCATAAAAAAAGCGCCTGTGCGGGGTTTCCCCTCGCACAGGCGCTTTTTGGTTCTGCCGGGCGGATCAGACTGCTTAGATCAGCCTGCACCCGGAGGCAGAGCTTAACGGGGAGCCAGCACCATGATCATCTGCCGGTTTTCAAGACGCGGCATCTGTTCAACTTTAGCCTGCTCTTCCATCTCGGTCCGGATACGCTCCAGCACCTTGATGCCCAGTTCCTGATGCGCCATTTCACGGCCACGGAAACGCAGGGTGACTTTCACCTTGTCGCCATCCCCCAGGAAGCTTTTTACGGAACGCATTTTAACCTGGTAGTCATTTTCGTCGATATTCGGACGAACCTTGACTTCCTTGATTTCAATGACCTTCTGCTTCTTGCGGGCTTCGTTACGCTTTTTCTGCTGCTCGTATTTGAACTTGCCGTAGTCAAGAATCTTGGCAACGGGCGGTTCTGCGTTCGGGCTGATCTCAAGAAGATCGAGTCCGACGCCATAAGCGCGAGCCAGCGCATCGCGGGTCGACATGACACCCGCCATCTCGCCTTCTTCGTCAATCAGACGAACCTGCGGAACGCGGATCTCTTCGTTAACACGTGGTCCCTCGCGGGTGGGCGGCGCGGGAATAGGGGGTCTGGCTATGGTCAGCTCCTGTCATGGATACAAAACAAACAGAAGCACCTCCCGGTGCTTCCGCTTACGGTGTTATTATGTGCGCAATTCTCAGCCGTTTATCAAGCATATCCGGCCAGAAAACAGACTCATTCCAGCCCTGCCAAAAACAACCGGCCGAGTCTCACGCCTTTTTGCGCAGGTCCGGCGGCGTTGCTTCCTCAGCCATCAGGGCCACAACCTCATCAAACCCGAGCGTTTCCTGATCTTTCCCGCCCAGACGGCGCATGGCCACGGTCCGCTCCTCCGCCTCCCGGCGGCCAACCACCAGAATAACCGGCACGCGCGCCACACTATGCTCACGAATCTTGGCGTTGATCTTGTCGTTGCGCACATCGGCTTCCGCGGCCAGACCAGCCGCGCGCAGGGCCGCGGCCACCTCTTCCGCATAGGCTCCGGCATCACTCACGATAGACGCGACAACCACCTGCACAGGGGCCAGCCAGAGCGGGAACCGGCCAGCATGCTGCTCGATCAGAATACCAAGGAACCGCTCGAAGGACCCAAGAATCGCGCGGTGCAGCATTACCGGCCGGTGGCGTGCTGAGTCCTCGCCAATATAGCTCGCATCGAGTCGTTCCGGCAGCACCAGATCGACCTGAAGGGTGCCGCACTGCCAGTCACGCCCGATGGCGTCACGCAGCACAAATTCCAGCTTGGGGCCGTAGAACGCGCCCTCACCCGGGTTATATTCATACGTCACACCGGCCACTTCACACGCTTCCTTCAGCGCGCTTTCAGCTTTGTCCCATGTTTCGTCACTTCCGGCCCGCTGCTCCGGGCGGTCCGCAAACTTCACGCGAACATGCTCAAAGCCCAGATCCTTGTAGACCTCATGCAGCATGCGCACGAACTGCACGGTTTCATCCGCAATCTGGTCTTCCGTGCAGAAGATATGCGCATCATCCTGCGTAAAGCCGCGCACGCGCATCAGCCCATGCAGCGCGCCGGAGGGTTCATACCGGTGGCACGCCCCGAATTCCGCCATACGCATCGGCAGTTCACGGTAGGAGCGCAGGCCGTGGCGGAAAATCTGCACATGGCACGGGCAGTTCATGGGTTTGAGAGCGAGGGTCTTATCCTCGTCCTCCACCGTCGCCACAAACATGTGGTGGCGGTATTTGTCCCAGTGGCCGGAGGCTTCCCACAGGCCACGATCCACCAGTTGCGGGGTCCGCACTTCCTGATAGCCGCCACGGGTCTGGGCGCGGCGCATATAATCCTGAAGGGCGCAATACAGACGCCAGCCTTTATGGTGCCAGAAGATCTGCCCCACCGCTTCTTCCTGAAAATGGAACAGGTCCATTTCCCGGCCAATGCGGCGGTGGTCACGGCGTTCCGCCTCTTCAAGCTGGTGCAGGTGGGCGTCCAGTTCCTTCTGGTCCCGCCATGCGGTGCCGTAAACACGGGTCAGCATCGGGTTGCGATGGTCACCGCGCCAGTAAGCCCCGGCCACTTTCATGAGTTTGAAGGCCGTGCCAACATCCTTTGTGTTGCGCAGATGCGGGCCTCGGCAGAGGTCCAGCCACTCGCCCTGACGGTAGATGGAAATATCTTCATCTTCCGGCAGATCACGGATCAGCTCGGCCTTGAAGCGTTCCCCCTTCTCTTCAAAAAAGGCAATCGCCTTATCCCGCGGCCAGACTTCCCGCACAAAGGGCTCGGCATTGGCAACGATGTCCTTCATCCGCGCTTCAATCGCGGCGAAGTCTTCCGGGGTAAACGGCTCGTTGCGATAAAAGTCGTAATAAAAGCCGTTTTCAATGGACGGCCCGATGGTCACCTGTGTGCCGGGGTAGAGAGACTGCACAGCTTCGGCCAGCACGTGGGCGGCGTCATGCCGGATCATCTCCAGAGACTCCGGGTCTTTCCGGGTAATAAAGCGGACGGCGGCATCATCGCTTATGGCGCGGCCAATATCCTGCAATGCACCGTTGACCTCCATGGCCAGTGCCGCTTTGGCCAGCCCCGGCCCGATGGCTTCGGCAATGGCCGTGCCCGTAACCGGCCCGTCAAAACTACGAACGGATCCGTCAGGCAAGGTGATGGCAGGCATGGAAGAACTCCGGAGATCAGATGGTTGGAAAGGTTTCTAATGGCGGCAGGAGAGCGCGGCTGCAACCCTGTTGACGGAAAGTGTCGCCAGATCCTGCACAGAAAGCACACAAACCTGCCCCGGCACCCGCCCCAGCGGGGCGGTAAGGGACGGATTACTGTCCGCGGAAAACAGCACAACGGAGGGGCAGCCCATCAGCGCGGCCAGATGCATTGGCCCGGTATCATTCCCCACCGCCATCTGCGCCCGTGCGGCCAGCCCCGCCAGTTCCGGCAAGGTTGTCTTACCTGTCAGGTCCAGCGCCTGCGGGCAGTCCTGCCGGATGATGTCCGCCAGCGGTGTCTCCCCCCGGCCACCCACAACGACAGGGAGCAGACCCAGACTTTCAAGACGGGCCGCAAGTTCGGCATACCGGCGCACCGGCCAGCGTTTGGCCGGGCGATGCGGGGAGGCTCCGGGCACAATCAGCGCATAGGGTCTGTCCAGATGCGGCCCGCGTTCCGCCAGCCATGACACATCCGGCACCGGCACATCCGCAATGCCTGCCCGCCGCAACTGGTCGCGCTGGCGGGGGCCTGTATGCATGTCATTCCTCCAGCGGTTATCATGCCGCAGAGGGCCGTGCCCCACATGCCCGCACCAGCTTGCCGGGCGTCCGGCCAGCACAAAATAACGTGCTGTGCGGCTGGAAGTCTGAAGGTCGTATATCCTGTCGTAGCTACGCAGGGACTGGCGGAGCTTCAGCAGGGCCGGAAGATTGCTCCATGCAGGCCGCTGGTCGGTCTCAACTGCGTCAAACCACGGAGAAAGACGGGCCAGTTCTACAAAAGGCTGCGTGGTCAGGAGCGTGATAGACGCCTGAGGATGCGCCGCCCGGATAGCCTGAAACGGGCCGAAGCTCTGCACAAAATCCCCCAGCGCCCCCAGCCGGATGACCAGAATACGCTGCACAGCCTGCGGTTGCGTCACGGCGAATCCGGGTCAGCCGCCAGAACAGCCAGATCCTGACGGGCGCGGTCAGCCTCGTGGCTGTCAGGTGCAACATCCAGCACATGTTGCCAGTCCGCCTGCGCGCCCGTGGCATCCCCAACCTGCTCCCGGATAATCCCGCGTTCCAGAAGGGCGGCGGCGTTTTCCGGCATCCGCTGTAAGGCCAGCGTAATATGCTGGGTCGCTTTATCCAGTTGCCCCAGCCGCCGCTCCGCTGAGGCCAGCAGCACAAAGGCTTCCGGGGGCGCTTCCGCCCCTCGCGCCACCAGAGAGGTCAGATCCGCCACCACAGCACCGGCATTACCCTGCTCAAGCAGCGCCCGCGCTTTGGCCAGACGCAGAGAAACATCACCGGGGCGCACAGAGAGGCCGTAATCCACAATATTTAAGGCACCGGGAATATTCCCGGCTGAAAGCCACGCTTCAGCCGCTTCTTCCGCCATGACGGCTCGCAGACTGGCGGAGCTTTCCGGGCCGGAGGCCGGGGCTTTGCGTACCAGATCATCCAGTTCCTGCGCCGCGTCCAGTTCATCCCCCAGTTCCAGCAGGGCCAGAGCATGGCAGTGCCGGGCCTCGCGGTCTCCGCCGTGCTTCAGCCAGTCCTGCGCGTAATCCCGCGCGCCGAAGGGGTCTTCCTCCACCATGCTCATGCACTCGGCAAGCGCCCATGTCTGCCGGGCATCCTTTGCGCCATGCGCCGCAGGCGTCGCCGCGCGGGCCGGGCCACCAGCCAGCAGAAGGCCCAGCCCCACTGTTGCAACAAAAGGCGTGCAACGCACCGGAGCAGGCCGCAGAGAGAGAGACAAATGCGTCATTCTTTCTTCCATAACGCGGATACGGGCCGGGTGGTCAAGTCAGACCACCCGACCGCAGGTGCGTGGAAGAGTGTCTGTTGCCGGAAAACCATGCTAACAGCCCAGATATGACGATTACGCCATCCTCCCCCGTCATCCTGCAAATTCTTCCGGCACTCGAACAGGGCGGGGTTGAACGGGGCACACTGGAAATGGCCGATGCCATTACGCAGGCCGGTGGCACCGCACTGGTTATGAGCGCGGGCGGCAGGCTGGTGCCCTTGCTGGAGCGGCTGGGCGCGCAGCACCATATGCTCCCCCGCTGCGGCAGCAAAAACCCCGTCTCCATCCTGCGGAACGCAGGCACACTGGCGCGCTTTATCCGGCAGAATAACGTGGCCCTTGTCCATGCCCGCTCCCGCGCCCCGGCCTGGGTGGCGCGGCTGGCCTGCACCCGCACAGGCACCCCGTTTGTCACCACATGGCATGGCGTCCATGCCAATAATTTTCCCGGAAAAAAACGCTATAACGCCGTGCTGGCTGCGGGAGACCGCGTAATTGCCATCAGCCAGCATATCGGCGAGCGGCTGGCGCAGGAGTATCATGTCGGGCCGGACCGCCTGCGCGTGATCCCGCGCGGGGCGGATAGCGCCCAGTTCAGCCCGGAAGCCGTCAGTGGACAGCGGGTGCACCGGCTGAGCGAAAGCTGGAGCATCCCCGCCGGGGTGCCGGTGCTTCTGATGCCCGGCCGTCTGACGGAATGGAAAGGCCAGCGTTTTCTGCTGGAAGCCCTCGCGCGGGTTAAGCAGACCACCCCGCAGACACCGTGGATATGTGTTTTTGTGGGCTCCTGCCCCCCCGGCAATCGCTATGCGGAAGACCTTGTGACATACGCCCGCACACTGGGGCTGACAGAGCAGGTTCGGTTTGCCGGGCATTGTCAGGATATGCCTGCGGCCATGGCGCTGGCGACGCTGGTTGTCATCCCCTCGCTCCGGCCGGAACCGTTTGGCCGTGTGGTGGTGGAAGCACAGGCCATGTGCCGCCCCGTGATTGTAACCGCTCACGGCGCCGCGCTGGAAACCGTTCAGCACGGTATGACGGGCCTGAGCGTCCCGCCGGGGGATGTGCAGGCTCTGGCCGAAACACTTGCCGCTGTCCTGCATGCGCCGCAGGAAGGCCTGCATGCTATGGGTGAGGCGGCCCGCGCCACGGTGCTGGCTCGCTACACCACCCACGCCATGCAGCAGGCCACCCTGAGCGTGTATGATGAACTACTGGGCACCCATCTGCATGAAGCCGACCTCCATAAAAATGAGGCCACCCTCTTTCAGGATCAGACCATTGCAGGATAAGGAATGCGGCCTGCCCGCCCGCTTTTTCCGCCATCAGCCCGCCATGGGATGCCTGCCATGACTAGCTTTCCGCCTCCCTCAGCAGCCGCTGCGCCCGTGCTGTCAGACGTGCCGGAACGCATTGCCTTTCTGGCTGCGCCGACCGATGTCGCCCGGCATGAGTTTGACCGCCTGACCCGCCAGTATGGCAACTGCCATCCGGGGGACGCGGACGTCGTTGTCTGCCTTGGGGGCGACGGCTTTATGCTGGAAACGCTGCGCGTGGTGCTGGAGCAAAATCTGACCGTGCCGGTTTATGGCATGAACTGCGGCTCCGTCGGGTTTCTGATGAACCCGATGCTGGAAGACAGCCTTCCGCAGCGCCTGATCACCACACAGGCCGCTACCCTGCACCCCCTGCGCATGAAAGCCCGCACCATGCAGGGTGACACGCATGAGGCACTGGCCCTGAATGATGTCTTCCTGTTCCGCCAGACCCGTCAGGCCGCGAAAATCCGGGTCGATGTGGATGATCTGGTGCGGATGCCCGAACTGATCTGTGATGGTGCGCTGCTCTCCACCCCCGCCGGGTCCACCGCCTATAATCTGTCCGCCCACGGCCCTATTGTCCCGCTTTCGGGCAATCTGCTGCCGCTGACCCCCATCTGCCCGTTCCGGCCCCGGCGCTGGCGCGGCGCGCTGCTGCCGTCCACCGCACGCGTTGGCTTTACCATTCTGGAGCCAGAAAAACGCCCGGTGGCGGCGGTGGCAGATTCGATAGAAATCCGGGATGTGGTGTCCGTGCAGATCCATGAGGACCGCACGCTGGCCGTCACGGTGCTGTTTGATCCCGGCCAGACACTCTCCGAGCGCATTACCGCAGAGCAGTTTTCTGCCTGATGCCGCATATTCGCCCCTTCCGGCGTATAAAAGATCATCGTGAAAGGCGTTCTGCCATTCCACCCCGTCCCTCTTCTGGTTTAGTCTTGCCCGCAATGCACAACGCTCATCTCCGACCGCGCCGTCTGACAGGATTGTGCGCCCTCCTGCTGCTACCGACCACGCTGGCGCACGCGCAGGTTGTCACCAACACACAGGCGCTGGACAAGCTGGCCAGCAAGCCCGCGGCCCCGGCAACACCCGCCCACAGCGCGCCGCATCCGGCTCCGCACAAGGCAAAACCGACGCCAAAACGGACAGTAAAACAGCCCGCGACGGAACCTGCGCTGACCCATCCGGCCACGCCAGCGGTAGCAGGCACCGGGACGGGTGCACCCGCTGCACAGAGCGCGTCTTCCACCCCACCCAATGCCCCTGCCACGCACGCTGGCACTGGCACTGGCACTGGCACTGGCACTGGCACTGGCACTGGCACTGGCACTGGCACTGGCACTGCTGCAACTCCAGCCGCTGGCCCTGTCAAACCCGCGCACCCGGCGCCTCCGGCAACCATTCCACTGGCACCGCCTCCGGTGCCGCAACTCACCCCCGCCCCGCCGGATGTGGAACTCCACCCCTTCCCCATGCCCGCGCAGCCCGCCATTGATGAAAAAGCCACAGGCAGCGTATCCACCATTCCGGGCGGCGTGCGGATTACCTTTGCCGCCGGAGCCGCGACGCTGAACCCGGAAACGCATCAGGCGCTTCTGGCTTTCGGGCAGGCTCTGAGTGAAAAGCCCCATGTGCGCGCGCTGATTGACGCTTACAGCTCCGGCGCTGTGGATGATCCCTCCATGCCGCGCCGTATGGCGCTCTCCCGCGGGCTTGCGGCCCGCAGCGTGCTGATGAATGGCGGCATTGCCTCCACGCGCATTTATCTGCGCGTCATTGGCCTGCCCAAGGCCCCCGCCACCAATGGCGGACAGGATTATATAGATATTTACCAGTCAGACGCTGTACCCTGACGCCCTTCCTCTTCTAACCGGACCGGAACCCAATGACGCGCCCCACACAGTATCTCTTCAGAATGATCGGGTTTCTCGTGTGTGTGGCGCTTGTCGCTGCAACATTGTGGCGGCCCCTGCGGGACGCCTTTTTCAGCAACCCCCTGCTTGATGGGCTGATTCTGGGTCTTCTGGCCATCGGCATCCTGTGGAATATCCTGATGGTGCGCCGCCTTCTGCCGGAAGTAGGCTGGGTAGACGCCATCCGTCAGTCCCGCACGGGTCTGGCTGCTCTGCCGCCGCCACGGATGCTGGCCCCGCTGGCTACAGCCCTCGGCACCCGTCCGGACCAGCGCGGCAACCCGGCAGCACTCTCCACCCCCGCCATGCAGGCCGTGCTGGACTCCATTTCCGGACGGCTGGATGAAGGGCGGGAAGTCTCACGGTATCTCACCGGCCTGCTGATTTTTCTGGGCCTGCTCGGCACGTTTTATGGCCTGCTGCTGACAGTCGCGGCCATTGCGGATGTGATCGCCAACATGTCCGTCGGCGCGGGGGATCTGGATGCCATGTTCGGGCAGCTTAAAACCGGGCTGGCCAAACCGCTGCATGGCATGAGCACGGCGTTTTCCGGCTCCCTGTTTGGGCTGGCCAGCGCACTGGTGCTGGGCTTTCTGGATCTGACGGCCGGGCAGGCACAAAACCGCTTTTTTAACGAGCTGGAAGAATGGCTGGCCGAACAGACCCGTTTTGGTGCCCCCTCCGGATCCGGGGTGGAAAGCTCTTCCTCCGTTCCGGCCTATATTCAGGCCCTGCTGGAACAAACGGCTGAAAATCTGGAATCCCTGCAAAATCTGGTGCGCACAAGTGAGGCCCGTCGCGAGCGGGAAAGTGCGATCCTCAGCAAGCTGTCCGACAAGCTGGAAGCCTCCTCCGGCCAGACAGAAGCGCTGCATAATATTGAACGCCTGCTGCACACTCTGGTGCAGAACACTGAGGAAGGCCGCGCCCGCATGACGGCGGACCTGCGGAATGACCTCCGCCTGCTGGCCCGCACCGTTGCCGCCACCGCCGAGACCGCACCCGCCGACCGGAAAGCACCCTGAGCATGGCCCGCCGCCGCAGAAAGCTGCACGCCGGGCTGGATGCCTGGCCCGGCTATGTGGATGCGCTGTCCACATTGCTTATGGTCGTCATTTTTGTGCTGCTGGTGTTTGTCATGGGCCAGACCCTGCTCTCCGCAGCCCTCAACCGGCGTGAACATGTGCTGGAAAAGCTGGAAGGCCAGACTGCCGAGCTTTCCCGCCAGCTTGATACGGAACATGCCCGCGCGCATGCGCTGGAAAGCAGCGTCACCGGCCTTCAGGCCCAGCATACGCAGGATACCGAAGCGCTTTCTGCCCGCACGGCTGAAGCTGAAGCCGCCCGCAGCGCCGCGCAGGCCGCCAGCGCCCTGAGCGTTGCCGACCAGACACGGGTGACACAACTGAATGATGAACTGACAGACCTGAACGCCCGCCTTGCGGCACTCGCGCAGGCGCTGGATGTGACGCAGAAAACCGTGCAGAGCAAAGACGCCACCATTGGTGACCTGTCCGCCAGACTAAACACCGCTCTTGCGGACAAGGTAGGGCAGCTCAGCCGGTACCGTTCCGAATTTTTTGGCCGCCTGAGGGACATCCTGCACAACCAGAAGGGCGTGCATGTGGTGGGGGATCGCTTTGTGTTCCAGAGCGAAGTGCTCTTCCCGGTGGGGAGCGCGGACCTCTCGCCAGAAGGCCGGTCAGAAATCCATACGCTGGCGCAGACTCTGAAAAGCGTAACCAGCCACATCCCGGCCGATATCCCGTGGATTTTGCGTGTGGACGGCCATGCGGACCGCCAGCCCATTCACACCGCCTTCCCCAGCAACTGGGAACTGTCCAGCGCCCGCGCCATTACGGTGGTCAAGCTGCTGGTGGCGGAAGGGATTGACCCACACCATCTGGCGGCCACCGGCTTTGCTGATTACCAGCCGCTGGATACAGAAAGCAGTGCCGCCGCCTATGCCCGCAACCGCCGCATTGAATTCCGCCTGACGGACCGCTGAGACGCGCCGAAACAGACTTAACCGACAGCACACAGACAGGTGTTGGCAGGGTGGCAGGGTGGCAGGGTGGCAGGGTGGCAGGGTGGCAGGTTAGGTAAGCAGGCGGACGAAGAGACTCAAGAAAAACTGTTCCTCCGCTTCGTCTCTCCTGAGTTGGGGACAGATTTCTGCCCCGGCCCTACTCAGTGAGCCCCGCCGCCTGCTTATTTTGTCCTGCCATTTTGCCTTGCCTGATAGCGGACCGGCTTATGGTTAGGCTAACCCCGCACTAATCCGCCAACGTCAGCGTTTTATCCCACACAAGCAAAACATGCCCGTCCACTGGCTCCACACGTTGCGCTGCGCCAAAACGCGCCTGCGCCTGTGCGGCCTGAGCCGGGGTATCACACAGGAAAAAAGTGCCGCCTTGCGTGTACCAGTCCCGTTTTGACAGGAAATGAAACGGCCTGATCTCCGCGCTAAAGTCCACAGGCGCAATCCGCACCGGGTTGGGCAGAGTATTGACCGCAGCACTCCAGTACGGTGCAAACCCTTGCCTCAGCCCGAGGCGGGCCAGTTCCATATTCACCGGGAAATTCCGGTTGGTCTGCCAGAAATGCACTACAGGAGCAGGCACGCTGAGCAGCGCATAAGCCGCCGCCCCGATCAGTCCAACCATCCGCCCGCCCGCGGGCAAAACCGTATGCCGGGCCAGCAGAAGCGCCATCATGACATAAGGCAACACCAGATACCGCGTTGAGGCATCATCAATCGGTAACTGGCTAAACGTAAATGCGCCGACCATAAGGCCGATACAGAACAAGGCCGCGTAATCAAACACATCGGGCAGAATGGTTTTGCTGCGGGCAATCCGCACAACGCCCCACAGCGCCAGCAGCAGCACAGCCAGATGGAAGAGTTCTGATCCGGACCCGTGGAGGGAGAACTCTTTTTCAAAAAAATACGCGCCGAAAAAATGCAGCACACCAGAGACCAGCACAGACAGGTTATACCCAATCCGCCCCTGCCCCGCGAACGCCATCGTCCATAACCCCGGCACATGAAAGGCGCCGTTATGGGTCAGCACGGTTTTAAGCCCATTTGCCAGCACCACAGACACCAGCAAGCACAGTAGCAACCGGCCCTGTTCCAGCCGACGCTTTTGCACACTCAGCACCGCAAGCGCGCCCAAAACGGGCAGAATGAAGCCGTATTTTATAATATCATCGCTGGCGAGGCACAGAACCAGCAGGCCAACAAATACCCCCCATACGGCCGATCTTTCCTGCTTTTTCTGGGCAAAAATCAACAGCCAGCACGCCAGCACACCAATATACGCGCCGATATGGATGCAGGGGATAAGCAACACCTGCACCCCAAACGCGGTCGGGGCCGCCACCAGTACCAGCCAAAACCACGCACCTGCCGGAGCCAGCACCTGATACAACCGGAACGCCAGCAACACCAGGGCGGCCAGCAGCATGGCCGGCACCAGATAGTAGAAAGACAGATGCCAGCCAGCGAGACCGGCTGCCACTACATAAGGGAGAATTTCCGTCACATAATAGGGCTCTGTGGACAGATCCCAGCCCCGGAGCAGAACATTGCCGTGCAGAATATCCCGTGCTTCCAGCACAGCAGACACACTGTCCGAATTAAGCGGCAGAGTTGCGGCCAGAGACATATAAAAGGCCGAAAGCACCACAAAGGCGACAAGATAGCCAAGAAGCGTCTTACTGGTTTTCCTGATACGGACAGGCACACCGGACCTTTCAAAACAACAGAGACGACACCGCCCGGCGCGTGAAGGCTGGCGACCTCCGTGTGACAGGCTTTTACCGCAGTTCCTTCTGGCGGCGTTGCAATTTTTCATAACGGTCCATCACGCGCCTACGCCGAAGGCCAGATAACCGCTGGAGCCAGAACAGGCCATTAAGCTGGTCAATTTCATGCTGGTGGCAGGCAGCGCGCAGGCCCTCCGCCTCTTCCACATGGGTCACCCCGTCCAGATCCTGATACTGCACGCGGACTTTCGCAGCCCGCTCAATATCCTCCGTCACCCCTGGCATGGAGACACTTCCCTCCTCCTGCCGGATCATGTCGTCCGACATCCAGAGAATTTCCGGATTAACGTAGATCTGTGGGCGCGCGGCGTCCGGCAGTTCCAGCACCACAATACGCTGCCCCACGCCAATATGGGGGCCCGTCATGCCAATGCCCGGAGCGGCCCGCATACTTTCCAGAATATCCTGTGCCAGAGCTGCCAGACCGGCATCAAAAACCGTGACAGGTGCGGCCACCTGCCGCAAACGCTGGTCCGGGAAGCAGACAATCGGGCAAATCGTCATGGCAGACAGCAGACCTTTTTTGTGACAACGCGCAACACAGGCCGCTCTCAGGCCTGTCGCAGCAAATCCAGCAGGGCCGGAAACTGCTCATATCCCTCGCGCCCCAGAAAATGCCCGCCTCCGGGTACTTCCAGCGTCGTGGTCTCCAGCGCGGCCGCCAGAGCGCGAGAAAGCTGAGGGGCTACGATCTGATCATTATCGGAAAAAACAGAGGCCCGGAATGCGGCCCGGCGTTGCAGGTCCGCATAATCCAGCGGGCGTGCCGTAAACGCATCTAGCTGTAGCAGGGTCTGAAGAGGCTGGTCAAACCCGGAGACCAGCACATAGCCTCCTAAGGTCTCTCCTTCCGGCCGGGACAGCACATGCCGCAGCAGAGTGACACAGCCGAGGCTATGGCCAATCAGCACGGTCCGCTCATTCAGATGCGGCAGAACTGTCTCAAGCGTTTCAGCCCAGAGCTGGGGGTCCGGGTTCTGGGAGAATGGCAAAGCGGGCACATGCACCGTAGCCCCGGCCTGCTCCAGCTGCGCCTTGAGCCAGGGGAACCAGTGCGCCTCGGGGCTGGCCATATAACCATGAACAATGACGAACTGTTTTGAAGAGAAATCAGGCATCATCCGCTCCCGCTCACACTCTCTGGCCGTCTCCCCCGTCAGCCGGGGTTTTTCATGGCCTCTTCCACGGCTTTACGGGCTTCGGTCGCCAGTTCATCCACCCGTTCATTTTCCGGCACACCGGAATGGCCTTTAACCCAGTGCCAGGACACATCATGCTGTTTGGCGGCCTCCAGCAGGCGACGCCATAAATCCATATTCGCAACCGGATCACCCGAGGCATTGCGCCAGTTGCGGCGCACCCAGCCGGTGTGCCAGCGGGTAATGCCGTTGCGCACATACTCGCTATCCGTGTGCAGGCGCACGGTGCAGGGGCGTTTGAGGGCTTCCAGAGCCTCCGCTGCTGCGGTCAGCTCCATACGGTTGTTGGTGGTTGCTTCCTCGCCACCAGAGAGTTCCCGCTCAACACCCTTAAAGCGGAGCAGAACACCCCAGCCACCGGGGCCGGGGTTGGGGCGGGAGCCACCGTCGGTCCAGATTTCCACAACCTGTGCCTCAGGCTGCGGCTCCCCCTGTTGTTCCGGGGCGGGAGAGGTTTCAGAATCCGTAGCCATCAACCGTCTCCGTTGCCAGATGGAAGCGCAGGCGCCTGAGGTAATCCAGCGGGTCTTTGGGGGTTACCAGCGCATCGGCGGGTGTGTTGATCCAGTCATACAGGCGCGTCAGCAAAAAGCGCATGGACGCACCTCGGGCCAGAACGGGCAGAGCCTGCCGTTCCTCAGCACTCAGCGGGCGCACGGATTCATAGCCCTGCAAGAGTTGCCGCCCGAATGTGACGTTAAACGACCCATCCCCTTCAAAGCACCAAGCATTGAGGCAGATAGCGATGTCGTACGCCAGAAAATCTGTGCAGGCGAAATAAAAATCAATCAGGCCGGAAACGCTCTTCTGCAAAAAGAAAACATTATCCGGGAACAGATCCGCGTGGATCTGGCCGCGCGGCAGCGCAGCATTTGCGCCGTGCCCCGGCCAGTGCGGCAGAATATGCGTAAATGCCTCATCCAGTTCCGCCAGCAGGCCGGGATGCACGGCATCCGCTCCTGCCCGGCAGGAATCCAGCAAAGGCTGCCATGCGTCCGGCCCCAGAGCGTTGGGGCGGACGGGTGTATAGCTGCGTCCGGCCTCATGCAGGCAGGCCAGTGCCTGCCCGAGCGGGCGGCAATGCTCCTGCCGGATTTTGCGCGGCCAGACACCGGGCAGAAAGGTCGTAATGGCTGCGGGCCGCCCGGCGAGGGTGCCAAGCGTCTGCCCGGCCTTACTGGCAACAGGCTGCGGGCAGGAAACGCCCTGCCCGGCCAGATGCTGCATCAGCCCCAGAAACCACGGAAGTTCCTGCGCATTCACGCGCTTTTCATACAGCGTGAGGATAAAATCCCCCTGTGTGGTCCGCAGCTGGAAATTGCTGTTTTCCACCCCTTCGGCAATCCCGCGAAACGCCACCAGATTCCCGATGGCGTAATCGCTTAGAAAAGCCTCAAGAGCCTCATCACTCACATCTGTATAAACAGCCATCCTGCCTGACTGCCCTCAGCCCAGAGGAGCAGGCAGACGGAAGATCACGTTTTCTTCCTTCACCGTGCGTTCATCAATGCACAGCGTGTAACGCTTGGCCATTTCGGCCACCATTTCCTGCACCAGAGCTTCCGGCGCGGAGGCCCCGGCGGTAATGCCCAGCGTGTTCACACCGTCCAGCACGGACCAGTCCAGCGCATCCAGACGCTGCACCAGCAGAGCGCGCGCGGCACCGGAGCGCTCAGCCACTTCCCGCAGACGCTGGGAGTTGGAGGAGTTGGGTGAGCCAATCACAATCACCAGATCACATTCCGGCGCAATGGCCTTCACGGCTTCCTGACGGTTGGTTGTGGCGTAGCAGATATCCTCGCGCTTCGGCCCTTCAATCAGCGGAAAGCGCTCACGCAGGATGTCCACAATTTCCGCCGTATCATCAACGGAGAGCGTGGTCTGCGTGATAAACGCCAGACGGGCCGGATCAGCAGGCTGCACGGTGCGGGCTTCTTCCGCATCATTGATCAGCGTGACCGCACCGGGAGGCAACTGCCCCATGGTCCCCACCACTTCCGGGTGCCCGGCATGGCCGATCATCAGGATATGGCGGCTTTCCGGGCCACCCCCGGCAAAATGACGCTCAGCCTCACGGTGCACCTTGGACACCAGAGGGCAGGTTGCATCCAGATACAGCAGGTTACGGCGTTCTGCCTCCGCGGGCACCGTCTTGGGCACGCCGTGGGCGGAAAACACAACATGGCCATCGGCCGGAACTTCATCCAGTTCCTCGACAAAAATGGCGCCCTGCGCTTCCAGCGCTTCCACCACCGTCCGGTTGTGGACAATTTCATGACGCACATAAACAGGTGCGCCGTAGCGGCGGATGGCTTCTTCCACCACGCGGATTGCGCGGTCTACCCCGGCGCAGAACCCACGCGGACCAGCGAGAAGAACCTTGAGAGACCTGCCATGAGAAGCCTGTGCAGGCTCCTGTGTGGCAACAGACGGTGTTTGATCGGGCATGGTGTTCCCCAAACTTGCGGCGGACGGTATAGAAAAAACAGCTACTAAGAAGCATTAAGTAAGGTAGGCTATGCCCGAAACCCTGAGCAGGTCTCGGTCACCGTGGCCATGGCCTACGCAAACCGAGGTGGTGATGCAACCCGTTTTCCGGCATGGTGGCCAGCACACCCCTGCTTGATGTTCTATTTTGCTTGTTTTTTATCTGTTCAACCCCCTCTAACCGATAATTCCGGATTTGCACATGTCCCAAGACCTTTCTCGTCCATGCCGTCTGCTGCCCCGCTTTGCGGTGTCAGGTCTTGCGGCTCTTGGCCTGCTGACCACCCTTGGTGGCTGCGGGGATGAGGAAAGTGCCTCCATATCCTTCGCGCCGTCCTGCCCGCTGACGCATATTCCGCCGGAAGCCGCGGATTATTATCTGTATGACGGCAAGACCGCGACCTTCCCGCACCTGATTACAAAGGCCAGCATTCTGAAGTTGCAGGGGGACTGTCTGGCGGCCGGTCCGAAGGACCTGAAAACCCGAATCGCGCTGCGCTTTGTGGTCAGTCACGGCCCCGCAGCGGCAGGCAGCACCGTTACGCTGCCGTGGTTTATCGCCGTGCTGCATGGAGATAAGATTGTGAACAAGCATGTGTTCAAACACACATTCCAGTTCCCGGCCAACCTCTCCAGCATCACGAGTGACAGCAAGGTCGTCACGGTTGATCTGCCCATTCCGCCCAAGAACACGGATTCGGATTACCGGTTTGAAGTGGGCTTTCAGCTTACGCAGGACCAGCTTGATTATAATGAAAAGCACCTGAAAAAAGTGGACTATCAGGCGTACTAAACCCCTGAAAGACCTGCCTCCCGCCTCCGACCAGAGGCAGGGGGGGCCGCCCCTGCCTCACACATTCCCTGCGGGGGTAAGGCGTGAGGCAGGATTACGGGAGCCCCTGGCGCTCTGCTCGCTTGTTAGCTCGCAGGCGTTGTCGGAAAGCAGGCTGCGTCCACCGCCGCTTTCTGGCGGGCTGCCAGAGCAGCCTCGTCAAACTCCTGCACGATCTCATGGAAGAGTTCGTACCAGTTCATTTTCACTTTCAGCCGCATAAAGACAGACCCAAGCCCCACAGCCGAGCGGTCCACCAGCACAAATTCACGCGGCAGACGGACGCCCCCGGTGCGTTGCAGGCCCTCATGCACGCGGGTCAGGATTTCCCGGCCCTGATTGGGGTTGTTGCCTTCCTGAATATACCGCACGCGGTTATCCATCAGCGGTTCATACAGGAACCCGGCCCACTCATTCAGCACATCGACCTTGTCCGGCGTCAGATCTTTAAAGCCCCACGCCGCGTAAGCCTGCGTGGCAAGCTCCTTATCTTTGGTCTGCAAGGCGCGATAAAGATCAAGATTGCCCTTGATAAAGGCCGGGCTGAAAATACGGATTGCCCCAAAGTCCAGCAGATTCAGGCCGTAATCGTCCCGCACGGTGAAGTTGCCCATATGGGGGTCCCCGTGCACCACACCATACTGATAGAGCGGCACATACCATGCACGGAACAGCGTGCGGGCAATTCTCTGCTTCTGCTCTTCCGTCAGGCCTGCCTGAATGACCGCGTTCAGGCCACGTCCATTGACCCATTCCATGGTCAGCAGGCGGCGTGTACAGAGTTCATCCACCGGGGCAGGAACCGTCACCTCCGGGCAGTCTGCCAGAACGCTGCGATACAGGCGCATGTTGGCGGCCTCACGCAGGTAATCCAGTTCCTCACGCAGGCGCTCGGTCAGTTCCTCCACCACATCATCCTGCCGGATGGCGTTATCCAGCCGGTGATAAACACCAATAGCCATCCGGAACTGGCGCAGATCTGCTTCTACTGCCGCATTCATGTCCGGATATTGCAGCTTGCACGCCACCTGCCGGCCATCGGTCAGCACCGCTTTGTGCACCTGCCCGAGGCTTGCGGCGGCTGAGGCCTCCCGCCCGAAGGAGCGGAAATTCTTCTCCCAGCCAGCCCCCAGCTCCGCCGTCATGCGGCGACGCACAAAGTTCCAGCCCATAGGCGGCGCATTAGCCTGCAACTGGGCGAGTTCTTCCGCATATTCATCCGGCAGTGCGCCGGGAATGGTGGAAAGAAGCTGTGCGGCCTTCATCAGCGGCCCTTTCAGGCCGCCGAGAATGGACTTCAGATCTTCCGCGTGAGAAGCCCCACCAGAGCGGATGCCCATCTTGTGCCCGGCAAGGCGGGCCGCAATGCCGCCCACGGTGCCGGTTGTCTGGACCATCCGGCGCAGTTCCCCAAAAACGCCGGTATTATCCAGATCCCGCTCCGCCATGTTATGCCTGCTCCAGCTGGTCAATAAAGCCGGAAATCACATCCAGCCCCTTGCGCCAGAAGCCGGGGTCAGACGCATCCAGCCCGAAGGGCGCCAGCAATTCCCTGTGCCGTTTGGTGCCGCCTGCTTCCAGCATGGCGATATATTTGTCCTGAAAGCCCGGAGCGCCCTCACTGAACACACCATACAGGGCATTCACCAGACAATCCCCAAACGCATAGGCATAGACATAGAACGGCGAGTGAATGAAGTGCGGGATATACGCCCAGAACACATCATATTCCGGCGTGAAGTTGAAGGCCGGACCGAGACTTTCTGTCTGCACCTGTCGCCAGATTTCCCCAATCCGCTCGGGCAGAAGCTCACCGGATTTCCGCTCATCATGCACGCGGGTTTCAAACTCGTAGAACGCAATCTGGCGCACCACGGTGTTGAGCATATCCTCCACCTTGCCAGCCAGCAGCGTGCGTTTGCGCGCCGGGTCTGTCTCGGCATCCAGCAGGGACTGGAAGGTCAGCATTTCCCCAAACACACTCGCGGTTTCAGCCAGTGTCAGCGGAGTGTTGGACTGAAAATACCCCTGCTTCGCCGCCAGAACCTGATGCACACCATGCCCCAGCTCATGCGCCAGCGTCATCACATCGCGCGTGCGGCCATGATAGTTCAGCAGGATGAACGGATGAGCGGACGGCACCGTGGGGTGCGCAAACGCCCCCGGAGACTTGCCCGGTGCGGGCGGCACATCAATCCACGGATGCGTCAGGAAGGTGTTGATCACCTTGCCCATGCGCGGGTCAAAGCCATCATAGGCTTTCTGCACAATCTGTTTTGCTTCGTCCCACGGGATTTTACGGTCTTCACAACCGGGCAGCGGGGCGTTGCGGTCCCAGTGTTCCAGCTTATCCAGCCCCATCCACTGCGCCTTCAGGGCGTAATAGCGGTGCGCCAGACGCGGATAATCTTCCCGCACGGCGGAAACCAGCGCATCCACCACCTCATCTTCCACCATGTTGGACAGATTGCGGGAGGATGTGGGGCGGGCGTAATGGCGCAGCCCGTCGGAAATGGCCTTGTCCTTGGCTAATGTATTGGTAATGAGGGCAAACAGCCGCACATTCTCACCAAACACCTTGCCAACGGCCTTCCCGGCTTTTTCCCGCACGGAGCGATCCGAATCGGACAGGCGGTTCAGCGCATCGCCAACCGGCATTTCCGTGCCATCCAGCGTGACGCGCAGGGCGGCAATCGTTTCATCAAACAGGCGGCACCAGGACTGTGCACCCGTGACGGATTTTTCCAGCAGAACTTTCTCGACCTCATCAGAGAGCTGATGCGGGCGGAACAGACGGGTATCATCCAGAAACGGCTTCCAGTGCGCCAGCGCCGGGTCCTGCATTTTCTGCGCCAGATCGGCCTCATCCAGCCGGTTGAGTTCCAGCGTGAAGAACAGAAGATGCGTGGAAATTTCCGTCAGCTTTTCACTGATGGACTGGCTGAACCGGCTGATAGCCGGATCGGATGAATTCGCGGCAAACAGCAGGGAGGCGTAGGACCCCGCTTTACCCAGCGTTTCCTCAATTGCCTCACAGGCCCGGATCGCTTCGGCAACCTCCGCCCCGCTCAGCCCGGCCAGCTTGCCCTGATACCGGGCGGCAAAGTCCTGTGCCTGCTGCGCAGCCTGATCCAGATCCTGCGTGATGGCGGGATCTTCCATACTGTTATAGAGAGCCGAGAGGTCCCAGCGCGGAAGGGCGGAAGCCCCCTGCCCCGGCGCGGCACTGGTTGCGGCCACAGCCCCCGCTTCCGCAGCAAAGGCCGGAAGCCGGGACGAACGGTGAGAATGCGCTGTCTGTTTCATAAGCCGCATCCTACCGTGCAATTTATCATGAGGCGAGTACATGTGAACGCAATCGGGGTTCACATAAGGCGCAGGTCACGCCTCCCCCGGCAGGCCGCTCCCCTTCCCTCACTGAGGAAACAGAAGCCAGCCTTCTGGAATACTGTTTCTGAGCAGATATTCTCTGCTCAGAAACAGGCCTGATCAGGCAGACTGAGCCAGTGCGTCTTCCGGCACAGTAAAGCCGATGATGCGGGCATAGTCCTTCGGCACAATCTGCCAGAAGCGCGGCAGAACATCGTCCCATTTATGCAGCAGGTTTGTCGCGTAAGGCGAGCCGGTTTCTTCCACATGCCGCTCGACCAGACGCCGCAGGTCCTGTGCCCAGCGGCCCTCTGTCACACGGGCCCAGAGGAGTGCCTCCGGATTAACGCGTTTTTCAAACGTGTTGGCATCATCCAGCACAAACGCCATGCCGCCGGTAAAGCCCGCGCCGAAATTGTCCCCAATTTCACCCAGCACCACCACGGTGCCGCCCGTCATATATTCACAGGCGTTGGACCCGCAGCCTTCCACCACGGCAACCGCACCGGAGTTGCGCACGGCAAAGCGTTCACCCGCCTGCCCTGCGGCATAGAGTTCCCCTGCCGTCGCGCCATACAGCACGGTGTTGCCGATAATGGCGTTCTGGTTGCTGACCAGACGGGAGGACGGAGAAGGCCGCACAGTGATGGTCGCACCGGAGAGACCCTTCCCGACGTAATCGTTGGCATCCCCCAGCACTTCCAGCTTCAGCCCCTGCACGGCGAATGCCCCGAGAGACTGCCCGGCTGAGCCACGCAGACGCACCGTGAGGTGCCCCGGCGCCAGCGTCGTCATGCCAAACTTGCGCACAATGAGCGAGGACATACGGGTGCCAATGGCACGCTGCGTGTTCTGCACATTGTAATGCAGCTGCATTTTCTCGCCGTGATCAAACAGCGGCTTTGCATCGCTAATCATCTGCGCATCCAGCGTGTCCGGCACCTCGTTCCGGCCTTCCAGTGTGCAGTAGCGTGCATACGGGCCCGGGTCTGCCTGTGAGAGCAAAGAGTTGAGGTCCAGATCATCCAGATAATCCGCACCGCGAGAGACCTGACGCAGCAGATCAGTCCGGCCGATCACTTCATTCAGGCTCCGGAAGCCCAGAGACGCCAGAATATTGCGCACATCTTCCGCAATAAAGGAGAACAGGTTGATCACCTTCTCCGGCGTGCCTTCAAACTTCTTGCGCATCGCCTCATCCTGCGAGCACACGCCCACCGGACAGGTGTTGGAGTGGCACTGGCGCACCATGATGCAGCCCATCGCCACAAGGCTAGCGGTGCCAATCCCGAACTCTTCCGCACCCAGCATGGCGGCAATCACCACATCCCGCCCGGTTTTGATACCGCCATCCGTGCGCAGCTTTACGCGGTGCCGCAGGCGGTTGAGCATCAGTACCTGATGGGCTTCCGCCAGCCCCAGCTCCCACGGCAGACCCGCATATTTGACAGATGTTAGCGGACTGGCCCCGGTGCCACCGGAATGGCCGGAAATCAGAATGGCATCGGCCTTCGCCTTCGCCACACCGGCCGCAATGGTGCCGATGCCGGAGCGTGCGACCAGTTTGACGGTCACAGTCGCCTCGGGGTTGATCTGTTTCAGATCATAAATGAGCTGCGCCAGATCCTCGATTGAATAAATATCGTGATGCGGCGGCGGGGAAATGAGAGTGACACCCGGTGTGGCATGACGCAGCTTTGCAATCAGTTCCGTGACTTTAAAGCCCGGCAACTGGCCGCCCTCACCCGGTTTGGCACCCTGTGCCACCTTGATTTCCAGCTCACGGCAATCATTCAGATACTGCGCCGTCACGCCAAAGCGGCCGGAGGCCACCTGCTTGATGGCGGAAGAGGCATTATCGCCATTCGGGCGCGGTTTTGCGCGTTCCGGATCTTCCCCGCCCTCCCCAGAGTCAGACTTCGCGCCAATCCGGTTCATGGCGATGGACAGCGTCTCATGCGCTTCCGGGCTGAGTGCGCCAAGAGAAATTGCTGGTGAGATCAGGCGTTTCCGCAACTGCGTAATGCTTTCCACTTCCTCCACCGGAATGGGCGTGCGACCCTCCCGGAAGTCCAGAAGATCACGCAGTGCCACCGGCGGCTGGGCGCGCACGGCATCGGCATAGCGTTTGTAGATGGTAAAGCTGTCACTCGCCACAGCGGTCTGGAGCATATGGATCAGCGTACCATCAAACGCATGCTGTTCCCCCTTGCGGCGCAGTTTGTAAAAACCACCGACAGGGAGAGCAAGAGACGCGGAATCCCATGCTTCCTGATGGAAGGTCAGCACGTTACGGGCAATGCCGGGCAGACCAATGCCGGAAATGCGGGACGGCATACCGGGGAAGAATTCTGCCGTCAGTGCGCGGGAAAGCCCCACCGCCTCAAAGTTACAGCCGCCACGGTAAGACGCCACGATTGATATGCCCATTTTGGACATGATCTTGAGCAGCCCTTTATCCACCGCCTTGCGGTAACGCTCCATACATTCACGCAGGCTGAGGGTGCCAAACAGGCCGCGACGATGCCGGTCCGCAATACATTCCTGCGCCAGATACGGGTTTACCGTCGTCGCGCCCACCCCGATGGTCACGGCGATGGAATGCACATCCAGCGTGGTGGACGCCCGCACGTTGAGAGACGTGAAGGTGCGCAGAGAATTGCGGACAAGATGCGTATGGACCGCCGCCGTCGCCAGAATCATCGGGATGTACGCGCGGTCCGGAGACTGGTTTTCATCCGTCAGGAAGACATGCGTGCAGCCACCGCGCACACTTTCTTCCGCCTCACGCCGGATGCGGGCAATGGCTTCACGCAGGCCAGCCTCGCCTTCCTTCGCCGGGAAGGAGCAGTCAATCAGACACCCGGATGTGCCGCAGAAGGCGCGCAGAGCCTCATATTCACCCGATGTCAGAACCGGGCTGGGCAGTTGCAGCATTTCACACTGCTCTGCGGACTGATCGAGAATATTCCCCAGATTTCCCAGACGGGTCACAAGGCTCATCACGCGGGATTCGCGCAGGGAATCAATCGGCGGATTGGTGACCTGACTAAAGCCCTGCCGGAAATAATGTGACAGACCCCGGAAGCGCGGAGACAGCACCGCCAACGGCGTATCATCCCCCATGGAGCCAATCGCTTCGCTCCCGGTCTCCACCATCGGGTGCAGAATGGCTTCCAGCTCTTCCAGCGTCGTGCCGACGGCAAGCTGGCGGCGGCGCAGTTCATCCCCCTGATAGAAAACGGGCTCTTTCACATCGGAACGCACGATGCAGCCGATTTTCTGAATACCGCCTACCCATGAAGAAAAATCCTGACGGGAGGCCAGAAGATCTAGTAGTTCCTCATTGCCATACAGGCGGGCTTCCTGAAGATCGACGCCAATCACATCACCCGGCCCAAGCCGCCCGCGTTTGGCAACATTGCTTTCAGGCACACGCACCATGCCGGTTTCAGAGCCGACAATCAGCAGATTATCATCTGTCACCGTATAGCGCAGCGGACGCAGGCCCGAGCGGTCCAGACCAGCGACCACCCAGCGGCCATCCGTTGCGCACAGGGCGGCCGGGCCGTCCCACGGTTCCATAACAGCGTTGCAATAGGCAAACATGTCCCGGTGGGACTGCTTCATCAGAGAATTCCCGCCCACGCTGGCGGGGATCATCAGGGCTTTGGCGGCAGGTGCATCCCGCCCGGCAAACGTCAGCAGTTCAAACACGTTATCCAGCGTCGCGGTATCGGACCCACCTGCCTGCACCAGCGGCTTGATGTCCTTCATCCATGGGTCAAGATCCGGGTGAGACAACCGTGTTTCGTGGCTTTTCATCCAGTTGATGTTGCCGGAAATGGTGTTGATTTCACCATTATGCGCCAGACGCCGGAAAGGCTGCGCCAGCTTCCATGTCGGGAAAGTGTTTGTAGAATACCGCTGATGATAAATAGCAAAGCGGCTGACAAAACGCTCATCCAGAAGATCCGGATAAAACTCCGTCAGATGCTCGGCCAGAAACATGCCTTTATAGATAATCGAGCGGCAGGACAGAGAGCAGATATACAGGTCAACCTGCGCTGCAATCGCCGCTTTTTCAATCCGCCGACGGATGACATACAGATCACGCTCAAACGCATCCTCTGCCGTGCCCGGCAGATTACGGATCATGATCTGTTCAATTTCCGGCCGCGTAGCATTGGCTTTTTCACCAATACATGCCGTATCAATCGGCACCTGACGCCAGCCGTAGATTCCGTAGCCAAAAGCCAGAATTTCCGTCTCAATAATCTGGCGGCACTGTTCCTGCGCAACAAGGTCCGTCTTGGGCAGGAAGACCTGACCAACCGCAATCAGGGCTCCTTCTACCGGCTGATCCCCGGTGCTGGTGATTGCATCGGCAAAGAACTTCTGCGGAATTTCAACATGGATCCCGGCACCATCACCCGTTTTACCATCGGCATCCACAGCGCCGCGGTGCCAGATGGCTTTCAGGGCCGCAATACCGGCTTCCACCACGTCACGCCGGCGCTTGCCATCCAGTGCGGCAACCAGACCAACGCCACAGGAATCCCGCTCATCCGCCGGGTCATACAGCCCGTCCAGAGCGGCAACATTGTTGTCCCACGCTTCAAAAAACTCTTTGGCGCTTTCACCATGCGTGGTGTCAGGATGCTTCTGCATACCCATTATCCCTGCTCCGCCACGGTCTGCGCCGTTGCGTGTGTTTCAATCCATTGATGAATGCGTTCCGCCGCATCCCGACCATCGCGAATAGCCCACACCACCAGACTGGCCCCGCGCACAATATCCCCGGCGGCAAACACGCCGGGCAGGCTGGTCATAAAGCTGTCATGCCCTACTTTGAGCGTGCCCCAGCGGGAGACGGCCAGATCAGGCTCGCCCCACAACTGGGGCAGCGGTTCCGGGTCAAACCCCAGAGCCTTGATCACCAGATCCGCGTCCAGTGTGAAGGAACTGCCCTCCAGCGGCTCGACTGACTGGCGGCCTGTCGCATCGGGCAGGCCCAGCTTCATGCGGGTAGCGCGTACACCTGTGACATGATCATCGCCCAGAAAAGCTTCCGGGGCAGACAGCCAGACAAAGTCCACACCTTCCTCTTCCGCGTTTTTAACTTCCCGCGCGGACCCCGGCATGTTGGCTTTATCCCGCCGATACAGGCACTTCACGGATTTTGCGCCCTGACGAATAGCGGTGCGGACGCAATCCATGGCGGTATCCCCACCGCCCAGCACCACAACATTTTTGCCTTTAGCATCCAGTGCCAGTGCATCATCCGGCAACGTATCACCCAGAGAGCGACGATTGGAGGCCGTCAGGTAATCCAGTGCGCGCTCAATTCCGGCCAGACCGGCACCCGGCCCACCAATCTCGCGGGATTTATAGACACCTGTTGCAATCAGAACAGCCTGATGGCGGGTGCGCAGCTCCGCGAAGGAAAGCTCTCCTTTACCACTGCCAACACCCTGCCCCAGATGGAACACCACGCCGCTTTCTTCCAGCAGCGCATGGCGGCGGGCCACGATATCCTTCTCCAGCTTAAAGCCGGGAATGCCATAAACCAGCAGGCCACCCACGCGGTCATACCGGTCATACACATGGACCTGATAGCCTGAGGCCCGCAGACGTTCCGCCGCAGCCAGACCGCCCGGACCAGCGCCGATAATCCCGACGCTCTCAGCGCGTTCCCGCACCGGGCGCGTCGGCTTGACCCAGTTATTCTCAAAAGCGGTGTCCGTAATATAACGCTCAACGGCCCCGATGGTGACGCTCTCAAACCCCGGCTCAATGACGCAGTTGCCTTCACACAGGCGGTCCTGCGGGCAGATACGGCCACAGATTTCCGGGAAGGTATTGGTTGCGGAAGAGACTTCATAAGCTTCTTCCAGCCGCCCTTCCGCCGTCAGCATCAGCCAGTCGGGGATGTTATTCCCCAGCGGGCAATGGACGGAGCAGAACGGCACACCACACTGAGAACACCGGCTGGCCTGCACACCCGCAGCCGCTGGTGCGAAGTCCTCATAAATCTCATCAAAATCAGCCCGGCGCGCCTGAGCCGTGCGCTTATCGGGCTGTTTCTGAGCAACAGAGACAAATTTCAGCATGGGTGTGGTCATAAGGCGATCCCCGGAGACAGGGCGCGCGTCAGACAGACCTCGCCCCAAACAAGCAGAAATGAGGTAGCGTCTTACACAGTATCCTGAAAAGACAGCATTGCTGCCCTTTCTGCATTTTTCCAATTTTCGAAAGAGAAGGTGGTGAAAAATCCGCGATAAATATGATCTATTTCGGACCCTTTTATTGTTAAGTCCTTATTTTTCAACACGAATCCCAGAACGCCCTCCTCCGGCCCGATACCGGGTCAGGTAGAACGGCACCACGGCATCAATACTCTGCGCAGTCACTCCCAGTTCCGCAAAGCCCGGCTGACCGGGCGGCACAATATTATCCTGAGACAACATCAGGAGCTGGTCGCGCGTGAGAATATGACCCGGTAGACGTTCAAAAATGGCGGCCTGAATTCGCGCCAGCGCCGGGGGAACCTCAAAAAGCGGGCGCGAACGCTGCGTTGTGTGCAGGACCCACTGGTAAATCTGCTTCATGGTCAGAATATCCGGGCCGCCAAGTGCCCATTCCCGGCCCGCCAGAGAAGGGTCTTCCACCAGCCGCGCCACGACCTGCGCAACATCCCCCACATACACGGGCTGCAGGCGGGTGCGGGCCCCATAAACAGGCAGAACCGGCAGATAACGCGCCAGCATGGCGAACATATTGAAAAACTGGTCTTCCGGCCCGAAAATAACGGAAGGACGGATAATGGAGGCCTGCGGGATGGCCGCTCTTACTGCGTCCTCCCCGGCCGCACGACTCCGCCCATAAGCTGACGGAGCGGTATGAGAGGCCCCCAGCGCAGACATCTGCACGAATGTGGAAACACCCGCCTGAGCGGACAACCGCGCGACACGACCCACACCCTGAACATTAACGGCTTCAAGCCCCTGCCCGGACGCATCCCCCAGCACAGCCGCCAGATTAACCACCACTGACGCGCCTTCCACCACACAGGCGACCGACGCATCATCCAGCACTGAGGCATAAAACGGGGCAATCTGCCCGACATTCCCCAAAACCCGCAGCACAGCCGCCTTGTCCGGCCGACGGCAGGCAATGCGAACCCGATACCCCGCCTCGGCCAGTTGCTGGACAACATAGCGCCCGACAAAACCCCCACCGCCGAACACTGTCGCGATCTTCTGCTCACTCATGGGTTCTTTTCACTCCTGTCTGCTCTCCGGCCCACCGTCTGCGGGTAACCTGCGCGCAGTCTACGCCCCTTTTCCGGATGCCGGGTGCGCACAAATAGGTCAGCAGCCGTATCTGGCGACGTGATTTGCATGAAAAATACCGCTCAACTCCACAAAAATGGCGGTTTTCCGCGGCCTTATGGGGCACAACCCTGCGCCCGTCATGAAAAAGAAACAAAACCGCAGAAAAATGTATTTTCCCCGTTGACGGGGGTCATGGGCCAAGCTAAATACCCCTTCACCAGCCGGGGTGACCCGGTTGCCTTCTGAGCCCAGATGGCGGAATTGGTAGACGCGCAGGTTTCAGGTATCTGTGGCCGCAAGGTCGTGGAAGTTCGAGTCTTCTTCTGGGCACCAAAAAAAAAACCGCAGCTTGCTGCGGTTTTTTTGTATCTACTGCTCTTCATCCCCTCCATGCTTCCGGCATGAGGCGTGATGAGAGTAGCCTCTCCCCTCTTTCCATTTTGCAGCCACAGCAGAACAACATGTGCGAGAAACAGCACGGTTAAATCCTGCCCGTTTCTGGCTACCTTAAATCTGCCTCCCCTAAAAAAGACCTGCGCGCGCAGCTTCGCCCGATGCCCAGGTTCTTAGCTGACTCAGCCCCATCTCCGATCTCCGTGTTCAGCCTTGCGCATCGTGCCGCACTCTGGCTGCACTTATCCCCAGAATCTGAGGATGCCTGCGGGGGTAAGCCTGTGGATAACGGGTACAGGTGACGGGAAACAAAAAAAGAGGCCCGGCTCCCTCTGCTGACGCAGAAAGGGCCGGGCCATATTTTTAAAAGCAAAGACGCCGGAAACCCTTAGGACTTCCTGATCGTCCGGAACAGCATGACCAGAAAACCAGCCACCGCCACACCTGTCGCAACAATAATGCGCGCCACCGGCTTCTGGCGTTCTTTGAAATCCTCAGACAATTTTTCCATAAAACACTCTCCTGCTCACCTGTAGGAACGCACCACAACACTCAGTGTTCCCGGCGCGGCGCGCTGCATAAAAAGACAGTCTGTTATGATGCGTCGGCTTTTGGTGCCTGTGCAACAGCAGTATTTTTCGAGTCTGTATCGCCACCTGAAAGCGTTGTGCCCGCGGCAGCCGCAAGATGATTAGCAGCCCAGCCAAAATTCAGCCCGGCGACTGAAAGAATTTTGTAAGCCACCATCCATGCAGACCCCGCATGCGGTACAGGAACGACCGTACTGATGGCACCGCACACAACAATCAGCGTGCAGATAAGGTGATCCCACGTCTCAGGAACCGTGCCCAGAAGCATCGGGATAGCAGCCGCAAGACCGCTGACTTTGGCGCTTGTCAGAAGTGTCTGTTTCATAACGTCTATCCTTTCAGGCCAATCCGGTAAAATGCGTGATGGCCTATTGTTTTTGTAAAAAATTGTTTTCGTGCCCAGACAGGCTTTGCGCCGCGCCAGTCGTAATAATGGTCCGCCCCGGCGGTGAGGTCTGAAAGCTGCTGGCGGCAAAGTTGGGCGGCAAGAGCGCTGGCCTGCCGGAACTGTGGGTCTGCCTGCGTCACAGCAAGGAGTGCGGCCCGATTGGGGTCCTGCATATTCCAGCAGGAAAACTGCGCCTCCGCTGTGCAGACCGATGCAATATCGCGCCCCCACCAGCCGGGATGGACAGCCCGGTTCCCGATCACATTGAGCACGGCCTGCATCCCGCGCAGTCCTTCCCCGCGTGCTTCACCCCATGCCGTGCGGGCGGCAGTTTCAACCGCCCCGTTCATGAGGAAAACCGCGTGACAGACAGCAGAAAACGCCAGACAGCACTCCCCATCTGATCCCACCCCAGCAGGCCTGTGGCCAGCGTGATACAGGTAAGCATGGCCCAGTTTGCCAGACGGATTCCGCCTTCTATCCGCGCAAGACGGTCTGAAACTTCCGCATCACGGTTCTGCGCATCCCGGCTCATATCATCCACACGGGCCATGATTTCATGCCGCGTGCGAGCCGCATTTTCCGCGACAGAGTGCGTCAGATCCCTCCGCAAATCAGAAAACTGACGCGATAACGTATCCAGCCCGTCACGAAGGTGGTCATGCCCCCCTTCAACGCGCGCGACACGCTCACGCAAAAGCGCCACTTCCTCAGAAGTGGCGCATCGATTGTCCTGCATTGTTGTGTCCGAACAAAAAAAGCCACCCCGAAGGGTGGCTTTATAAAAACGGGTGAAAAGAAAACGGCTCTTTATCCCCGAACCTTATCCAGACTTAAGCATGACCACGCGCGGCAGCAATTACAGATCGGTGGTGAAGGAAAATTTGAATGTTCTGGGCAGGCCCTGCAACAGGTACCCGTTAAAAGCGGATGCCCAGTAGCGGGTATTAGCAAGGTTATCGACGCCAAAACGGAGTGTCAGAGGTTTATGCGCCACAGCAAAAGTATAGCGCGCGCCCAGATCAAACCGTGTCCAGACCGGCAGATGCAGTGTGTTGCTCGTATTCACCCACTGTTTGCCGGTATTTTCCACACGCCCGACCAGTGTCGCCCCGCGCAGGAATGGCAGGTCATATTCCAGATTTCCGTTGATGGTATAATTGGGAATACCAATCGCGGTATGACCGTCATTAGCGCCCTGTGCGGTGCGGCGCAGATCAGCATCAATCAGCGTAGCACCCCCGTTAAAGCGCAGACCGGGGAGGATCTGGCCATTGATGCTCAACTCAGCACCACGGTTCCGCTGCAATCCATTTTCCCGGAAAATAAAGGCGCCACTGTTCCCATAGGGTTCCGTATAGGAGTTGGGCTGGGAAATCTGATAAAATGCAAGCGTTGTTGTAAAGCGCCCGGTGTCGTATTTCGCGCCAACCTCATACTGCACACTTTTAAAGGGCGGGAAAATCTGCCCAAGGTTGACCACATTGGTCCCGGTTGCCGTCGGCCCCTGTGCCAGCCCTTCAATCCGGTTGAAGTAAATGGAGGTACGGCGGGTAGGATGCACCACCAGCCCGACAACAGGGGTAATCGCATCCTCATTATAATGGGCCGTCCGCGCGCCATCGCCATACGCATTATAACCGTTAATCAGCATATTCTGGTAACGGAACCCTGCCGTCAGCGCGACGCGCCCCTGCCAGAAGGACATCGTATCTGAGAAGAACAGACTATAAAGCTGCGTGCGGCTGGTAGGCAGCGGATTATCCAGATTGCCCCCGGTCCAGTTTTCAGTAGGCGCAGCAACAGCCCCCGTATTATACAGATTTGTATCAAATGAGCTGAGCGCCATGGAATACGCCGTCCGGCTTTCCTCCCACAGGGCAGAACCACCGGCATTTATTTCATGCTTGACCGGGCCAGTATCAAAATGGGCGCGCACACCGCCCCGTGTGCTTTCATTCGTCTGCTGATACGGCACATACATCGCCCCGGCGGTTGCAGCACCCGTCTGGGAATTCTGCACCGTAAGGGTGGAGTAATTCCCCTTTTCATCACTGCCCAGGCCGCCAAAAGCCCCATAAAGCGTAATATGTTTTGACAGATCATGCTCGACGTTGAGCATGCCGAAAATATAATTCAGATCATTATAGGTCCAGCGTTGCCCATAATTATGAGACGCACCCGGCACACGTGGCACACCTGTTGCGCTGGCCCCCAGAAAGACACCGGGACGCCCGCCATTCACGCCCTGATTCTGGTAATTCATGTCCAAAGAAATACGGGTTTTATCATCGTGCCAGTCAAAATCAGCACCAAGGGCTATGGAGTGGCGGCGTTCATGATCAACCGATGTCTGGCCAGACAGACCGGCCACGTTCAGACGCAGGCCATAGGCTTTGTCCTGCCCAAAACGCCGCCCCACATCCAGACTACCGCCCCCGACGCCCTGACTGGCGTAATCCCCCGTAAGGCGCGTGATGGGGGTTTTCTGCGCATGTTTGAACATCAGATTGATGGTGCCGCCAATACCGGTCCCGCCGGGAGCAGCCCCGTTCAGAAAGGCGCTGGCGCCGTTCATCACCTGAACCTGATCATAAAGCTGGGGGGAGACAAGCTGCCGGGGCGTAATGCCGTAAAGGCCATTGATCGCAACATCATCCCCATAGACCGGGAAGCCGCGGATAACGAAAATTTCAGAGAAATTCCCATAGCCATAGGTGGTGCGCACGGACGGATCATTTTCCAGCACCTCACCCAGCGTCTGGGACTGCTGGTTGAGAATCAGACTGGACGTATAGCTGCGGATGTTAAACGGCACATCCAGCCCCTTCTTGGTGCCCAGAGCCCCAAGCTGCCCGCCGCTGATCACTTCCATCTGGTTGCGCCGTCGGGCTGTCACCAGAAGGCTTTCATCCTGCCGGGACTGCTGCTCAGTCTCTGCCGGTTTGGTGTCTTTTCTGGCAGATTTATAAGCCGCCACCGCTGCCGTTGTTTCCTGCGGCTCAGCAAACGCGGCCCCACTCAAAACGGCAACACTTGCCAGCAGGACTGCACCCCGCCCCACATGGCGCAGCGAAGAAAGGACAGGCGGGCGACCACGCATCATCATGATAAATCCAGAAATAAAGACAGTGTGCGCTTCCATAGACGCAATTAAGAGACATTCGCAATATTATTTTATAAAATCGTCTCCGTTCCGGGCTTTACAGTCCCCCTCTGAACACCTAGCAACATGAGAATGAGTCGCACCCAAAAGACCGGTCTGGCTGGCTCTTCCTCCGGGCCAGATGCAAAAAAGAGCCAGAAAAGGCAGACCGTTCTGCGGCGGTCCGGCTTGCTGGCCTGCGTTTGCGCGCTCTCCTTTATAACCGCCCATCTGATTATGGTTCTGACCCGCCTCCTACCGCTTGAAGATGCCCGGCTTAAAACAGATCTGGGCGGGATGGTGATTGCCGCCCTTGTTCCGATGCTGGTCCTGGCCGGTTTTGCAGGACGCCGCCACTCATGGGGGCTGATTCTTGGCGTTGTGGTGTGTGCCTCCATCGCTCTTGCCAGCATTCTCCCCTCCTGATGAGAAAGACGACCCATGCGTGAAACTTTGCGGGTGCATATGGGGTGGCTCCATAGCTGGGTTGGCTTTCTGGCCGGGCTGCTTCTGGTGCTTGTTTTTGCATCCGGCACACTGGCCGTGTTTGATACGGAAATCACCCAGTGGATGCAGCCCGAGGTCTCGCTGACGCACAGCACCACCCTGACACCGGCAGCGTTACAGGCCGCCGCTCAGGCTGTTCAGGCTGAAGAGCAAAAAGGGCTTTCCGCTTTCCTTACCCTCCCCTCAGACCGTGATCCTGTTCTGCGGGTCCTGCATTATGACGGGTATGAATTTGTTGGCACGGCTCTGGAACCCACAACCGGCGCACTCGTCCCGGCGCGTGAGACAGCAGGCGGACAGTTTTTCTATAATTTCCACTTCTCCCTCCGGGGTGGCAATCAGCCCGGTGTGCAGATTGTAACCTTTCTAGGGTTCTGCCTGCTAGTGGCCATCGGGTCCGGGCTGGTCATTCATATCAAAGCACTCTGGCCAGACCTTATCCTCTTTCGCCCTTTTGGCCCGCGGCCACGCGCGTGGCTGGATGCCCATCTGCTGGCAGGCGTGCTGTTTCTGCCTTTCATTCTTTTTATGGGCTATACCGGCACCGCCATTCATGCGCGGGTTCTGCTTCCTGCTCAGCCCTGGTTTGCCTCTCATCACGGCGGGAAGGACAAGAAAGAAAAAACCGCACCAAAAGGGCGGGTTTTGCAGGCGGGGCCATTACCGCCGCCTCTTGCGCCCCTCATTGCGCAGGCCCGTGAGCTTCTGCAAAGTCCGGATGGCAATCTGATTTTATTTACGCCTGATGAAGTCCGTATTTTCAAGAGCGATGCCTACGGCCCCTTTCTGACCAGAGACCATGCGGATTTCAGCCGGAAAGACGGGCAGTTTCTGCGCTCAGCCACACAAAGCTCGCCTGCCACAGCCACCATGCAGCTTGTGCGCGGACTGCATTATGCCCGCTATGCCCCTCTCTCCTTACGCTGGTTGTATTTCTGCTCCGGCCTTGCCGCAACCGCTCTGGCCGCAAGCGGACTGGTGGTGTTTCTCATGAAACGCCGCCGCTCCTCAGGGGAGCAGGCTCTGTTCCGTCTGGCAGAAGCTCTGACTCAGACAACACTTATCGGGTTTCCTACAGCAACGCTTGCCTTCTTCTGGGCTAACCGCTGCCTGCCGGTCACACTCTCCGGCCGCACCATGGCGGAGATTTACCTCTTCTTTACCGTGTGGGGCATCTGTGCCGCTCATGCGCTGGTGCTCTGCATGACACGTCATGCTGCATCAGGCTGGCGGCAACAACTCGGGCTGCTTGCCGGAGCCGGATGTGCGCTGCCTCTTCTGGATCTTGTTTCCGGCTCACATCCATGGATGCAGGGCGGCGGCGTTTTTCTGACAACAGATAGTCTGGCATTCTGCACTGGCCTGATAGCCCTTTTCGCCCTCCTGAAATTACGGGAGAGTGCCGCATGATCATGCTGTGTGTGCTGACACTATGGGCCGCTGCCTTCTGGAGCCATGCGTTTTTACAACCCAGACGCGGCTCGCCTTTTCCGCGCTCAGCACGCGCGGTTCTGGCCAGCAAGATTCTTCGTATGCTGGGGCCGTGCTGTGCGCTGGCCCTCTGCCTGATCCATAATCCGGCGCTGGGCGTTTTATACTGGCTGGGGCTTGGAGGCGTTGCGGGCGTCAGCACCAGTCTGCTGATTGCTGTGCTCAGACAGAAACAGGGGCTTGCCGGTATCAGCAAGCCCCCGCTTTAAAAATCCTGTCCGGGGCAGGACTATTCCCACCCCGTTCTCACACTGAGCAGTCTTATTTTGCCGGAACCGCAGCCGGAGCACTGTGCGTCTGCGTGATGAATTTCGCGACGTTATCATGCAACTGGGTCAGAGCATTCTGGTTGGCATATACCATGTGCCCGGATTCATACTGCACAATCTGAATATTGTTGCTCAGATCACGTGAAATGGGGAGATGCTTCATTTCATAAATCCCCTCATAATAAGGGGTGCCAAGATCATAATAGCCCTGATTCAGCATCACTTTCAGGCTCGGATTATGCTTCATGGCAGACGCCAGATCCGGCAGCACATTGACCGCCCCATGAATGGGGAAATCGGTGTTGGGCTGTTTATGAGAGAAATCCCATTTCATGATGGCGTCAGAGAAGAATTTGTATTCCTGATACCCGTCACCAAAGGCCGGAGAGTTGCCGTAATGCAGCGTATTCCGCGCATAGTCATTAAACGCGGCGATATAGGCTGAAGACATGGCAGAGGACTGCGGGTCGTAATATGAGAACTGGGAGAGCTTATCCATCGTCGGGCCGGAGAAGCGGCTGTCCAGACGGCCGGTATCAAGATCCTTATCGCCCTGAAGGGTTTTTTCAAACTCTCCGCCGTTGATCCGCAGGTCAGCCTTTTTGATATAGTCCACCGGCAGACCGGTATAGTCATGCAGCTTCTGCGCTGTGGCATCACGCTGCGCGTCAGAAATTGCGTTTCCTTCCTGCAAGGCCGCTGTGTAGTCCGTCAGCGCAAAATGCTCCACCTCTTTCAGGAACGCCTTGAGGTCAGGATGCTCCGCGGGCAGACGTTTATGATACCACGCCGTTGCGGCGTAGCTCGGCAGAGCCAGGACATACGGCTGATCAATTGAGGGGTTCATAGCAACCCCATCAATATCGTTATCGTAGTTCATGATCTGCGAGAGCAGGATCACGCCGTTCAGATCAATCCCTTTATCATCCGCCAGCTTATTGGCGACAATTGCAGACCGCGTCGTACCGTAGCTTTCACCAAACAGATATTTGGGAGAATTGTAACGCCCGAAACGAGAGAGGAACTGCGCGATAAAGTCCGTGAACGCACCGGCATCCGGGTCCGTGCCCCAGAACGCCTTTTCCTTATCCTTGCCGATCAGACGCCCGTAGCCGGTGCCCGGTGCATCGATAAACACCAGATCAGTCACATCCAGCAGGCTGTCATTATTATTCACAATGGCGTAGGGCGCAGCGGGGGTGTGGCTATCATCCGACGTGACAACTCTTTTGGGGCCAAACGCCCCCATATGCAGCCACACGCTGGAAGAACCGGGGCCGCCGTTATAAACAAACGTGATGGGCCGATTTTCCGGGCGCACCCCCTTCTTGAAATACGCGACATAATACATGGATGCCGCAGCCTCTGGCTGAGACTTCTCTTTGTCCGCCTCGGGGCGCTCGGAATCATCCCATCCGGCTTTATGCACAATCAGAGTGCCGGACACGGCTTCATAATCAATATGCGCGCCATGTACGGTCACAGAGCCATTGCTGGTCACGCTTTGCGGTTTACCGAAAAAATCTTCCACGCTGAATTTCTGCTTTGCGGCGTCCGTCGCCTGCGGAGCTTCCGCAGCCCGGGCAACTGGCTGAGCAGAAAGACCGGCACCGGCCGCAAAGACTGAAACCGTGGCAAGCAAACCGGCCAGTTTCAGGCCTGTCTGTTTTGTACGCATGACCATTCATCCCGTCAGACTATGTTATAATATAGCCTGAATATCAGGAAGATCGACGCCAGACCAGTCTGTTTACACACTGAAACAAATAACTTTACAGGCGGACCACTCAGCCAGCCAGCCCAACGCCTGCAGATGCGAAGTAACGATTAACGGCTGTGCACATCGCACCCGCGACCATGGCCCGGTGCCCGGCCTGCCGGAGTGCGGCCTCATCCATCCGGTTGGACATAAACCCCATTTCAACCAGAACAGAAGGAATCTGCGCTGATTTCAGAACCGCGAATGCGGCGTGCCGGTGCGGATTGGGCAGCAGATTGATGCGGGACTGAAAAGACGAGACAACCGCACTGGCCATATGCGCAGAGCCGCGCCGGGCTTCCTCCGTCACCAGACTGGCGAGAATCTGCTGCACTTCCGGGGACGCCCCCTGCACCAGCGGCCCGCCATACCGGTCAGCACTATTTTCTGTTTTCGCCAGATCCGCCGTCTGGCTGTCCGATGCGCCGTGCGAATGGGTATAGACACTCGCCCCCCGCACCCCGGCATTATGCAGGGCATCCGCATGCATGGAGATAAAAAGGGAGGCTCCGTGCTGCTGAGCCAGCTCAACCCGGCCATCGAGCGGCACAAAATGGTCACTGCTGCGCGTCATGGCCACGCGATACCGGCCTGTGGCGAGAAGCTGCTGACGCAGTTCAGCAGCGGCGGCTTCCGCAACATATTTCTCATAGGTGCCACTGTAACCGATCGCACCGGGGTCTTTCCCTCCATGCCCCGGGTCCAGCATCACCATCGGGAGTGCTGGCCGCGCCTTCCCAATAATAGCAGGCGCGTGCAGGGTCTGCCCTGCCCCATGCGCCGAAGCGCCAGCGGCCCGTGCCTGCGGGGCCAGAAAGCCGCCAGCCAACAGACCCGCACCCACCACCAGAAGGCCGCGCCGGTCAGGGGAGGAGACGGGAGACGATCCTGCGGACTCTGGGGCAAAAAATCCGGCTGTGCGGGCGGACCGCCCGGCCATCAGAAAAAAACCGGGTGTTTTTTCAGACTCAGGCGTCATGACGAGGCTCACACTTCTCTAACTGGGGCAATCCTGCACACAGATAATGTCTAAACCGTGTCAAAGCCACCCGGATGCAAAACAGTCGCGCTGAATGGCTTGCGGTTTGTTGCTGTTTAGGTCATGGTCGGCAAGCATGGCTCAAGGCAGGATTGCCCGTCATGCATCCTGTTTCCGCTCCTTTAAGCTTTAAAGGCGCGACTGGCGTTGAACCGCCGCCCCGCGCAGATGGGAGCAGGAAACACTGGTTGAAGGATACATGACTATCGTCAGGGCCACGTTCTTGGAGTGCATGACCAGACCGGAGACAGCATCCTGTTTCCGCGCCTCTGCTGTCACCTCAGCGTCCGGCCTGACATCCGCCTTTCATTTTCTCACATATACAGACCTATGCCTGTCGGAAGCGTCCCCATCCCGTGTCCAGCCGTCAAGACGGCTCCACCGGATAGGCCGGCCACCGGCACGCCGGAGTTTTTCCTTTTATGTCAAAGCGTATGCTGATCGATGCGACGCACGCGGAAGAAACGCGCGTTGTCGTTATGGATGGAAACAGACTTGAAGATTACGATGTTGAAGCGGCTTCCAAAAAGCAGCTCAAAGGGAACATCTATCTTGCCCGCGTTGTTCGCGTAGAACCCAGCCTTCAGGCTGCTTTTGTCGAATATGGCGGCAACCGCCACGGGTTTCTGGCCTTCAGCGAAATCCACCCTGACTACTACCAGATTCCGGTTGCCGACCGGGAGAAGCTGCTTGCCCTTCAGGCGGAAGAAGAAAGCCTGATCGACGCAGGCGAAGCTGATTCTGAAGACGATGAAAACAGCGCGCAGGCTTCCACCGCTGAAGATGAGGACGCCAGCTCTGACGCTGATGAGTCCGCCAGCGATGAAGAAGGCCGCCGCCCCACCCGCCGGAACGACACCCCTGATTATGTGGGCGGCGAGACTGATACGGGTGAGGAAGCGCTGATCCAGAAGCGCATTGCGCGTTTCCTGCGGAACTACCGGATTCAGGAAGTCATCCGCCGCCGGCAGGTTCTGCTGGTGCAGGTCGTCAAGGAAGAACGGGGCAACAAAGGCGCGGCCCTGACCACCTACGTCTCCCTTGCTGGCCGCTATTGTGTGCTGATGCCCAACGCCCTGCGTGGCGGCGGTGTCTCCCGCAAAATCACCTCCGTGCCCGACCGCCGCCGTCTGCGCGACATTATTACCGCCCTCAACCTGCCGCGTGGCATGGCGATGATTGTCCGCACCGCGGGTGCACAGCGGCCGGGGCCTGAAATTACGCGCGACTGCGAATATCTGCTCCATCTGTGGGACGATATCCGTGACCTCACGATGCAGTCCGTCGCCCCTGCGCTGATTTATGAGGAAGCAAGCCTCGTCAAACGCGCCATCCGCGATGTGTATACGCGGGAAGTCAGTGAAATTCTGGTGGATGGCGAACACGGCTGGAAGGCCGCGCGGGACTTCATGCGGATGCTCATGCCGCAGCACGCTGAAAAAGTCCGGCTGTGGAACAAGGAGAACCAGCCGCTCTTCACACATTACCATGTGGAAGGGCATTTGGATGCCATGCTCTCCCCGGTCGTGTCGCTACGTTCCGGCGGCTATCTGGTTATCAACCAGACAGAAGCTCTGGTCGCCATTGACGTCAACTCCGGCAAGGCCACCAGCCAGCGCAATATTGAAGAAACCGCCTTCCGCACCAATCAGGAAGCCGCGGATGAAGTGGCCCGCCAGCTCCGCCTGCGCGATCTGGCCGGATTGATTGTCATTGACTTTATTGACATGGAATCCCGCCGCCACAATGTCGCGATTGAACGCCGCCTGAAAGATGCGCTGCGCAATGACCGTGCACGCATCCAGATGGGAACAATCTCCCATTTCGGCCTGCTGGAAATGTCCCGCCAGCGGCTGCGCCCGTCTGTCGCGGAAGCCGCCTTTACGCCCTGCCCGCACTGTCAGGGCACCGGCATGGTCCGCGGCATTGAAAACTCTGCGCTGCATGTGCTGCGCGCAGTGGAAGAGGAAGGCGCACGCCGCCGGGCCTCCGCCATTACCGTGCATGTCGCGGCGGAAATCGCCTTCTATGTGCTGAACAACAAGCGCGACTGGCTGGCGGAAATCGAGCACCGGCATCAGATGGAAATTCTGTTTGCCGCCGATGCCACGCTGCCTGTGCCGGAAATTCGCATTGAACGCCGTCAGCCGCCCAAGGCAAACCGCACTTATGAGGCGCTGCCGCCGGTAGAAAACGTCGCTGCAAACCCCGCACCCGAAGCAGCACCTGCTGCCGAGCCGAACACAACAGCGGCCCACACGGATGTTCCGGCACCTGCTGCTGAAGCAGGCAACGGGGAAGAGGAGCCGCGTCGTCGTCGTCGCCGTCGCCGCCGCCGTGGCGGCAATGGAAACCGCGAAGACAATGCGGCAACGCATGAACAGAACGCTGCTACGGCAGACGCTCCGGCAGAGGCAGAGGAAGACGAGTCTGCACCCTCCGCGCCTGCCCCTGCGGAAACTGAAGGCAATCTGATCCCCGGCCGTCGTCGCACCCGCCATTCCCGCATGCGGCCGACCGATACGGACACACCGGACGTCCGGGTGACCATTGAGGAAGGCCCGGCCCCGCAGCCGCGCCGCCCGACATGGCAGGGCCCGACACCGGCCAATCCGTTTGGCGGCAGTCTGGATATTTTCGATCTGATCGAAAATTCCACCATGGAAGCGGAAAAGGCTCTCGCAGCCAAAAAGGCTGCGGCGGCTGCACCCACTGTGGAAGAAGCTCCGGAAGAAGAAAAAGTTGAAAGCCCGGTGGAAACACAGGCTGAAGACATTCCAGCCCCGGACGCTAAACCCGCCCGCAGACGCCCGGCACGTCGCCGTAAAGCCGCAACTCCGGCCGAAAGCACGCCGGTTGCCGCTGACGCTGATGCTGAGCAGGCAGAACCGGTTGCCCCTGTAGCGGAAGCCGCCCCTGCTGCTGACGCTGCGGTTGCTGAAGAAGAGGCTCCCAAGCCGCGCCGCCGCCGTGCGCCGCGGAAAAAAGCTGACGCCGAAGCACCCGCGCAGGACGCTGAGACTTCTGCCACCCCGGTGGCCGAAGCCGCTCCGGAAGAAGAGCCTGCCCCCCGCACACGCCGCCGCGCGGCACCCCGCCGGAAACCTGCGGCGGCACCGGCTGAGGCGACCGTATCCGCAGAACAGGATCAGGCGGCAGCCCCCACTGCTGACGCTGCGGTTGCTGAGGAAGAGGCTCCCAAGCCGCGCCGCCGCCGCGCCGCTGCAAAAAGCACCGCGACTGCTGAAAAAGCTGTCGCGGCTGAAGCCAGCGAGAGCAGCACCGGGAAAACACCGGCTAAAGAGGACGCGCCTGATGCGTCCATCGTACAGCCGATTGTTATTGAGGACGACAAGCCTGCCTCCCGGCGCCGCACAGGCTGGTGGCGCCGCTAAAACTCGACTGAAAAAGGGGGCAGGGTGACACACCTGCCCCCTAACTGTTGCCTGCCTCTTTTGGGCATCAGCGACGTATGGTAGGTAAAGCCTTCGTAAAAACAGACCTGCCCGCCCACCGGAGTGTTCATGACCGTGCCCCAGCCAGATCTTCAGCCCGCGCGCTCTCCCGGAGCGCAGGACCGGGGCCCTCTGGTTCTGGCTCTGCCCAAAGGGCGAATTCTCAAAGCCGTCACACCGCTGCTTGATCAGGCAGGGATGGCCCCCTCCCCCGATTGTCTGGGTGATAACAGCCGCAAGCTGCGCTTCCCTACGCAGGACCCGATGCTGGATGTTGTGCGCGTCCGCTCCTTTGACGTAGCAACTTTTGTCGCATCCGGTGGCGCGCATATCGGCATCTGCGGCGCAGACGTGCTGATGGAATTTGATTACCCGGAAATTTATGCCCCGCTGGATCTGGGCATTGGCGGCTGCCGCGTATCCGTTGCGCAACCCGCCAGCCTCCCGCATGACCCGCAGGAATGGGCCCGGTGGTCTGAGGTTCGGGTTGCCACCAAATACCCCGCCATTACCCGTCGCTTTTTTGCCGCGCGCGGCATTAACGCCAATATTGTGCATCTGCATGGCGCCATGGAACTGGCCCCCATGCTGGGCCTGTCTCGCCTGATTGTCGATCTGGTGGACACAGGCTCCACCCTGCGGGCCAACGGGCTGCGGGAAGTGGAAACCATTACCCACATTACCAGCCGGCTGATTGTAAACCGGACAGCGCTGAAAACGCGCCCGGAAGAAATCGGCGCACTGATCAACGGCTTTCGTAACGCGCTGGAGGCCTCCCCTCCTGCCGCAGAAAAAACCAGGGCAGAACAGTCTTCATGAAACGGTTAGACACACGCGATTCCGGTTTTGAGGCTGATTTTGCCTCGCTTCTGACAGCCCGTGAGGAACAGGGGCAGGAAGTTCATAAACCCGTTGCGGAGATTCTGGCCTCTGTCCGGCGCGATGGCGATGCCACCCTGTGCGCGCTGACAGAAAAATTTGACCGCCTGCCGCTTGAGCCTGCCCAGCTTGCCTTCACGTCGGAGGAGATTGCTCAGGCCTGCACGCAGGTCAGTCCGGAGCTAATGGCGGCACTGGACGTGGCCGCCACACGCATTGAGGCTTTCCATAAAGCTCAGGTGCCGTCCGGCATCCGTTATACGGATGACGTCGGCATGACGCTGGGCATGCGCTGGATCCCACTGGACGCTGTCGGGCTTTATGTGCCGGGCGGGAAAGCGGCCTATCCTTCTTCCGTGTTGATGAACGCCATTCCGGCCCGCGTTGCGGGTGTGCCGCGTCTGGCCATGTGCGTCCCCACCCCGGACGGCGTGATAAATCCGCTGGTTCTGGCTGCGGCCCACCGGGCCGGAGTGACGGAAATCTATCGGATTGGCGGGGCGCAGGCTGTGGGGGCCATGGCGTTTGGCACACAGACCATCCGCCCGGTGGACCGTATTGTTGGCCCCGGCAATGCCTTTGTGGCGGAAGCCAAGCGGCAGGTGTTCGGGCATGTGGGGATCGACAGCATCGCAGGCCCCTCGGACGTCGTGGTGATTGCCGATTCGGCAACCGATCCGCGCCTGATTGCGCTGGATCTGCTGGCACAGGCTGAGCATGATGAACTGGCTCAGGCCACGCTGATTACACCGGACGCCGCCTTTGCGGACAAGGTGACAGAGGCCGTCGCTACCGAGTTGAAAACCCTCACCCGCACCGCCATTGCCAGCGCCAGCTGGGAGCGAAACGGAGCCGTTCTGGTGGTAAAAGATCTGGAGGAAGCGGTGGCTCTGGCCAACCGTCTGGCCCCGGAACATCTGGAATTAATGGTGGATGATCCAGAAGCCCTGTTTGCCCACGTCCGGCACGCAGGCGCGGTTTTCCTTGGCCGGTTCTGCCCGGAAGCAGTGGGAGACTATGTTGGCGGCCCGAACCATGTGCTGCCCACATCCCGCACCGCCCGCTTTGCCTCCGGCCTGTCTGTTTTTGACTTCATGAAGCGGACGACCTTCCTTGCCGGTGGCCCGGATGCGCTGCGCCGTATTGGTCCTGCCGGGGTGGCTCTGGCACAGGCCGAAGGGCTGGAAGCCCATGCGCTGAGCATCTCCGCGCGGCTTGAGGCGCTGGACCAAACCACGGCTGACGCTTGACCGAACCCGCTCCCTCACCCATATCTGCACATCCAACCACAACGAGGCTTAAAAATGAACGAAGGACGCCATGTCTAAAGAAGACATGATTGAATTCAGCGGTACGGTTACCGAACTGCTGCCCAACGCAATGTTCCGGGTCAAACTCGACAACGAACATATGATTCTGGCCCACACCAGCGGCAAAATGCGCAAGAACCGTATTCGTGTTCTGGCCGGTGACCGGGTGAATGTCGAAATGACACCGTATGACCTTTCCAAAGGTCGCATTACCTTCCGCTTCAAGTAAGAGCATGACGACTTCTGGGGCTGCGTCCGGGCCGGACGGGGCTGAGCCTGTGCGCCGGCCTTGCTTTGTGCTGGCCTCTGCATCCCCCCGCAGGCTTGACCTCCTGCGCCAGATTGGGCTGGCACCAGACCGCGTTCTGCCAGCTGATCTTGACGAAACACCAGCCCGGGCAGAACAGCCACGCCCCTATGTCCGCCGCATGGCCGCAGAAAAAGCCGCTGCGGTGGCCACCAGCCTGACTGAACCGGCACTGGTGCTGGGGGCAGACACGGTGGTTGCCCTTGGGCGGCGTATTCTGCCTAAAGCCGAAGACCGTGAGACAGCACGGGCCTGTCTGGAACTGCTTTCCGGCCGCCGCCATACTGTGTTGACGGCTTTGTCCGTTATTCCGTCTTCCTGCTGGCCTGAAGGCCGTCGGGCTGAACGGATTGTAGAAACGGCTGTAACGTTCTCCCGCATGACCCCGCATCAGATTGAAGCACTGCTGGATCAGGGTGACTGGCAGGGCAAAGCAGGCGGCTACGCGCTGCAAGGCCATGCTGCGGCATTTATTCGCTTTATCTCAGGCAGTGCCTCAGCCGTTATTGGACTGCCTTTATTTGAAACCGCCCAGCTTTTGCGCGGCCAGCCGGGCCACTGGCTGGCGTGAGCGTCTTTCTGCGCCTCGCCACCTTTCCCGGCGAATTCCGCATTGCTGTCACACAACACGACACCCTGCTTGATTACGCCCTGTGGCGTCCCGCAGCGCCCGACGGTGTGGATGATCTCTATCTCGGGCGCATCAGCGCACACGCACCGGGAATAGGCGGAACCTTTGTAGACCTCGGGTCAGGCGAAAGTGGCTTTCTGCCGGACCAGAAAGGCTCCGAGACTCTCACAGAGGGGCAAACGCTGGTCGTGCGCGTGGTGCGGGCCGCTCAGGGCGGTAAGGGTGTCCGGCTCAGGGCCGAACAGACTCCCGCAAACGTGCCCGCCAGACCGGGGCTGATCCACCGGGGCCCAACCCCGCTGGACCGTCTGGCCGCCCGCTGGCCTGATGCCACCCTTGTTGTTGATTCCCCTGCTGCGGCTGCGCGTATCCCTTCGGCTCTGCGTTCTCGCCGCCAGCAGGAACTTGAGTCGTTCCCTGAAGAAATCGCCCACGCCTGCGCCGCGCTGGAAGACCCGCTGATCAGCCTGCCGGGTGGAATGCAGGCCACCATTACGCCGACGCCTGCTCTGGTCGCCATTGATATGGATGCCCCTCCGGCCAAAACAGGCTGGCCCAAGCAGACAGCGCAGTTTGCGGCTAACCGGGATGCCCTTCCGGCCCTTATGCGCCAGATTCGCCTGCGGAACCTCTCCGGGGCCATTCTGATTGACCCGGCAGGACTCGCCACCCGCAAACGACAAGCCCTTCTGGACCCTATGAAAGCCGCCTTGCAGGACGACCCTCTTCGCCCCCGCTGCCTTGGCATTACGGCACTGGGGCTGGTTGAAATTGTTCGGGCGCGTATCCACCCCTCTCTGCCAGAGCAGCTCTCCTCTCCGCACGGGCAGGCTCTGCGCGTGTTACGGCATCTTGTAACGCAGGAATGTGAGGCCAGCACGCTACGGTGCGGGCTGGGCCTGATGACAGCGCTGGAGCAGGACCCGCAGGCTCTGGCAGACTGTATCTCTCAACGCGGCAAGGCTCTGAGCCTCCGGCTCGACCCTGCCCTTCCTGATTTTTTCTGGACGACACACGCATGAGCCAAAATAGCACCTGCCCCGTCTGTGGCGCGCCAACTCAGGCCTCTACACGCCCCTTCTGCTCTCAGCGCTGCGCGGATATTGACCTCGGGCGGTGGTTTTCTGGGCAGTATCGTATCCCCGGCCCCCCGGCTGACGAAGAGAATCTTGAAAAACCTGAGATAAATGACGAAAGGTGACTTGATCTCCCTCCCCGCCTGAGATAAATGCTCTCTCACGCCGCAAGGCTTGCGGTGCCCAAGTAGCTCAGTTGGTAGAGCATGCGACTGAAAATCGCAGTGTCACTGGTTCGATCCCGGTCTTGGGCACCATTTTTTCCCTAAAAACTAAAAATATCTGATCTTGGTTTAAAACCGCGCTGATTTCGTGCGCGTCACCAGTCAGGCGTTTATTGGCGTTCAGGCACGTTGTGCAGGCCCCCGTGCTGGAGTCAGCAGAAGCCTGAAATCACTCGCCTTTTTCCATAACCCGCTGCTTTTTTAAGCTTTTGCACTTATCCCCAGATTCTGCGGATGGCTGCGGGGGTAAGCTTGTGGATAATCAGTACAGGCTGTGTCGATAACCCTCACGCCTTTCCGCCTGCGCGCGAAATCCGCCCCAAAAACTATCGAAGGGTCCTCGTGAATTTTGAGCAAGCACTCCGGTTGGCAACAAGAGCCAACTTAATCCCTCTGCGGACGCAGGGGAGCTTTTTGAGAAGTGGGACGCTCTCCTTTGCCGGGTAGTGAGGCCGAACGCTTAACATCAGCCACACACCCAGGAACCACACTTCGGCGCTTTGCACTGTCCAGACTGACAAAACAGCGGACAATGATCTTAGCCTGATATGGAATTGCATTTTCCACTCTGACCAGCCGCATTCTTCCGCATCAGAAAGGAAAACCTATAACGTGCGGGAGTGCGGGAGTGCGGGAGTGCGGGAGTGCGGGAGTGCGGGAGTGCGGGAGTGCGGGAGTGCGCATCACAGATTTGATGGCCGTGCAAATCCAGAAACCCCGTGATCTGATTTTTTCCAGCTTCAGAATCGGACCACTCTGGTTCGTGCCCTCCTCCGGCACGAACCTTTTTAAGATGCTCAGCGATAGATCAGGGTTCTGAACAGGCTGACCAGCACGGGTTGCAGCACATATTGAATACCAAGCAACACCACCATCGGGCTGAAATCCACGCCACCCAGCGAGGGCAGAACGCGGCGCACCGGCTCCAGAACCGGTTCTGTCATGCGGTTGAGGAAAAGCCCGACTTTCCAGACAAGTGGCTTCCGGGTGTCCAGAATACCAAACAGGCAGAGATTGATGAAAATGCAGGATATAATCAGAATCCAGCAGTAGATTTCCAGCAAACGCATCAGCACTGTAAAAAGAGCAAACAGCAAGAACACTTCTCCACAACATAGAGGTATGTCTGGCTTTACCAGACCGCAGACCGATACAATACAGCTTGACAGCGTCTTGATAAGCCCCTTAGGTTTTCGCCGTGTAAAGGCGGGGCTATAGCTCAGATGGGAGAGCGCCTCGTTCGCAATGAGGAGGTCAGGGGTTCGATTCCCCTTAGCTCCACCACCCGCCTTACCAGACCGCTGATTTATCCTGAGAAAATCGGATGGACTTAATACTCCATTCTGTAAATTTACGGTCGCAGGCATTGTGCTCCGCAATGTGCTTTTGCCAGTGGCGCGACAAGCCTTCCCGAAATGCTGAAGACTGCCTAGTATTACGGACGATAAAGGTCTGAGGAGACTCTTCTGATGAGAATTAGCGCACGTAACCAGATTGCCGGTAAAATTATTGCCATTCAGCCGGGAGCAACAACCTCTCACATCAGTCTGGAATTACCGGGCGGAACAGTCATGATGGCATCCATCACGAATGAAGCCGTCGCTGATCTGGGCCTGAAAGTTGGTCAGACAGCAACGGCACTGGTCAAAGCCTCTGACGTCATGATTGGTGTTGACTAAACAGCAGCGCTTTTTACAAGACTGCTTCCAAAATCAGCGGCGTGCCTTTTTATGGCACGCCGTTTTTTGTATTCACCCGCCTCGCTGAAGCCCCATCCCTGATCAGGGAGTTTTGTGTCCGTATGGCCATACAAAACAATTTTCCCGCCTTGGTATGACCATAAATCTCGCCTGTTATCAGTAGCAGGAGATCTTTCAGGGCTCCCACCAAAGCAAGATGGAAAGACAAAGGCTGATATGATGAAGAAGGCTCTGCTGGCAACGGCTCTGACTCTCGGCATACTGACGACCGCAGGTGCGGCTGCTCATGCTGAAGAAACTGCTCCGCCGCCGCCTCCCCCGCCCGGAGCCTGCCATCCGCCCGGCCCGGTGCTTAATCTGGACGGCGTCAAGCTGACCTCTGCCCAGAAGAAAAAGATTAAGGCCATTCTGGACGCCAATCGCCCGGACCCTAAAGCGGATATGGCGCAGGACCACGCCCTGCATGACCAGATCCGCACTCTGCTGACCACACCGGGGAAGGTTGATACCGATCAGCTTAACAGCCTGACGCAGCAGATCGGCACGCTCCATGCTCAGCATGAAGCCCAGCGTTTGCAGACAGATGTGCAGATCCACGATGTTCTGACCAAAAAGCAATTGAAGCAGATTGCAGAAAAGAAGGACGAGCCGCCTTGCCCGCCCGGCCCGTCAATGATGGGCGGTAACCCGCCTCCGCCTCCTCCGCCGGGTTCTGGTGCCCCGCCCGCACCAGTTCACTAACCGCAAAAAGGCTGTCAGCGTTCTGGCAGCCTTTTTGGTTTTATGTTCTGGGCAATCCGTTTTCAAAATTTCCGGCAAGACCATCCTGAATAGCCCGGAAAACGCTTTTCCACCGACGCGCCATTCTGAGCGGATGGCGGAAATGATACAAAATACTGCCCGGCGATTTGCAGGAAACTTTAATGAGCAGAAACAGTGTCATATTCAGAAAATATACCGGCTGACACCGAACACTGTTCTGCTCAATAACAACGCGATTCCGAACAGAAAAATAGGACCGGTTTATCCCCTGCGGTGCCTGCAACCACGGGTGCAGGCATGACGCAGCCTGCGTCCATGATGGCTCAAGGTCCTTCAGCACACTGTTCCGGCACATCCAGAGTGCACCACCCTGACGGGTGATGCGTAATGTGTAGTCATAATCATCAAAATAAAGAAAAAAACGTACATCTGGCAGGCCGATACGCCGCACCCAGTCTTTATGAAACCACAGGCCACCATACGCGCCCATTTCCATACCAAGACAGTCCAGTCCCTCTTTCTGCCAGACAGGAACCGTCTTTTTCTGAAAAGGTGCCTGCACCGAAAATCCGAAAAAGGAATTTCCCTGAATAGCGTTGGGTTTATGCCTTTCAGCCAGCTTGATGTATGTCCGTTTATCCTGCCGAAAACTGGACAGACAGCACGAGGGGTCTGCTCCCATCAGAAGCCATGTCTGCGTAAGAGCTTTTAACGTTCTGGTATCCGCCACAGTGTCATCATCCAGTAACCAGATATGGCGGGTGTCCGGCCTTTGCGCGGCCGCGGCAATACCGGCGGCAAACCCTTCTGCCGATCCTCCATTCTGTTCAAGCCGGATGTATGTGACGCGCCCGGTGCCCCAAAGGACCGTGCAGCTTGTGAGTGCCTGTGCCACAGCAGGCTCTGTGCCGTTATCCACCAGCACAACATGCCCGGCACCGGCAACAAAGGCGCCCCGTAAAACCTGTTCAACAAACAGAAGCCGGTTGCCATAGGTCACAATGACAGCACAGGTTCCATCCAGAACAGCCTGTTCGGTTAAGGTGCTCACATTGCTCACGATTGTTCCCGTGTAGTTGCCGTTAGCGGCAGAAGGCCGGGGAGAGCCAGAAGGCGTTCCTGACAGCGCACAAGGTCTGTATCTGCCTGACGGTGTACTGGCCTCCATCGCAAATCCTGTTCGGTCAACGCCGGACGGACCAGCCGGATAACGCCTGACTGGATCAAGGCACGATGCCAGCAGGCAAACCTGCTGCCACTCCCCAGCAGGCCGCGTCTGATCAGCCATGAGCGAAGAGGCCTCAACCCCATCTGGTCCGCCCCCTGTTGCAGGCGGGACATGAAACTCTGCTTTTGAGGCAAGGGAAATAGCCAGACCGGCGCACGGGTCCGCCAGGCCTCCGCCAGCATGGAGGCACTATCTGCCGTCACGACAAAACGGTTGCCTGTGGTCAGAAAATGCGTGAACAGAGTTTCTCCCGGCCTGAAAAGATGTAACGCAGCAGTCTCTCGTGTCATCCAGCACTGAATCCAGTGCACGGCTTCCGGCGGTGTGCGGGGGCTGGTGATAATATGCAGCGGTTCCCCGTTAGTCTGTGCCAGTGCGTACGCAAACGCCAGCAGCCGCTCTGTCTCGGCGCGCCCCATCTGGAACTGGCGGGACGGGCCGCCATACAGCACAATTGTGCCAGCATGCCTCAATTCCTGTGCCTCCTCATGCTGCGGAGGCAGGGAGGCGCCATTAAACGGCCATGCCACTCTCAGCACGTTCGGTCCCGGCGGGTAATCGTCCTGTGGGAGCGGGATAATCAGGTCCAGATTTTTTGCGGGAATATGGCTTGGACGCCCAATATGCACCAGCAAGGGCCGCACAGCACACGTCGCGCGTAACGCGCAGGCCGCCTGCACGGCATTCCCGAAAGACAGAATGAGCCGGAGGCCTGCTGTCTCCGGCCACTGATCCGGCGGAGAAAAGTTCGGTCCAAGAGGCACGGTTCTAAACGGCAGCCCCAGAGCCTGCGCCAGAATCTGGCACTGTGCCTGTTCTCCGGGGCGCCCTGTCTCCAGAATCCAGACGGGCACGGACAAAACTGACGGGTTCAGGTCGTATCCTCCCATTTCTGCTGCCTGCCCGGCTCACTGGCCGTCGCTGCTTCAGGCTTCCGGTTCACCGTCGAAGGACCTCTTGCGGTTCATGACAAGGTAAGGGCCAAGGCGCGTCAGAAGAATAGCCAGTTCGCTGAGCAGGGTTGCAAGGCCTGCCCCCGTCATTCCCCACGCATTTGCCAGCACATAAAGCAGGGGAAGGGAGAAGCACATTGTGACCATACGCCCGATAAGAATCTGATGTGCCTTGTTGAGAGACACCAGCAGCGGCTCCAGCGGCACATCCCACAAATCCAGAATAGCCGTGACGGTCATGAGCAAAAGCAGGGTGCGGGTGCCTGTCCATGGGACAGTCAGCAACAGATGCAGGAGCCACGGCCCCACAAACGTCGCGACAACCAGCACCACACCGGAAAAAATAGCCAGCGCCTGCAAAATACGGTTGGTGACCTGCCGGATGGACGCCCAGTCCCGTTTATCCCGCAGCGCCACGAGTTCCGGATACAGGGCAGGCGTGAGCATCTGGGCCGGACGGGCCATTCCGTCTGAAATCTGCCAGGTAACATTGTAGATGGCTGCACTTTCCGGCCCCAGCACGGCCCCCACAATCAGCACGGTCAGGCGTGACCCCAGACGCCCCAGCGCCTGATCCAGACTGGTGGAGAAGGTAAACCGCCAGATCCCTTTAATCCGGCTGAGCCATGCCACATTCACCAGCCGGAAGCCGTTCAGCTTGTCCGTGCGGGCCATAACCCAGATGGCCAGCCCATAATCCAGCACAAAGGCAACCGCCGTGGCGCAGTACCAGAGCAGCAGGAATTCCGGCAGGGTCCAGTGCAGGAAAAACCCGGCCACACAGCCCGCAAACTTAACCACAGAACTGGCCGTATCCGCCAGAACCGCCAGTTCATACCGGTTGGCCAGACGCAGCACGCCCATGGCGCACCCGGTGTTCATGAACAGGATCACCGTCATATACCATAGCGGGATATGCCCGTACGCCGCGGCCCAGCCAGAAAGATGCGCCAGCCAGAGGCTGGAGACCACAGCAACGCCCAGCCCCATGACCGCGCCCAGCGCATCCAGCAGGGCACAATGACGGAAGAGAGTCTGAAACGGCTTTTTATCCGCCGCTTTGTAGAGAGACATGCCGTATTGCAGCAAAGGCTGCCAGGACTGAAAGCGCGTCGCCACAGCGCAGGACATGACGAAGGAACTCATCAGCAGCAGAATCCCGTAGTCTTCCAGCCCCAGCGTGCGGACAGCCAGAGCCGTACTGGCCAGCGCAAGCACAGCCATCGCCCCTCTGCCGCTCAGCAGATAGCCCGTATTCTTGAAGACCCGCCCGAATAACGCCTTGATCTGACTATTCATCAGCCCTCACGCTTCTCTCCCCACGCTGGAATAAGCCCGTAAGCGGCACATCATGCCGGGCTGTGTTTAGAAGCCATGCGATAAAAATAGCAAATTATGGCCTTCCCGCTGGGCACTCACCCACTCCGCAAGCGCCACAAAAACCCGTTCACACTCCCGTGAGAAGCATGAAAAAGGCCTCACATTCAACCGATCAGGGTTGCACCGCCTCCGCTTTTGCTCACACTCGCTGCACGCGGTTTATCTGCCTGCATCCTCCCCGGAGCGCAGGATGCCGCATGTGACATGATCCTTTGATACGGAGAACTTCTATGGCCTGGACGACACCGAAAATCACCGAAATCCCCCTCGGCGCTGAAATCAACAGCTACGTTTGCGGCCAGAAGAAATAAGCCGGACAATACGCTGTTATTCCGCCAGAGGGACCTGAACGGGGTTACTCTGGCGGCATTTATTTTCTAAAAAGCCGCGTATGCTTGATCTTCTTGTTCTAGGCGCTGCCGCAGGCGGCGGCTTCCCTCAGTGGAACTCTAATGCACCCGGCTGCCAGCGCGCCCGCGCCGGAGACCCGAACGCCCCGGCCCGCACACAGGCGTCTCTTGCCGTCAGCGGAGATGGTGAGCACTGGTTCATCCTCAACGCCTCCCCTGATCTGCGGACGCAGATCAACCAGACTCCGGCCTTGCACCCCAAAAATGGTCTGCGCTCCACCCCTATTGCCGGTGTGGTTCTGACTAGTGGCGAAATTGACGCCATTACCGGCCTCCTGACCATGCGGGAACGGCAGGCATACGGGCTGTACGCAACAGCTTCGGTTCTGGCGCAACTGGATGCCAACCCGATTTTTGATGCGCTGGACCGCACGTTAGTCCCGCGCCAGACCATGGCGCTGGACCAGCCGCTTTCCCTCATGCCGGGCAATCTGCGCATCACACCGTTTTCCGTGCCCGGCAAGGTGCCGCTTTATGCGGAACGCGGGGAGAATCCGGCTGAAATTATGAATAATGGCGAGACCATCGGGCTGGACATCACGGACGGCCAGCATCGCGCCCTGTTCATTCCCGGCTGCGCCATGATGACGGACGCCCTGCGGGAACGCCTGAACGGGGCCGACGTCGTGTTTTTTGACGGCACCCTCTGGACGGATGATGAAATGGTCCGGGCCGGTCTGGGGGCTAAAACCGGCCACCGCATGGGGCATATGTCCATTGCGGACGAACCGGACGGAACAATCGCCGCGTTCCGCACCCTGAATGTGGGCCGCAAAGTGCTGATCCACATCAATAATTCCAACCCAATCCTGTTAGCCGAAACGCCTGAACGCAAGCAGGCCGAAGAGGCCGGATGGGATGTCGCCTATGATGGCATGAGGATTACACTATGACAGACCGGCTGCTTTCCCCCGAAGATCTGGAAGCCGCCCTGCGGGCCATTGGCGCTGAACGCTACCATAACCTGCACCCTTTCCACCGTGCATTGCATGACGGGAAGCTGACAAAGGGGCAGGTACAAGCCTGGGCGCTCAACCGCTATTATTATCAGGCCAGCATCCCCGCCAAGGACGCGACCCTTCTGGCCCGCCTGCCAACTGCGGAACTGCGCCGGGAATGGCGCCGCCGGCTGATTGACCATGATGGCACGGAGCCCGGCACGGGCGGCGTGGCCCGCTGGCTCAAACTGACTGATGGTCTGGGGTTGGACCGGGCGTATGTCGAGTCTCTGGATGGGCTGCTGCCCGGCACCCGCTTTGCGGTGGAAGCCTATGTGCATTTTGTGCGTGAACGCTCCATTCTGGAAGCCATTGCGTCCTCTCTGACAGAGCTGTTCTCCCCCACCATTATTAGTGAGCGGGTGTCCGGCATGTTGCGGAACTATCCGTTTATTACGGAAGAAACGCTGGCTTATTTTGCGCCGCGCCTGACGCAGGCCCCGCAGGATTCCGCCTTTGCTCTGGCTTATGTAAAGGAGCATGCCCGCACAGTGGCTGAACAGCAGGCCGTGCTGGGTGCCCTGAAGTTTAAATGTGGTGTTCTGTGGTCCATGCTGGATGCGCTGGATTACGCCTACGTCACTCCGGCCCGTATTCCACCCGGGGCGTTTCGTCCGGCTGAGAGCGCTGCATGACAATCGCGACCATCAGAGAAGAAACCTGCGTGCCGCGTTTTGCCCGTGGCACCCGCCTCCAGTACGACCGCGTGCGTGAACAATGGTTTGTGCAGGCCCCCGAGCGCGCCTTTCTGGCGGATGCCGTGGCCGCGGAAATTCTGCAACTGGTGAATGGCAAGCGCTCTCTGGGCCAGATTATTGACCAGTTGACGGAAAAATTTTCCGCACCGCGTGATGTCATTACACAGGACGTTATGAGCATGACGCAGGATCTGGCTGATAAACAGGTTCTGCTGCTGGCATGACAGTCCCCGGCGCACCTAAAGCCCCGCCCCCCATGAGCCTGCTGGCGGAACTGACGCATCGCTGCCCGCTGCAATGCCCTTACTGTTCCAACCCACTCCGGCTCGACCCGCGTGCCGGCGAACTGGATACGGCAACATGGATGCGCGTGCTCGATGAAGCTGCCGCGATGGGGATTTTGCAGGTGCATTTTTCCGGCGGAGAACCCATGGCCCGGCCAGATCTGGCTGATCTGGTCCGCCATGCGGTCTCTCTGGGACTTTACACCAACCTGATTACATCTGGTGTGCTGCTGACCCGTGACAGCCTGAAAAGCCTTTCCGAAGCCGGGCTGGACCATATCCAGCTCTCTTTTCAGGATGCGGACGCGCAGGAAGGTGAGCGGATTGGCGGCATGGCCGGGGCACAGGCCAAAAAGCTGGAAGCAGCACGTCTGATTGTTGAAGACGGCCTGCCCCTTACCCTGAATTTTGTTATTCACCGGCAAAATGCAGAGCGCGTTCCGGCCATGCTGGATCTGGCTGAGCAGCTTGGCGCACGCCGGGTGGAAATTGCCCATACGCAGTATTACGGCTGGGGCCTGCTGAACCGCGATGCCCTGCTGCCAGACCGTGCGCAACTGGACGCCACGGAACAGGCGGTAGCCGCTGCCCGCACACGGTTTGGCAACCGGATTGCGATTGATTTTGTAACGCCTGATTACTACGCCGAGCGCCCCAAACCCTGTATGGGCGGCTGGGGGCAGCGTTTTCTGAATATCTCACCCTCCGGCAAGGTTCTGCCCTGCCATGCGGCAGAAACTATTCCGGGCCTGACCTTTCCCACAGTGACGGAGGACTCGCTGGAGGCAATCTGGCAGGACTCACCTTTGTTCAACCTGTTTCGCGGTACAGGCTGGATGCCGGAACCGTGCCAGAGTTGTGCCTTTAAGGAAGAGGACTGGGGTGGCTGCCGCTGTCAGGCCCTTGCACTGGCCGGACAAGCAAGTGCAACGGACCCTGTCTGCCATCGCGCTCCGGCCCACCAGCGGATAGAACAGGCCATTGCAGCACGGCCAGCGACCCCGCCGGAATTCCGCTACCGGCGCTACAGCAACGCCCCCTGACTGAGGATAGCCTTCTGCAACACCAAACCGCCTGCATGCACCCGTGTACCCAGAACGCCTTAGCCTGACAGGCAAAAGAATTTCCCATGCGTTGCGCAAAGTCTGCCTGTATGAGTTAAGGGGTTTTCTGACACCGCAAGGCGGATTTCTATGCGCAAACACGGTTTTTTCTGGCTTCTGGCAACCTGCTATCTGACCGCTTTCCAACAGGCACACGCGGAAACGCTTCAGCCTGAAGACATAGAAGTTCATGCCACACGGCCTGTTACTGTACAGACCTATCAGGCTGTCGCACGGGTCTTCCGGCGCTTTAATGCGCTGCCCGAGCAGGACCGCGCCAATTTGTCCCTGCATGTTCTGGGCAGACTTCAGCCGCAGGATGCCCCGCTGAAAGCCTCCGGCCTGCATCTGCAAACAAAAAACGGTGCCATCCCGCTCTTCAACGCGGATAATGATGAACTGACCGTGCCTCTGACAGAAGCTCTCTGGGCAGAAAATCCGCCCTTAATGGCCAATCTGCCCGCAGAATCCTTTATTGGGTTTACATTCCAGATTGCTGTCAGCCCCCCGCAACCGGACCAGTTTACGGATGCACAGGCGCGCCACTGGCTCCGGCAGCTTAATAACTGCATGGAAGATATTGTCGGGGTGATTGTTGCATTCATGTTGCCAGACGCACATCGGCTGATTGCCTCAGTCGCACCGCATAGCAGGCTGGAAGCTGTTAATGCTGACCAGACGCAGCTTTTACTGGATAACCAGAGCGATACGCCGCAAAATTTTGTTTTCAGGCCACAGGATTACGCCCGCAGCACGCTGTTCCGGAGCACCAGAGCCTTCAGCAAAATTCTTGTAAAAATCCCGCTTGATCCACATGCTAAGATGAAGCGTAAATCCTGATTGCGGCATTCCCACACTCAGGAACTATACCTTATCTTCTGACCATATGTTTTTTATCATATACCCACAGTAATACACCATCAGAGACACCATGAGGATCAGTGCCAGCTTTAGAATTTTCGTCAGAATATCTTCATCTGCATGAAAAATAGAAAACTCTTTCATTCTGGCCAGAGCAAAGAGTGGCGTAAGTAGTGCCGACAAAGATCCACTATATAAAGAGAGTGATATCCATCTATCGACACGAAAGTTTTCCAGAGTCTGTGACGCACGGCAGATTGATGCCGACGTCCTGATCCATAAAAATAGAAAGTAATAAGAAAAAAATGTGAACAATGCGACAGAAACTGACACGACCAAGATCAGTTCATTCGGCGCTTTTTCAGTTAAAATCTCAGACAGGGTATAGAAAATCAGCCCAAAAAAATTTATGAGCGCAATCAGAGCAAAAACAGGAGCACTCACCGTAAAAATCTTTCCCTGATTTTTACTCAGTAAGAAACTATATGGCTTCTGGTTTCTCTTTAATTTGGGAGAAAGAGAAAAAATGCAGGCATCACCATTTCTGAACAGAGCCACGCCTCTCTCCTGCGCTAAAAAATATGACTCCCAAAAATGTTCAGCATATTAATTCATATTGGATTCGGAATGATATAAAGAAAATAAAAATTAACTGCGTGTCTCTGGAAATTTAATTGAAACGCAAAATATTCTCTTACCGCGCTCAAAGAGTGCGCGGGCAGAAGAGATCCTCTTCCGCCCGCGAACGGTAAAACGGTACTCAGCGACGGTTGGCGCGAACCAGACCGGAAACAAACTGCCAGCCACGGCCAACGTCACGGATCACCCGTGCAATGGCCGGGGCCGTTGTGGGGCGCAGCAGGCGGGCATCATACCCCGCAAAGCGGCGCTCATCTTCTTCCAGACACAAATCCATAAAGTCCGGCAGATTCAACTGGATGTCCGCAATGTCTTTGGCGCCGGTGACGGTAAAGTTGTTGTCCTGCGTATGGACCTCACCCTTATCATCCACGGAGGAAGCAAGGCTCATGCGTTCATAGGCAAGGAACGCCCAGACAGCCCAGACCTTCATTTCAAAGAACGGGCGACGCCACCAGGGCATAACGGCCCGGTACCAGGCCAGCCAGTTGGCAAACAGCAGGATGTGACGACATTCTTCCTGCATAACAGGTTCAAACGTGTCGATCAGTTCCGGCGGAAAGAAACCGGACCGCTGTGCCAGTTCAAACAGACCAAACGCGAAGAAGCTATCCACACATTCGGAGAACCCGGTGACAAGGTAGGCCCATTCCACATCTTTTGGCTCAACATAAGGCGGCTCCGGGGCCATCTTGATGTCATAGGCCTCAACCAGCTTGGACAGAACTTCCTTATGCCGGTTTTCTTCCCACGCATTGCGGGAAATGGCGTCCTTGATATCCGGATCAGTCACCAGACGGGCATATGCCGCCATCCGCAGGCGGGCCTTGCCTTCGGTCTGCACAGCAATATCCCAGATTGGCAGGGAGGTAATGCGGTGCAGGGTTTCCGGGTCCAGCTTCGGCCAGTCAATCACGGAGGGCCGGTACGGATTAAAGGTCTCGCGGAACATGGCCGCAATGGCCTTTTTATGCGCGTCCGACCCCGGCTTCAGCGGGCCTTTGAGGGGGCTGACCCAGTGGCGGGCTTTGTAATCAGCCTCAACAACGGCCGCGTTATCGGGCGGCGGAGGCAGATCATCCACACTGTCAGGCAGGCGGGAATAGATATCGCTTAGAGAACCCATTGGCAGGAACCCGTTTACTGGGGTGCTGCGCCACCCGCCCCTGCCTTGGCAGAAGCGGATAACGCAGGACCCGGGACAACAAACTGGCTCCCCTCCCCCCGCAGGGAGAGAGGAGCGCGGGTCTTCCGTTTAGTGGATGTCGGAAAGCTTCGAAATGATCTTAGTCACGAGACCATATTCAATTGCTTCTTTCGCAGCCATCCAGTGGTTGCGGTCCGTATCCTTGACGATCTTTTCGTACGGCTGGCCTGTCTCCCGGGCAAAAAGACGGTTCAGACGCTCACGCATCTTGATGATTTCACGCGCTTCAATATCGATATCGGTAGCCGGGCCACGCACCCCGCCCATCGGCTGATGCAGCAGGAAGCGCGTGTTCGGCAGGCAGAAGCGGCGGTCCTTATGGCCTGCGGCAAAAATCAGCGCACCGGCAGATGCCACCCAGCCCGTCCCGATCAGGTTGACCGGAGCCACCGAATCGACAAACCGGATCATGTCATGGATGGTGTCACCACTCTCCACATGGCCGCCGGGTGAGTTGACGTACACATCAATCGGCTTGTCCGATTCACCGGCCAGCGCCAGCAGGCGTGCGGTGACATCACGCGCAACCTTGTCATTAATCCCGCCAAAAATCAGGACTTTGCGCTGTTTGAACAGCTTGCTTTCCAGCTCCCCTTCCGGGGCGGCCGGGGTTTTGGCGTCTTCTTTTTCCGGTGCGTCCGGAGAGTCCGGAGTATCATCATCCAGCCGGATAGGGTCGCAGGGGGAAATGCCCGTCATGCCAGTCTCCGCATGTTCTGTGTCTCTGTTCATGTCTCTTATCCTGCTCTGCCTGCGCGCCCCTGCCAAGGGGCAATCATGCGAGGGTGATCCCCTATCTCGCCACAACGATCTGAAGAGGGTAGAGTGCACCCTGTTTTTCACTCTGCCAGCGGAGCAACCCTCACGTCATGCAACAAGCGTGCCCCGAACAGGACCGGCCTTTAAGGCACCGTGTTTCCATGGCCTTTCAGTCCGGCAGTCCGTTCCGTTCCGGAGTGCTGGTTGCAGCAGGCGTGCTCTGCCTGACAAGTTGCAGCCATAAAGACCCCGTCGATACGACGCTTGGATGGATGCAGCATATGCGCGGCGGCGTAATTGCCTCACAACGCCCGCCGCCGCCCGGCATTTATGACCCATACCCTCATGTGGGCCTGACCCCCACCACAACGCCGGACATGCCCTCCCCTCAGGCGCGTGCGCTGATCACGCAGCAGATGATCCGTGACCGGAATCTGATGTACCGCACCGTGGCCGCCAACGGCACTCTGATGCCCGAAATCCCGCCGCCGCCCGGTGCCGCAGCAGCCCCCAAACCGGCGGCAACACCGCAGGCCGGAAACGGGAGCGGAACCACAGCCGCACAGCCCGCAACCCTTCCGGAAGGGACTGCAGGGGCCATTATGGATGCGGCCGACGCCCCGCCTCCGCAACCGGCCACCCCGACAGCGGCGGCAGATAAACTCAACAAGCCCGCACTTCCGTCCACCAGCGCACCCTCAACCGGTGGCCTTTTTGGCGCAGATAAAAAGAAAGACGCAGGCAAGGGCAAGACGGAAGTCGCCATGCCGGAAATCGGGATGCCGGACGTAAAAACCACTGCGCAGACCCCGCCGACCCCGGCCAGCGCCATTCCGCAGATTCCCTCCGGGCCACCGGCCCCGCCTTCCTTCCCCGGCTTCAACATCCCGTCCGACGCATATCTGCCGGATGCTGTGCGCCCGAATTATGATCTGTCTGACGCCAAAGGCACGGCTATTCACTGTGTTCCGCAGTCTGACCAGATTTCCTCCGGGCAGGATGATACGTTTGCAAAACTGGTGACTAAAACACCCCACGGCCCATTTTATGTCCGGGGCTTTGGCTCGGCAGCCTCCCTTGATGCTCAGGCTCAGGCCGATGCGGTGCAGCTCGGGCTGTTGCGCGCCCAGAATATCGCCAAAAAACTCATTGACCTGAAGGTTCCGGCCTCCGCCATCCATATCCGGGGGGATGCCTTTGGTATGGGAGCGCGCATCGCCACCACGCCCTGACCCCCACCTTATGATCAGGCCCGCGCAATAATCTGGCTGGATAATCTGATGGCGCACAACAGATTATCCGGTCGGGGCGGTTGCCTGTTCCGTTTCTGCCATTACTATGTTTTTCCCCGCAATCGTGCGGGGTCTGACCCCTTTCCCACCAAGGGCATTTGAAGTCCATGACCGAAGAATTCCATCGTATCCGCCGCCTGCCGCCGTATGTTTTTGCCTCAGTCAATCAGGCCAAAGCGGCAGCCCGAGCGCGGGGCGAGGATATTATTGATCTCGGCATGGGCAACCCGGACAGCCCGACCCCGCCGCATATTGTGGAAAAACTGATTGAAAGCGTGCAGAACCCCCGCGCGCATGGTTACTCCGTCAGTAAAGGGATTCCCGGCCTGCGGAAGGCTCTGGCCGGATATTATGAGCGCCGCTTTAACGTAAAGCTCAACCCCGACACGGAAGTCATCGCGACACTGGGCTCCAAGGAAGGACTGGCTAATCTGGCTTCTGCCATTACCAGCCCCGGTGACACCATTCTGGTGCCCAACCCCTCCTACCCCATCCATCAGTTCGGCTTTATTATTGCCGGAGCGTCCGTCCGTTCCATTCCCGCCACCCCGGATGATACCATGCTGAGGGCGCTGGAGCGTGCCGTGCGCCATTCCGTGCCCAAACCGACGGCGCTGATTGTCAATTTTCCGTCCAACCCCACGGCCTATCTGGCTGATCTGGATTTTTACAAGGAACTGGTGGCGTTTGCCCGGCGGGAAGAAATCTTCATCCTGTCTGACCTCGCTTATGCGGAAATCTATTTTGGGGACCTCGTGCCGCCCTCCATTCTGGCTGTGCCGGGTGCAAAGGATATTGCGGTCGAATTTACGTCCCTCTCCAAAACCTACTGCATGGCAGGCTGGCGCATGGGGTTTGCCGCTGGCAATGAGCGGCTGGTTGCCGCCCTGACCCGCATTAAATCCTATCTGGATTACGGGGCCTTTACGCCTATTCAGGTCGCGGCGGTCGCGGCGCTGAACGGACCGCAGGACTGTGTGGCCGATATCCGCGCCCTGTATAAAGAACGCCGGGACGTGCTGATCCGCGGGCTGCATGCCGGGGGCTGGAACGTACCCTCACCGGAAGGCTCAATGTTTGCATGGGCCCCCATCCCTGAGCCGTTCCGTGAAATGGGCAGCGTGGAGTTCTCCAAACTCCTGCTCAAGGAAGCCGGGGTGGCCGTGGCCCCCGGCCTCGGGTTTGGTGAGCATGGGGAAGGTTTTGTGCGTATCGGGCTGGTGGAAAACACCCAGCGCCTGCGTCAGGCCACCCGTGCTATTCGTGGTTTTCTTTCTGCGCATGGGGTCAAGGCACCCCCTGCTTCCGCCAGCAAGCCGGAGTCTGTTGAATCGTGACGTCTTCTTCCCCCACTTCTCCCCAGTCTGCCCCTCTTCGCCTCGGCATTGCTGGTCTCGGCACAGTTGGCGCAGGCGTTATCCGTCTGCTGGCCACCAACGCCGATCTGGTCACAGCGCGGGCAGGCCGCCCGCTGAAAGTGACCGCCGTCAGCGCGCGGGACCGCACGCGGGACCGCGGGGTCGATCTGTCCGGCATGCGCTGGTACGATAACGCGCCTGATCTGGTGGCTGACCCGGATGTGGATGTGGTGGTCGAACTGATTGGCGGTGCGGAAGGCACGGCGCGCGCCGTGGTGGAAGCCGCCCTTGCTGCCGGGAAGCCCGTTGTTACCGCCAACAAGGCCTTGCTGGCCATTCATGGACCGGCCCTTGCCCGCCTGAGTGCTGAAAAATCTGCCCCTCTGCTGTTTGAAGCGGCTGTTGCTGGCGGGATTCCGGCCATTAAGATGGTGCGTGAAGGGCTGGCGGCAGACCGCCTGCTGCGCATTGGCGGGATTCTGAACGGCACCTGCAACTATATCCTCACGGTAATGCGGGAAACCGGGAAGGACTTCGGCACCGTTCTGGCTGATGCCCAGCAACTCGGCTACGCCGAAGCTGATCCGTCTACCGATATTGACGGTCTGGATGCTGCGCATAAGCTAACAATTCTGGCGGGTCTGGCCTTTGGGCAGCCTGTTGCCTTTGAATCCCTGCATGTTGAGGGTATCCGCCGCATTGGCGCGCTGGATCTCACCTTTGCCCGCACGCTGGGCTATCGCATCAAGCTGCTGGGCATGGCCCGCATGAGCGAGGCGGGACTTGAAGCCCGCGTCACCCCCTGCCTTGTGCCGGAAAACGCGCCCATCGCGCAGGTGGACGGCGTGTTTAACGCCGTGGTGGCAGAAGGCGCTTTTGCAGGCCGCCTGATGATTGAAGGGCGCGGTGCCGGTGCTGGCCCAACAGCCAGCGCCGTTGCAGCAGACCTGATTGATGTTGCGCGTGGCCATACCATCCCTGTCTGGGGTGTGCAGGCCACAGATACGCCTCCTTTACAGGCTAACCCGGTTTCCGCAGGCACTGGCGCGTTCTATCTGCGCCTTCTGGTGGAAGACCGCCCCGGTGTGATTGCGGATATCACGGCTGTTCTGCGTGACTGTGGCGTTTCGCTCCGCAGCATGTTGCAGCATACACCGGAGCAGAATGATGCTGACCCGTATGTACCGCTGGTGCTGGTGACGCATCAGACGTCCGAAGCCGCCATGCAGGAGGCCGTCACACGCATTGATGGTCTGGATGTTGTGACGGATACACCGGTGATGATCCGGATTGAAACGGACTGAGCTTCTGCCGAGACAGCCCAGCCCGGCCTAAAAACAATAAAGGATGACTTCCAGAATGTCTGACGCGAACGATCCGATCCCGAGTTTTGTGGTTTCCGACCGTAACCTTGCCCTTGAACTGGTCCGTGTCACGGAAGCCGCTGCGCTGGCCTCTGCCCACTGGACGGGACGGGGCAAGAAAAATGACGCCGATGGTGCTGCGGTTGAGGCCATGCGCACGGCGTTTGACACCGTAGCCATTGATGGCACCGTCGTGATCGGTGAAGGCGAAATGGACGAAGCACCGATGCTGTATATCGGTGAGAAAGTCGGTTCGGGTGGCCCGGCCATGGATATTGCCGTGGACCCGCTGGAAGGCACAAACCTGTGCGCCAAGGACATGCCGAACGCCATTACCGTGGTGGCTCTGGCCGAACGCGGCAACTTCCTGCATGCGCCGGACGTCTACATGGACAAGATTATTGTCGGCGCGGGCCTGCCGGACGGCGTTGTGGACCTTGATTCCTCCATTGAAAACAATCTGCGCAATCTGGCTAAAGCCAAGGGCAAGGCAGTGCGGGACCTCGTTCTCTGCACGCTGGACCGTGAACGGCATGAAGAACTGATTGCCAAAGCGCGGGAAGCCGGTGCGCGCGTCCGTCTGCTGACGGACGGAGACGTTGCGGGCGCAATTGCCGCCTGTCTGGACACCAGTCAGGTCGATATTTATGCAGGGTCCGGTGGCGCGCCGGAAGGCGTTCTGGCGGCTGCGGCTATCCGCTGCGTCAACGGCCAGATGCAGAGCCGCCTGCTGTTTGAAGATGACAGCCAGCGTGAACGCGCCCAGAAAATGAACCCCGGCAAAAACCCGGATCGCAAACTCGGCCTGCATGATCTGGCGGCTGGTTCCGTGCTGTTCTCCGCAACCGGGGTGACATCCGGTACGCTGCTGAAGGGCATCCATCAGTATCCGAACCATGCCGTCACGCATTCTCTGGTCATGCGCTCCAAATCCGGCACGGTGCGGTTTATTGAAGGCTACCATAACTTCAAAACCAAAACATGGACCCCGCAATAAGGCGGTCCTCCCCCGGTATGACGGCTCTTTTGTCTGACACACTGGACACCCTGCCCCCCATGCCAGAGGCCCGTGCGGCCCTTGGTGTAGAAAGCAGCCTGACAGGCCGCCGCTGGGTGTGGCGGGACGGGGCTGAAAACCCCGCCCTGCTGCGCACGGGGGCCGCCATTGCGCAGCGCGCGGGCCTGCCGGAAATTGTCGGCAGGCTTCTGGCGCTGCGTGGCATCCCGCTGGAACAGGCGTCCCATTTTCTTGACCCCAAGCTCCGCGCCCTGCTCCCCAATCCGTCCAGCCTGCAGGATATGGATAAAGCCGCCGCCCGTATGGCGCAGGCAGTGCAGAAGGGCGAAACAATCGGTATTTTTGGCGATTATGACGTTGACGGTGCATGCGCTTCCGCCATCCTCGCCTCATTTTTTGAAGAGCTGGGCAGCACCGTCCATACCCATATTCCAGACCGCATGACGGAAGGCTACGGCCCGAACGTGCCTGCGCTGGAAGGGCTGGTGTCGCACGGCGCTTCGCTCATTATCTGTGTGGATTGCGGCACTGCTGCCGGGCCTGTTCTGAGCGCGCTGACAGACAAAGCCGATCTGATTGTGCTGGACCACCACAAATCAGAAGACGCGCTGCCCCCTATTCTGGCGACCGTAAACCCCAACCGGCCTGACTGCACGTCGGGCCTTGGGCATGTGTGCGCAGCCGCGCTTGCTTTTCTGGCCGCTGTTGCCACGAGCCGCGATCTGCGCGCTGCCGGATGGTTCCACGACGCCCAGCCTGCGCCGGACCTGATGCGTCAGCTTGATCTGGTCGCTCTGGCAACGGTGTGTGACGTAATGCCCCTGCATGGGCTGAACCGCGCCTTTGTGACACAGGGGCTGAAAATCATGGCCCGCCGCCAGCGCACCGGCCTGAACGCACTGCTGGACATTGCCGGTGTGACCAAAGCTCCAGATGCCTTCACCTGCGGCTTTGCCCTCGGCCCGCGCATTAACGCGGGCGGCCGCATTGCCGAGGCCGCACTGGGCCTGACCCTGCTGCGCTGCACCGACGCGCATGACGCCCGCACCATGGCCGAGCGGCTGGATGCGGTAAACCGCCGCAGGCAGGGTGTGGAAGCCGAAATACTGGACCGCGCTATGGCGCAGGCTGCCGAACAGCGGGAAGCCGGACATCCGGTTATTTTGCTGGCCGGGAAGGACTGGCACCCCGGCGTTGTGGGGATTGTGGCTGGCCGTATCAAGGAACAGTTCAACCGGCCCGCGCTGGTTGGCGCAGAGCAGGACGATGGCTCCATCAAAGGCTCAGGCCGCTCTGTGCCGGGTCTGGATCTGGGCACGGTTATTATTGCGGCCCGTCAGGCTGGCCTGCTGACAACCGGGGGCGGCCACGCCATGGCCGCAGGTTTTTCGATGCCTGCGGACAATATTGAACGCTTTCATGCCTTTCTGGATGAACGGCTGGCAGATGCGGCAGCCCTGCCGGATACACTGGATATTACGCTGGATGTCGCGTTGTCTGTCTCGGGCGCAACGGTCGAGCTTGCGGAAAATCTTGCCATGCTGGCCCCGTTTGGCGCAGGCAATGCGGAGCCGCTGATTGCTGTCTCTCACGCCCAGATTATCCGGTCTGACCGGATTGGGCGGGATGGCAATACGCTCCGCCTGCTGCTCAAGAGTCAGGATGGGGGCCGCCTGAAAGCCCTGCTGTTCCGCGCGAATGATAATCCGCTGGCCATCGCGCTGGAAGACAGCACCCGTCCGCCGATCCATCTGGCGGGCTATCTGCGGTCAGAAACATGGAACGGGCGTACAGACGCCACCTTCTTTATTCAGGACGCGGCCCGCGCCTGAAAGGGTGAGGAGTGATCCGCAGCGTGCTGCGGATCGCGCTTTCACGCCCGCTGATATTTTTCCGTCAGACACCAGTGCAGATGGTTCCGTACGGCAGGCCATTCTGCGGCCGTGACACTGTAGACACAGGTATCCCGCAGGGAGCCATCAGCCAGCCGCTGATGGCAGCGTAACACTCCGTCCAGCTTTGCACCCAGCCGTTCAATGGCCCGGCGGCTGCGCTGGTTGAGCACATGGGTACGGAACTCCACAGCCAGACAGTCCAGCACGTCAAACGCGTAAGACAGAAGGAGCTTTTTGGCTTCGGTATTAACAGCTGTTCTCTGCACGCTGGCCGCATACCATGTAGAGCCAATTTCCACGCGTGGTCCGGCTCTATCAATATTCATAAAGGTCGTCATGCCGACAATCCGGTTTTCAGGCAGGCTGACGACGGCATAGGGGAGCATGGTGCCGCGTTTTTGCAGGTCAAGCCGCCGCTCAATATCAGCCTGCATGGCTTCAGGCCGGGGCACGGAAGTGCACCAGACCTTCCACGGCTCGCCATCCTGCACAGCGCGTTGCAGAGCTTCAAGATGCGACAGGGACAATGGCACAAGCTGAACATGCTGACCGGTCAAAGTGACCGGCGCTTCAGGGAAGGCACGTTTCGTCGTCATAAACAGGAGTCTTTCAGGAGGGCCTCAGCCCTCCTTTGCCGCACCTCGGCGGGCTTCAACGTCTTTCTTCATCGCGGCCTGAACTTTTTCAAAAGCCCGGACTTCAATCTGGCGCACCCGCTCACGCGAGATACCATACTGAAGAGCCAGATCTTCCAGCGTAGACGGCTCGTCCGTCAGGCGGCGTTCCGTAAAGATATGCCGCTCCCGCTCATTCAGCGTGTTCATGGCGTTGGCAAGCAGGGCTTTACGGCCAGACAGTTCCTCGTTTTCCGCGTAGGTTTCTTCCTGATTGACCTGATCATCCACCAGACGATCCTGCCATTCATTATCCTGATCAGCCCGCATCGGCGCGTTCAGGCTGTGGTCAGGTGCGGCCATGCGGCGGTTCATGTTCACCACATCCTGCTCGGACACACCAAGCGTGGTGGCAATTTTGTTCACCTGCTCCGGCTGAAGATCCCCGTCATCAATCGCCTGCATCTGCCCTTTCAGGCGGCGGAGATTGAAGAACAGTTTTTTCTGGGCAGCCGTGGTGCCCATTTTTACCAGAGACCAGCTATGCAGGATGTATTCCTGAATAGCCGCACGGATCCACCACATGGCGTATGTCGCCAGACGGAAGCCCTTGTCCGGGTCAAACCGGCGGACGGCCTGCATCATGCCGATATTGCCCTCGCTGATGAGTTCATTCACCGGAAGGCCATACCCCCGGTAACCCATGGCGATTTTTGCGACCAGCCGCAGGTGAGACGTCACCAGTTTGTGCGCGGCCTTTACATCGCCCTCATCCTTCCACAAATGGGAAAGACGGAGTTCTTCTTCCGGGGTGAGAATGGGGTATTTGCGGATATCCTGAAAATACCTTGAAAGATTGTTTTCAGGACCAACATTGATGACAGATGAGACCATGACTGAGCACTCCTCTTAACTGGAAAGCTCCCTGCAACACTTCAGGTTCCGTTAAAATCTGATGTGCGTTGCGCAGAATTAGGCGAGTTTCCGGCTAATAAGCAGATAAGGATTTATGTCTTCCTCCATCGCCCCCCGAATGGGCAGCACGAGGGAAGAAACATCCGTTCCGGCAGCCCTGCGGGCATTTCAGAAGGGATGATGACGGTGCGCCGGAAAGACCGTTCTGTCAAGAAAATCCGGGAAAACCGCCGTTCATCCTCTGTATAACAGGGATTGAACTCCCATGTGGACGAACAGACTCGGAACCGGACAGAAAGAGCTGACACGCCTCATAGAACGCAGCCTTCCGCACAGGGTTCCGTAACAGTCAGATGATCATCACTTTCCCCGGTGTCAGACCCAGACTCTCCCCCAGCGCCAGCATGTCTTCAGGCATGGGAGCCTCAAACGCCATCTGCTCCCCGGTGCGGGGGTGCGTAAACCCCAGACGCGCCGCATGGAGCGCCTGACGGGGGAAATCCAGCGCGGCAGCCCGTGCGGTAGGCGGAAGCCCTTTGGCCGCGGCCGGAATACGCCGCAGATAAACCGGGTCTCCAATAAGCGGATGGTTATTGGCAGAAAAATGGACGCGGATCTGGTGGGTCCGGCCTGTTGCCAGACGGCATTGCACCAGCGCAGCCCCCATCTCAAACGCCTGCAACGTGCGATAGCGGGTCAGCGCCCATTTCCCGCCGTGGGTCACAATGGTCATGCGTTTACGGTCACGCTTATCCCGCCCGATATCCCCTTCATACTCCCCTTCCGCAGGCTGCGGGCAGCCCCAGCAAAAGGCGAGATAGGCCCGGTCTATCCGCCGGGCTGCAAAATCGGCCGACAGGGCCAGATGCGCCTGCTCGGTTTTGGCGGCAACCATCAGTCCAGACGTATCTTTATCCAGCCGGTGCACGATGCCGGGGCGGCGTTCCCCGCCAATGCCTTTCAGACTTTCCCCGCAATGGGCGATCAGCCCGTTTACCAACGTACCCGTCTCATTCCCCGGCGCAGGATGCACGACAAGACCGGCGGGTTTGTTGAGCACAATCAGGTCCGCGTCTTCATAGAGCACATCAAACGCCACGCGCTCCCCTTCCGGCACGGCGGGTGCGGCGGCCGGGATGGTCAGCCCATAAGTCACTCCGGCCCGCACGGTCTCTGCTGGCTCTGTAATGGGCTTCCCGTTGCCGGTCAGATGCCCCTCTTCAATCAGCGCCTTGACGCGTGAGCGGGACAACGTGCCGGACTGTGCAGCAACAAAGCGGTCAACCCGGTCTCCGGCCTGTTCCTCCGTTGCGATAAACACCATAGAGGACCCTGCATCCGTCCCGGCAGGCATTGAATCGGGCGTAGGCGTGCCGGTTTGCGTCAAAATTCCACACTTCCTGAAAACACAGAGGGACCGCGCGAGTAAAAACCTTTTATCCCGCGCCTCGTCAAGAACAGCGCCTGCGGTCCCGGCCTGTTACGGCAAAATGGAGCTTGACCCGTATCCCCGCCGCGCGCCAAGCTGCGTTTGCCTAAAAAGACAGCGATGCAGGTATGGTGATAACCTGCGGTCTCTCTGAGACAGTCACGCCTGAACGGGAGACTTCCGTTCCTGACCATGGCCGGACACCGTGAGAGGGTTTTCTCCCGCGTGTGGTCGGTTGTGGCTGGCTGGATGCCTGTCTCCACGGTCGATCTGTGTCCGTTGCACGCACAACGGAAAGGCACGATGATGAAACTGAATCATATTAATCTTTACAGCCATGATGTCCTCGCTGATCAGGCACTCTTTGAACGATATTTCGGGCTGCAAACTCTGGTCGTCCGGGGCGATAAAATGGTGATCATGCAGGATGACGCCGGGCTCGTGCTGATCTTAAATCATTTTGAGAAGCGGCTGGGTGGCTTCGTCTATCCTGAGGACTTCGACACTCTGCATATCGGCTTCATCCAGCCATCCCGTGACGTGGTGGATGACCTTTATGCCCGTCTGTGTGCGGAGGGATGGGAGCTTCAGCCCCCGCGCAATTTCCACGGTGCCTGGGCTTTCTATCTGAAAGCAAAAGGCGGCTATTTTATTGAGGTGGCGACGGAGACGCTCGTCAAACCTCAGGAACGTTATCAGGGTGCTTTGTCCTGACTCTTCTCTCTTTCCCCTGACCAGAGGAAACGCCTCCTGCCTGTGCTCCACTACGCAGGCAGGAGGGCAACGCGTTGCCCGGTCTCCGGACCTAGTGAAGCCACCGCCGATAGCCGCCATGCAACAGGCCTGATAGACTGGGGGCATGGCAGACACCCGGCAATCCAACCTTCATTCGACAGCCATCACCTATATGGCGCGCTGGCATCTGACGGGCGATGGCACACCGATTGACACTGCAACATCCTGTCTGCTCCCAGTGACCTGCAAAGGTTTGCCGGCCATGTTGAAAGTAACATCTGACCCGGATGAACTGCGGGGCAATCACATCATGACACTGTGGGATGGACACGGTGCGGCCGCAGTGATGGAGCATGATCACTCTGCGCTGCTTCTTGAAAGAGCAGTAAATGGCCGCACACTCGCAGACATCGTTTACGCGGGATCGGACGATGATGCGACGCGACACCTCTCCAACACAGCGAAAAATTTGCACGCACTGTCACGCTCACACTGGAAAGGTCTGCGCCCTCTTGAAAGCTGGTTTTCCGCGTTGCTCACTCCATCGTGCGACAGACCAGACTGGCTTAAAAACTGTGCTCTTCAAGCGCAAAATCTGCTCAGTACCCCACAGGAGCAGATTGCTCTGCACGGAGACCTCCATCACGGCAATATTCTTGACTTTGGCGCACGAGGCTGGCTTGCAATCGACCCAAAAGGCCTTCTGGGCGAACGCACAGCCGATTTTGCAGCCTTATTCCTGAACCCGGACCTTGCAGACCCGAAGCGTCCATACGCCACGGTGCCACACAGATTTGAAAATCGCGTCAGGCTGGTCAGTTCCTACACAGGGCTTGCACCCGTCAGGCTCCTGCACTGGATACAGGCATGGAGCGGCCTGTCGGCAGTCTGGTTTATGGAAGCCGGGCTTGCTCCCAATACGCAGCGGACTGTCGTACATCTGGCCGGTGAAGCCCTCCGTTAAAAAGCACCTCCGCTCCCCGAACATCTTGATCTTTCCACCATCTCGCGGGCCTCGACATTCGGCAAAAGCCGGACATATTATTACCAAAACGATACGAGGTTCAGGGATGGGGTCTTTCGGTGCGCTCATTATGGGATTTTTTGGAGCGCTCTTCGCTTCCATGACCCTGCACTGGCAGTTTGGCAAACACGGCCTGATGCTTGCCACGCCCTTTCTCATTTTCGGACTCATCGGCCTTTTTGCGGCTTATGCCATCCGCCAGCCCGGTGAGGGAATTGTCCCCTCAGAGCGCGGTAGCAGGGCCATAAGATGGAGCAGCATTGGTGAGGGCATCGGGCTTTTTCTTGCTGCCAACATCCTTATAAACCTGCACCATCCCGAGCTTCTTCTACCTGTCATGGCGCTTATCGTCGGGCTGCATTTTCTGCCCATTGCCTATGCCGCGCCGTTCTCAGCATTTTATGTTTTAGGCGGCGCACTGATTGTCTTCGGGCTGATCGGGCTTGTTATACCCGCACCTTCCGGCGGTATGCTTTCTGGTTTTGCTTCCGCGTGCGGGCTCTGGATCGCCTCAGCCCTCGCAATCCGCAGAGACCTACACTTCAAGCGGGAAAACCCGCCCGTCGCACGCCCTTCCGCCTAAGCGGATGGGCAGGTGGATCTTTCGCCCTTACCCCGCAAGCCCCACCAGACCTTGCTGAAAGTTTGATCATCCCCAAACGGGTGCTAGAAAGAAGCACACGCCTGATCTCCTTCATGTAGCCCCGGCCTGATACAAGGCCGTTGCCGGACGCACTTTTGAAGTCATGACCGTTCCCAGCCCTCCCGGCCAGCTACCCCCTCCCGCCACGGTCTCTCCTGCACAGATCAGAGCGGCCTATCAGGCTTTGCTGGCACGGCGGCTGACACTTCTGGCTCTTCTGGGCGGGGCTATTCTGGTCTCGGTCCTGCTGGATTTTTCTCTGGGTCCGGCCGGGCTTTCTCCCGCACAACTCCTCCACACGCTGCTTCACCCGTCCACAGTGTCGGATAGTCAGCGGATTATTGTCTGGCAGATCCGCCTGCCTTATGCGCTGATGGCGGTCTGTGTCGGGGCGGCTCTTGGGCTTTCCGGGGCAGAAATGCAGACCATTCTGGCCAACCCGCTGGCCAGCCCGTTTACGCTTGGTGTCTCGGCGGCCGCAGCGTTCGGCGCGTCTCTTGCACTTGTGCTGGGGCTACATCTTCCCGGCCTGCCGGATAGCTGGCTGATTGCCGGCAACGCATTTATCTGCGCCGTTGGCTCTGTCTTTCTGCTTGATCTGGTAGGCCACCTGCGTCAGGCCCGCACCAGCACGGTCGTTTTATTTGGCATTGCGCTGGTTTTTACGTTTCAGGCGCTCGTATCCCTCATGCAGTTTATGGCCAGTGAGGACGCTTTGCAGGAGCTGGTTTTCTGGACCATGGGCAGCCTGACGCGCACCTCATGGCCCAAGCTCGGGTTACTCGCAGCGCTCGGGGCTCTGGTCGTGCCGTTTTCTTTCCGGGCAGCATGGAGCCTGACCACTCTGCGCATGGGGGAGGAACGCGCCGCCAGTCTGGGCGTCCATGTGGCGCGGGTGCGCCGCTGGTCCTTGCTGCGGGTCAGTCTGCTGTCAGCTCTTGCCGTCTCCTTTGTCGGGATTATCGGGTTTGTCGGGCTGGTGGCCCCGCATATTGCCCGCAGACTACTGGGGGAAGACCATCGGTTTTACCTGCCGGGCAGTATGCTGGCGGGGGCCCTCATTCTCTCACTGTCCTCCGTTACGGCGCGTGTGCTGATTCCGGGCGTCATTATTCCTACAGGGATTGTCACGGCCCTCGTCGGCATTCCGTTTTTCCTCAGCATTGTGCTGCGCCAGCGTGATTTGTCATGAAGGGCTCTGCACCCTCTGTAACGGGCCTTACCGCAACGCACCTCACGGTACGGTATGGGAAGCACACCGTGCTGGAGAATGTGACGGCTGGCCCGTTCCCACCCGGCAGGGTCTGTGCGCTGCTTGGACCAAATGGCAGCGGCAAATCGACCCTGATGCGCGCCGTCGCCGGGCTGATTCCTTCCTCCGCCAGCGTCACGCTGAACGGGGCAGACCTGTCCCGCATGACGCTGACAGACCGCACTGCCCGCTGCCTCTATCTGCCTCAGGCGCTGCCAGCGTCTGTGCATCTGCCCGTGCTGGAAGCCCTGATTGCAGCGCGCCAGACCTCAGGCCACGCACGATTTTCCCCATCCTCCGGCGTGCAGGACGCTGATGCCGTTCAGGCCGCGCTGGACAGTCTCTCGCTTTTTGGCATCCCGCATCTCGCCATGCAGAGCATGGATGAACTTTCAGGAGGGCAACGACAACTGGTAGGGCTGGCGCAGGCGCTCAGCCGAAAGCCGGAAGCCCTCCTGCTGGATGAACCGCTCAGCGCGCTGGACCTGCACCACCAGTTTGCGGTGATGGATATTCTCCGCAGGGAAACAGCCGCCCACCAGCTTGTCACGGTGCTGGTGCTGCATGACCTGAATATTGCACTCAATATGACGGACGCGGTGACGATCCTGCACCAGGGGCAAATTATCGCCTCCGGGCCGCCTGCCACTGTCCTGACGCCGGACCTGCTGCGCGATGTTTATCGCGTGCAGGCGCGTGTGGAAGCAGGCGCGGATGGCCGGAAGTTCGTCAGTGTAGACGGGATTGTCTGAGCAGAGTCACCTGCCCATATCAGGTGCCGCAAAACGTATAACGCACCCGTTCAGCAGCCTGTGCCGGGCGGGCATACGCCTCCATCCCCGGCTGGTGCTCATAGGGGTGGGTGCACACGGCAAGCAGTGCTTCAAACCGGGAGAAATCCTCGTCTTCCACTGCAGCCTTAATCATGGCTTCCACAAGATGATTGCGGGGGATATACGCCGGATTCACACACTGCATCGCCGCAGCACGGTCTGAGGCCGGTTGCGCCTCCTCCTCCGCCAGACGCTGCCGCCAGCGTGCCAGCCATGGGCCGAAGGCTGACAGAAGTTCAGGCACGCCCTCTCCGCTCACCGCGCCCTCAGAACTCAGAGCACGGAATGTCTGGGTGAAATCCGCCTGCGCCTCCTGCATGGTTTCCAGCAGGCTGCGGAACAGAGCGGTATCGTCCGGCCGGTCCGTTTTCAGCCCCAGCTTTGCGCGCAGGCCTGCCAGATAGGTTGCCTGAAAGCGCGGCTCAAACGTCGCCAGAGCCTGTTGGGCCACAGGAACAGCCTGCTCTTCATCCTCAGCGAGCAGCGGCAAAAGCGCTTCCGCCAGCCGCGTGAGGTTCCACAACGCCATACTCGGCTGGTTGCCGTAGGCGTAGCGGCCCCGTTCATCAATAAAACTGAACACGGTTGTCGGGTCATACTGTTCCATAAAGGCGCAGGGACCGTAATCAATCGTCTCGCCAGAAACAGCCATGTTATCGGTATTCATCACGCCATGAATAAAGCCCTTGAGCATCCACTGCGCGACCAGATCCGCCTGCGCAGCAATCACCCGTTCCAGCAGCGCCAGATACGGGGCCGACGCATGCGCTGCGTCAGGGTAATGGCGGGCAATGGCGTAATCGGCCAGTGTGCGCAGCCCGGCTCGATCCTGCCGGGCCGCAAAAAACTGGAATGTGCCAACCCGGATGTGGCTGGACGCCACGCGGGCAATCACCGCACCCGGCAAAGGTGTTTCCCGCATCACCTGCTCACCGGTGACAACCGCCGCCAGCGCACGGGTTGTCGGCACACCCAGAGCGGCCATGGCCTCGCTCACCACATATTCCCGCAGCACCGGCCCCAGAGCAGCCCGCCCGTCCCCCCGGCGGGAATAGGCCGTGCGGCCTGAGCCTTTAAGCTGGATTTCCCTCACCTGACCGCTGCTATCCGTCACATCCCCCAGCAACAACGCCCGTCCATCGCCCAGCCGCGGCACAAACTGGCCGAACTGATGCCCGGCATAGGCCAGTGCAAGCGGGTGCACGCCCTCTGGCATGGCAGAGCCGGAGAGCATGGCCACACCCTCCGGTCCGGCAAGCCAGCCAGCATCCAGCCCCAGAGACTGCGCCAGCGGCACATTCAGTTTGACAAGCCGGGGGGCTGCGACCGGCGTAAGAGCCACGGAGGCATGGAACGGCTCCGGCAACTGGCCGTACGTCTGGCGGAGGGAAAAGGAGGTCATGCAAAGGCCCTTCTGTTATCACAGCCAGTCAGGAATGATCCGGGTCTCACAGGCAGAAAACCGCCAGACCATCTGGAGAACGCAGATATGGGGACACCTGCCCCGCTCTGGCAACACACTTATGATCATGTTATTTAACCCCACCCTTGCAACAAACGCTGTCAATGCAGGCAAAGACAGACTGCACAGCAGGCCGCGGAGACGCCAGACCTTATGAGCACCCCTACCAGAACCGCTTTCCAGATTACGCCAAAAGCCGACCGGGTTCCCGCTGCTGAGCGCGCGGAGCTGCTTGCCAGCCCCGGTTTTGGCCGCGTCTTTTCCGAGCATATGGCTGTTGTAACCTATACGGAAGGCAAGGGCTGGCACACACCGCAGATCCTGCCGCGCCAGCCGCTGACGCTGGACCCCGCCGCGTCTGTGCTGCACTACGCGCAGGAAATTTTTGAAGGCATGAAGGCCTACCGCGCCCCCAATGGTGAGGCCCTGCTGTTCCGCCCGGATGCCAATGCCCGCCGCTTCCGCCACTCCGCGGAACGTATGGCCATGGCGCAGCTTCCGGAAGACCTGTTTCTGGATGCCGTGACCCAGCTTGTCACCATCGACAAAGACTGGATTCCGGCGGCAGACGTCGGCACGCTGTATATCCGCCCGTTCATGATCGCGACGGAAGCCGCTCTGGGTGTGAAACCTGCTGCTGAATTCAAATTTCTGGTCATCGCCTGCGCCGCCGGAGAATATTTCTCCAAAGACGCCGGCCCGGTGAGCGTGTGGGTGGAAGAACGCACAGTGCGCGCCTCCCGCGGTGGCACGGGTGAAGCCAAATGCGGTGGCAACTACGCCGCAAGCCTGACGGCCCAGATGGAAGCCAAGGAACACGGCTGCCACCAGGTACTCTTCCTTGACGCCATTGAACGCAAATGGATTGAGGAAATGGGCGGCATGAACATTGTGATGGTGTTTGATGACGGCACCATCCTCACCCCCCCGCTGGAAGGCACCATTCTGCGCGGCATTACGCGGGATTCCCTGCTGACACTGGCGCGGGACAAAGGCCTGACGGTGCGTGAAGAACCCTACGCCATTGACCAGCTCTATGCCGACGCAAAATCTGGCCACCTGAAAGAAGTTTTTGCCTGTGGCACCGCAGCGGTTGTCACCCCCATCGGCACCCTGAAAAGTGCGGAAGGTACCTGCATCATTAACGGCGGCAAAACTGGGGAAGTCACCACCGCCCTGCGCAAAGCTCTTTGCGATATCCAGTATGGCCGCGTAGATGATGCTCACGGTTGGGTAAAACGGGTTTCCTGATTTTCCCTAACTTCTGACTACCCTTTTCATAATCCCGCCCGGCATGTTTGTCCGGGCGGGATTTTTTGTGTCTGCTCATATTTTAAGATCATTCGGGCATCGGGCATCGGGCATCGGGCATCGGGCATCGGGCATCAAAAAACTTCTGCAACGCCGCTAACGCTATTCCTTTATGCCGCCGAAGTGCGGCAATTCGCCGAATCGTGTAAAGCACGCTTTACATTCCGTTCTCCAATCCAGTATATGTAAAGCAGACTTTACATCCACACGAGAATTGAGAGAGGCCATGAAGCGCTACCTGATAGAACTGGCTTTATGTATTACTCTGTATGTGTGCGCCTGCATGGCCGCAGCATGGCTACGAGCCAATCTGGCCATCAGTCCGGCATGGCAGCCTGTTATTGCTTTGCTCCCTATGATACCGGGCGCCTGCTTTCTGCTGATTATCATGCGATATTTCCGCCGCATTGATGAACTTGAAAGAAGAATACAGGCGGAAAGCTTAATGTTTTCCTTTTCAGGAACTGCCATTATCACGTTTTCCTACGGCTTTTTAGAAACCGCAGGATTTGCAAGACTTTCCATGTTCTGCGTGTGGCCTGTTATGGCGATACTCTGGTCTATCGGATATTTTGTATCTAAGCAGCGCTACCAATGAAAAACCAGATACGCGAACTGCGTTTAAAGCATAATTTGTCGCAGCAGGACTTAGGGGAGCGCATTGGTGTCAGTCGTCAGACAATCAATTCGATTGAAGCTGAGCGATATGACCCCAGCCTGCCGTTAGCTTTTAAAATTTCCAAATTCTTCAACCTGCCCATAGAAGAAATATTTTACTCCTGAAATCTGTGGGCACTCTTTTTTTTAACGTGCGCCGCTTGCTAAAATTAAATACCGGCGGCGCACCCTGTCTTGGTTCTGGCCTTTTCTGACGGCATCACACGGAATGGTGCAGAGCGACACTCAGATGTGGGCTTGCATGTCCCAATATGGCGCAAGATACCTCTTTTTCGGTCCATCATTCCCGTTGCAATTGCCCCGGTGACTTTCCCATCATGCAGCGCACCAGCAGCTTGCAATGAGAAAACACCATGAAAGACCGTATCCGTAATGAAGCGTTTTCCGCACGTCTCACCAGTGCGGAAAATGCTGCAACCCTGATCCACCATAACGACGTTGTAGCGACCAGCGGTTTTACAGGCGCAGGCTACCCCAAAGCGGTACCGGAGGCCCTGTCCAGACGCATTACGGCTGCTCATGCTGCAGGAAAGGAGTTTTCCATACGTCTGTTAACCGGAGCGTCAACCGGCCCGCAACTGGACGGCGCTCTGGCGCAGGCAAACGGGATCGCCTTTCGGTCGCCTTACAATGGGGACAGCACGCTACGCGGGCGCATCAATGAGGGCAGCACCCTTTATCTCGACACCCATCTGGGGCAGGTGGCGCAGAAGGCACGGCAGGGTCAGTATGGAAAACTGAATGTTGCCATTATCGAAGCCCTCGGCGTAACACCCGAAGGGCATCTTATTCTCAGCTCTTCCGTTGGTAACAGCCCGACATGGGCACAGCTGGCCGATAAGATCATTGTAGAAATCAACACATGGCAGAACCCTGAACTGGCCGGTATTCATGATATCTGGCCGCATGTCCGTATGCCCCCCAACACACACTCCATCCCCCTTAGCCATCCGGGGGACCGTATTGGCAGCGGCACACTCCCTATTGATCTTGACCGGCTTGCCGCTGTTGTCATCACCGATGAGCCAGATCGCAATGCGCCTTTTGCAGAACCGGATGAAAATGCCCGAAAAATTGCAGGCCATGTTCTTGATTTTCTGCATCATGAAGTCAGACAGGGCCGCCTCCCCCCTTCTCTGCTCCCGCTGCAAAGTGGTGTAGGCAATATTGCCAATGCTGTTCTGGAAGGCCTCAACGCCAGTCAGTTTGAGAATCTTACCGGCTTTAGCGAAGTCATTCAGGATGGCATGCTGTCCATGCTTGAAAGCGGGCGCATGACCGTCGCCTCTGCATCTTCTTTCTCCCTCAGCCCGGAAGCCGCCCAGAGGATCAATGAAAAAGCAGCGTTCTTCCGTGAGAAAATCATCCTCAGGCAACAGGAAATCAGTAACAGCCCCGAGCTGATACGCCGTCTGGGCATTATTGCCATGAACGGCATGATTGAGGCGGATATCTACGGGAATGTAAATTCAACCTGCGTCATGGGCTCACGTATCCAGAATGGTATTGGGGGATCAGGAGACTTTGCGCGGAATGCCTTCCTGTCCATCTTCGTCTCCCCTTCCAGTGCAAAAGGCGGTAAAATTTCAGCTTTTGTTCCTATGGTTCCGCATACTGATCATATTTTACAGGACGTTCAGATTATCGTCTCGGAACAGGGGCTGGCAGATCTGCGTGGGCTGGCACCGGCAGAACGAGCGCGGGAAATTATTAAAAACTGCGCCCACCCTGATTTTCGCCCACTGCTGAAAGATTATTTTGAAGAGGCCCGTAAACACTCCTTCGGGCAGCATATTCCGCACCATCTTCCTTCCGCTCTTGCATGGCATCAGCGTTATATAGAAACAGGACGTATGGCGGGCTGACCGCCCCTGCAAGGAGTGTGCATGACGGAACTTCTGGTTGTTTTTGTTATCAATCACAATGTGCAGTTAATGGATATTGCTGGCCCGGCAGATGTTTTTGCCGAGGCCAACACCCTGCACGGTCAGCCGGTTTATCGTTGCGTTATCGCTGCACCCCAGAAATCCATCCGGAGTTCATGCGGGTTTGTTGTGCAGGCTGACTACTGCCTGAAAGACCTCAACACCCTCTCCATCGACACACTTCTGGTTGCGGGCGCTCCGGATGCAGCACACAGCCTGCCCGCGCCAGATTTTATTCAATGGCTTTGTGATACTGCGCCACAGGCACGACGCTTTGGGTCAATTTGTGGCGGCGTGTTTGCGCTGGCCGCCACGGGGCTCCTGAACAACAGAACCATTACAACACACTGGGCTGATGTTGAGCCCGTCCGGCAACGCTTTCCCGCCATCACGGTCAATGCAGATTCCATTGTGGAAGAAGATGGCCCGGTGCGCACTGCTGCCGGGGTTTCTTCCGGGCTGGATCTGGCGCTTGCTCTGGTCAGGGAAGATCTTGGGGAAAAGATTGCACGGGATGTCGCTCGGCAGCTTATTCTCTTTTACAAACGGCCCGGCGGCCAGAGGCAATATAGCCGGCAAAAAGAACTCTCTCCCGCCGGACGGTCCGCTCTGCAATCCCTGCAAAGGCAGATTATGGACCATCCTTCGGCCCAGTACAGTGTGGATACCATGGCAGAGATGATGCAACTGGAACGCCGACAATTAACCCGGCTTTTTGCTCAGGAAACAGGTCTGTCACCCGCACAATGGGTCGAACAGACCCGGCTGGCAATCGCACGCCGCCTTCTGGAAAGCGGCCGAAGCCCCCTCAAAATTATTGCTGCGGAGGCCGGATTTGGGGCTGTCAGAACCTTGCGCCGTGCTTTCCAGCGCCATCTTGGCATTACACCTGTTGAATATCGAAAACGCTTTGGGCCAAGCCTTTAATGCAAAAGGGCCTCATGCCGTGCGTTCCAGATAAATCATTGCCTCACAATAGCGCACCACATGCTGCGTCAGGTCTCTGATGATGTTACTTTTGAGCCTCGGAAACACCCAGTACAAGTCAACATCCATAAAAGGATCAGGCCCCAGAGGCAGTAATCGCCCCTGCGTTATGAAGGTCTGCGCAAGAGAGAGCGGCTGTAATCCCCACCCTGCCCCTGCCAGTATAAAATCAAGAAACCCCTGAGTAGACGGGATGTAATGGACAGATGGCGGCAAAGACGCCCCCTGCGTTCTCTGAAGCCAGCGGCTTTGCAAGCCATCATGCCTGTCAAAGCAGATACAGGGTGCTGCCTGAAAAGACTGTGGCGTGTAGCCGCCTGAAAAAAACCGTTCCACAAAATCCGGGCTGGCGCAGGCCACATACCGCATTTGACCAAGCCTGAGCACTTTGCAACCGATAACCGGGTCAGTCTCGGCTGTAATGGCGGCCATAACCTCCCCTGAACGCAGTCGGTCTGCTGTCTGGCTTTCGTCTTCCACAGACAGTTGCAGAAAAACACCTGTCTTCTGGGTGAAAGACGCCATTGCATCTGGAAACCACGTGGCAAGACTATCCGCATTCACGGCAATTTTCAAAATGACCGGCTGTGGGCTTTCCGCTCCTGTTCCATCGGATCTATGCGGAAGATCTGCTTCCAGCAGACGCACCTTATCAACATGCGCGCACAATGCGCGCCCCAGTTCCGTCGGCTGACAGGGGCTGCCCCTGATGATCAGTAAGGAACCAAGGCGCTCCTCATAGCTTCGCACACGCTGGGACACGGCTGAGGCAGTCAGGCCCAGACCCCGCGCGGCCCCTTCAAACGAGCCTTCCCGCACAACGGCACTGACAACAGTAAGAGCGGCATAATCCAGCATGATTAAGTTTTTCTTTATTCCCCTTAGAAAAACAAGTTTTCTTTGCTGATCTGACTTCGGTATGACGCCACCATGATTTCCTACCTTCTGCCCTTCTGTGCGGGCTTTGCCCTGTCTGCGTCTCTGATTGTGGCCATCGGCGCACAAAATCTGTTTGTTCTGCGGCAGGGCGTGAAGAAAGAATATGTCGGACCCATAGTCCTGTTTTGCGGACTCTCCGACGCTCTTCTGATTACGGCAGGCGTAAGTGGAATGGGCACTTTCCTGAAGGCTGTTCCCGGCCTTTCCACAGGCTTTGCTCTGGCCGGAACCCTGTTTCTGGCATGGTATGGCGTAAAATCGCTGCAACGGGCCCTCCAACAGGCCAGACGTCAGGACAGTATGACCATCTCACAGGCGCCATCCGCACCCTTAGGGAAAGCGCTTGCAGCCGTTGCAGCCTTTACCTGGTTAAACCCGCATGTGTATCTGGATACCGTCTTATTGATGGGAACAGCCTCCACCACACAGCCTGTCCCACTCCGGCCCTTTTTTGCAGCCGGAGCAGCCTCTGCCAGTTTTCTGTGGTTTGCCGCACTGGGATATGGTGCCCGCCTGCTCCAGCCCGTTTTTGCCAGACCCCGGGCATGGCAGATACTGGATCTGCTGATCGGGTGCATCATGCTCCTGCTGGCTGCGCTTCTGTTCTGGCAGAGTATTTTACATATATCCTGAAAATAAAAGGTTCCCTCTGCAAAGTTACCACTTGTTTTTATAAGACGTAACGGTCTGTAATTTATGCCAGACGATGCCATAAATACCCAGAGAGCAGCCTCCAACTCTCACGCATTTTCAGCACAGTCACACTCCGTGTGTTCACTCTTTGGTCGTCTTAAACAAATCCTAAACGCCCTTCAGATATTCTGCCGCGACAGGTAAGATAACTGAGCAGTAAGCGGAGTGCGGATGACCATTGTGATCATGACCGTGGGGACGGAAGGAGATATCCGACCTCATATTGCTCTGGGTGCAGGGCTGACAGCAGAGGGGCATGCGGTGCGTCTCGCGGCGGATCCGGACTTCGCGCCAGCCATCAGGCAGGCCGGACTGGAGTTTGCCCCCTTAACAGCAGATTTTGCGGGCATGATGCGCGCGCATCCACAGGCACTGGACGGGCGGAGCGGTGCTGCGGCGGCCCGCGTAGTGGTGGAAGAAACACGACGTATGGCGCAGTTCTGGCCGGAACAGGGTCTGGCCGCCGCCCGGAATGCTCGTTTGTTTATCGGGTCTGGCAATGTCACCCTTCTTGCGGCCAGTCTGGCAGAACGTGCGGGTGTGCCCTTTGTGCAAACACAACTCCAGCCACTGGATGCCAGCCGGGCTTTGCCGCCGGTCTGGTTCCGCCCGCATCCGTTGCCCGGCGCGGCAAACCTCCTGCTCCACGCAGCATTAAGGCAGACCGCATGGGTGCTGACGCGCTCCATTGCCAATTCCGTGCGTCAGTCTCTCGGGCTTTCTCCCTATGGTCTGCGTGGACCATGGCATAATCCCCACGCAACAGGCGGTCGTATTCTCTACGGGTTCAGTCAGCATGTTGTGCCGCGTCAGCCGGAATGGCCTGCACGGATTGCCATGCCGGGCTACTTTGTTACCCCCCCGGCAGCAGAGTATCAGCCCCCCTCTGACCTTGCTGCATTTTTAAAAGCGGGAGAAAAACCCGTCTATATTGGCTTTGGGAGTATGTTAAGCGCCGAAGCCGAGCGCCTTGCTGACCTCGTGCGGGATGCTGCGCGGATCAGTGGTCTGCGCGTGCTTGTCAGTAGCGGGTGGTCCAACCTACGGCGTTTTCTGGACAATACGCCAGACCTGCATGTGATCGACACGATCCCGCATGAATGGTTATTCCGGCAGGTCCGTCTGGCTGTGCATCACTGTGGCGCTGGCACGTCTGCCGCCGCAGTCCGGGCCGGTATTCCAACCGTCCCTGTGCCTTTCGTGGGGGATCAGTTTTTCTGGGGCTGGCAGTTAGGGCGTATTGGCGTCGCAACCCGGACGCAGGACATGCGGACTCTCACCGGACAGCAGCTTGCAGAGGCCATGCAACAGGCCACTCACCCGACCATGACGGACGCCGCCCGGACGCTCGGCCAGAAGGTCCGTGCGGAAAATGGCGTGGTGCGCGCCATTAGTCAGATGAAGGACTGGGGGTTGATTTAGTTGCCTTCATAATCGGCCTGTTTTCAAAAACCATGATAGACTGGGTCACGTCATGAGCATGGTCACTGTCCAGCATGGAGGCATGTGTACTGTTCAGGTCCTGCACGCTCAGTTTCCCGCCCAGATAGGACTGCCAGATAGCAGGATCATCCCTGACTAACCCGGCACCGCGCTGCGTGGCCCGGAAAAAGAGCATGTCCGCGTTCAGCCGCTCCGGGATCCATGCCCGCATGAGCTGAAGATTTTGCCGCACGACAGAACGGAATTGTGCGCAGAGCACCTCGACGTCCCCAAACTCCGCCGGAATTGTCAGGCCACTCTGGAGCATATCTTCCACCACCCTGTCTGCCAGGTTTTCCAGCGTATCAGGCTGGTTTTCAGGAAAATCCATCCCGAGCATAGGAATAGCCTGCGCTATCAGGTCTTCGTCCGTCATGTGGGCAGAAGAGGGGTTCCCTTCCGAAAGAAGGGGATAGGAATCCAGCATGACAAGGCTGACTCTCTCCTCCCCTTCCGCATGCAGGAGGGAGGTCAGGGCATACGCCACCAGCCCGCCCATTGACCACCCGACAAGCGTATAGGGCCCCTCTGGCTGCACGGCGCGGATCTGTTCAAGATAAATCGCAGCCAGATCCTGCATGGTTCGGGGCGCATACTCACCCAGCATCAACCCTGCATCCTGCAAAGCATAAACCGGCCTGTTTTCCGGGAAAAACGGGACTAACGTCGCAAAACTGAGGGAAACCCCCAGAATGGGATGGATGCAGAAGATTGGCCGCCCTGCCCCCTCCGCGCTGGCCGCCAGACGCAGAGGCAGAAGCGTTTCCAGCAGGATCGTCTCCTCTGGCTGGACCTGATGCAGCAGCGGTGCCAGCCGTGCAATGGTTGGCGCACCGAAAAGTGCTGAAACCGGCACCTCATACCCCCGCTCGGCAAGGGCTGTCACAACATGCACAGCACTCAGACTATCGCCTCCAAGATCAAAAAAATTATCGTTCAGACCGATGGTTTTAACCCCAAGAGCCTCAGACCATATTTCCGTCAGAAGGTGTTCTTCGGCTGTTTCCGGATGGCCACCCACAGCAGGACATTCATCAGCCACCGGTGCTGGCAATGCTTTACGGTCCAGCTTGCCGGAGGCCGTCAGCGGCAGATTTTCAACCATGACAAAGCAGGACGGCACCATCTGCGCAGGCAGCAGACTTTGCAAAAAATCCCGCACATTCGTCATGACGTTGTCCGCAACGCCATTTTCCCACGCTCCTTTTTCCTGCTCTGCGGCAACAAGATAAGCCGTCAGAACCGGCCCGTGAGACCGCTCCCACACACGGATGGCCGCCTGTGCAATACCGGGCAGTTGCAGGAGTGCGGCTTCAATTTCCGCAGGCTCTGCCCGCACACCGCGGATTTTAATCTGCCCGTCCGTGCGCCCCAGCACCGTGAGGGTGCCATCGGGCTGCCGGACAGCACGGTCCCCCGTCAGATACAGCCGGGCACCGGTACGTGTGGTAAACGGATCTGCTTTAAAAACACGTTTTGTTAAATCAGACTGGCGTAAATAACCCGATGCCACGCCATCGCCCCCAATGGCAAGCTGCCCCGGCATACCGGGCGCCATCAGGCCTCCTGCTGCATTGAGACAGTAAAACTGTGTATTGGCCAGCGGCCTGCCTGCGGGGATTAACGCGCCTTCCCGGCAATCCTGTTCCGTGACCTCATGGAAGCTGGACCAGATGGTGGTTTCCGTCGGCCCATACACGTTATACACCGCCCGCGCGCTGGCTAGCAGTTGCCCCGCAAGCGCGTTGGATAGCGGTTCACCCCCTGACAGAACACGCACCTTGCGCAGACTGGCATCCTGCCCGGCCCCCACCAGCATCTGCCATAAGGTCGGTGTCGCCTGCATGATGGTGACATGATAACGCTGAAGGACTGCGGCCATTAACGCGGGGTCCATGACTGTTTCCCGCCGCGCAATCAGCAGTCTGGCGCCTGCTTTAAGCGGCAACAGCAGTTCCAGAATGGAAATATCAAAAGTGACGGACGTTACGGAAAGCCAGCACTCCTCTGCGCCAAAAGACAAAACCTCCTGCATGCCACACAGCAGATTGGTCAGGCTATGCCAGGAAATAATAACGCCCTTAGGGGCTCCGGTACTGCCGGATGTGTAAATCACATACGCCGTTCCGTGCGGCACAATAGCCGCCCTCGCCTCTTTTGGCTGACCGTGCTGGCTCGCGGGCAACCCCTCAGGCGTCAGCCCCAGTGAGGCCGCACCGTCCGGCAAACCTGTTGGCAGAACGTCTTCTGTCAGAAACAGTGCAGGGCTGGCGTTTGCAATAATGGTCGCATTGCGCTCCCGTGGGCCTTTGATATCCAGCGAAAGCCATGCCGCCCCCACCGAGGCAACAGCCAGCATACCAATGATCTGCCGCCGGTCCCGCGGGACCATCAGCGCAAGAACATCGCCAGCCCCGAGCCCCAGTTCCCGCAACCTGTCAGCCAGATGCTGCACCGCGAGAGAAAGCTCTATAAAGGAGACAGTCCCCAGAGCATCTACAACAGCAGGCGCATGTGGCGTGCTTGCGGCATAGCGGGCGAGATCACGCATGCAATCCTGCCTGCCCCAGCGCCGGACGGTATCGGCTTCATCCACCAGCAAGGACGTATATTCAGAGTCCAGCAACACAGGATACGCCCCAAGCTCCTGCTCCGGGTCTTTCAGCACCGCCTCTATCATGCGCACGAGGCGCGCCAGATGCCGCTCCAGATCCGCCTCTCCATACAAATCCGGGTTGGCATAAAATGCGAGGGAGAGACCCTGACCATCCTGCCGGTCGAACACAAAAATCGTCAGGTCTTCCATCGCGCCATTGCTCAGGTTCCGGTTCCGTGCCGGGTGGCCGCCAAAGGAGAAATGGTAATCAAAGGGTTCAATATTGATACCCAGCCGTGACAGATGCGCCTGAGTATCGTGAAACCCAAGAATGCGCCGGAGATCTTCATACCGAAAGCCCTGATGCCGGAGCGCACCGCGCATAGCCCGGCGGACCTGTGTAACCAGACTGGGAAAATCCTGTTCCAAACCAAGGCCAAAACGCAACACCACGGCGTTAGCCGCCATGCCGGGCACGCGCCGCATTTCCCGGTCCGTCCGCCCCGTAACGGGCATCCCGATGGTAAGATCCTCTTGCCCGGTAATACGAAACAAATAGAGGGTAAGCAGCGCTGTCAGCATCTGGGGCAGCGTGGCACCAGCCTGCTTACCCACCTGCTCCATCTGCGCTGCCATAGCAGAAGGAATGGTCCAGTTGCGGGTGATGAACCCCAGTTTTCTGCCTTGCGCGGAAACCTGTTCTGCACTTTGCAATGATGAGGACAGTGTTGCTGCCGGAGGCGGGTCCTGTAACGTCTGCTGCCAGTAACCCAGATCGGCCTCCCGCCGTGGGCTGTCCCGATAGGCTGCCTCCTGTGCCACAAGCTGAGAGAGGGGAAGAAACGGCGAGAGCGAGAGCGCGGGCGCGCGGCCTTCCACCAGTGCGGAATAGAGTTCCGCCACGCGCGCCACAACCAGCCCGCCAGAAAACCCGTCCATTGCAATATGATGACAGCAATGAAACCAGACAAACCGCTCTGCTGAAAGTTTAAGAAGAGCTGAATACCAGAGCGGATCTTTTTCCAGATCAACCGGAGCCATGACGCGCTGCATCATCCACTCCTGCGCGCTGCCGTGGGGGTCTGGCTGGTCTGCAAAATCCACAAAGGGTAAGGGGCAGCGCAGGTCAGGAAGCACAACCTGCTCGGGGCTACGGGCCCCCATGCGGATACTGACCCGCGTTGTCTCGGCCTCCTGCGCCACCTGCACCAGTGCCTGCCGGAACAGGGCGGGATTGACCGGCCCGTGGATTTCTATTGCCTCGGCAACATTAAACGTCCCCTCCTGCCGCCGCAAAAGACAGCCCATCCAGACGCCACGCTGGGCGGTGGTTAATGGTAGCGGAATTCCAGACACGTTTTTGCCTCACACAATCAGACCGGATGTGCAGAAAGTTGCGGGCAGAGGTTACAGTCAGAACCCTTTGCTTTGCGTTAACAGAACGATACTAATTTTTAAGATAGGGTACGAATGAATTTTCGATCAACCACTACCTTGCAATAACCAGTTCCATTCTGTATTGAATAGCTATCGACAGCTAGCAGCGAGTCGCCTGCTCCCGGCACACCGCACGGAACAGACGCTTGCAGAATAGGAAAAGCCGTGGAACCCAACCTCGTTCAGTTCAAGAAAGGCGTGCTGGAACTCTGTGTTCTTGCCCTTCTCTCCAGGGCGGACTCATACGGTTATGATATTGCCAGCCGCCTGTCTGACGCCATTGAAATGGGGGAAGGCACCATTTATCCGCTCATGCGGCGGATGCAGAAAGATGGCCTTGTTTCAACCTATTTTGTGGAATCCCCCTCAGGACCGCCCCGCAAATACTACACACTGACAGAAAATGGTCGCCAGAGCCTGAACAGCCAGCGCACGGCATGGACCGCATTTACAAAAGCCGTGCACGCCATTCTGGGGGCTGATGACACAGCCCACGCCACGACTCCCGAAACCTCCCACTCCCCCGCCACCACTCTGACGGTGCAGAAAACCGTAAGGAACACACAGGCATGAACAGCAGACAGATGTTCCTTAACCAGCTACGCGCAGGATTGAAAGGCCTGCCCCGTTCTGTTGTTGAGGATATTCTCGCCGAATATACCGCGCATTTTGATGAAGGCCGCGCAGCAGGCCGCTCTGAGTCCGACATTGCGGCCGCACTGGGGGACCCGGCCCGGCTGGCGCGGGAAGTCCGGGCGGAAACCGGCATCCGCCGGTGGGAGGACGAACGTAATCTGAGCAATGCGCTGGGCGCGATTATAGGGATTCTGGGGCTCGTGGCGCTGGATCTTCTTGTCGTGTGGCCTGTGCTTCTGACTATCGCCTCGGTTGATCTTGCGTTTTTTGTCGTGGGAATCTGTGTCTGTCTGGCCGGCAGCCTCCTGCTCCCGCTTGCTCTGATCAACATGATCCCCGGCTTTGAGGGAGACTGGTTTCAGGGCGTGCTGATCACCCTCGGTATGGCCAGTGGCGGCGCGTCTCTGATGGCGCTGTGCGCACTGTTTACCATCGGCTCCATCAATCTGCTTGTGCGGTATGGCCGTGCCCATTTCCGCCTGCTGGCCCGCGCCAACCCCTCCTGATGTGTCTGTTATAAGGAATTTCTCTCATGATCCGTGGCCTTACAATGATCGCACTGGGGGGCGCAGCCCTCTCCGCCCTGTGCTTTGGCACCGCAGCCTCTCGCGGGCCGGTCGTTCTGTGGAACAAAGACATTACGTTTACGGATGTAAGCGTATCCTCCACTCCTGAGAAAACCCGCACGATTGACTGGCAGGGCAGCAACCACCTGACCCTCAATCTCCCGGCCCGTATTATTTATAAACAGGGAGACAAGCCGGGCATTATTGTCAGCGGGTCAGAAAGACTGGTGGACCGTGTCACGCTTCAGGACAACACGCTGGACCTTGCAAAAAGCCCGCATAGCGCGTGGCACAACAGTTCCCTGACCATCACGATAACGGCTCCGGCCCTGAACACTATTGTTCTGAATGGCTTTGGGTCTCTTGATTTACAGGACTACCAGCAGCCGCATCTTGACCTCACCATTAATGGGGCCGCCAGTGTAAAAGCCCATGGCCACACGGACAGCCTCAAACTGAACATTGACGGTGCGGCCTCGGTCACTCTGTCTGACCTCACATTGTCTGACCTTGATGTGTCTATGAATGGAGCAGGGTCTGTCAAAGCCGGACCGACAGGGCGTGTCAAAATCTCTATTGACGGAGCAGGCTCGGTCAAACTGACCAGCACGCCGCAGTCTTTGACACAGCAGATTGACGGGATCGGCTCTGTCTCTCTCCCGCATGATACGGCAAAGCCAGCCCCCACGACAAAGATTCCTCAGACGGAGAAGGACGATGATGAGGACGACGGGAAGGATTTGTCTTTCTGATCTAATCCACCAGCAAGGATCATAACGGCAAGACAGGCTGGCACGATGTGTCAGCCTGTTTCTTTGTCTGACCCGCCTCAGACGGACTTTGAAAGCAGGTTGATGACCAGCACCCCGGCCATGATCAGCGCAATTCCGGCAAGGGCGGGCAGGTCCAGAGACTGTTTAAAAACCAGCGCCCCGATCAGGGATACCAGCACAATCCCCACGCCCGACCAGATGGCGTAGACCACACCCACAGGAATGGTTTTGATGGGCAGCGAGAGACAGTAAAACGCAACCCCGTAGCCGACCAGACTCATGAGACCGGGCAGGCGCTTTTCAAAACCATGCGATGCCGTCAGGCAGGACGTTGCCAGCACTTCAGCCAGAATGGCCACCGCCAGAAAAAGATACGGTTTACCGGGCACGTGTGACCTCACCAGACAACGACAGAATACAGCGCAGCGCGCGCATGACTGACCCTGCCAGACCACAAGGGAGACAGACAAGACCATAAGCCTGAGAAAAGGCAGGCACTCTATGTTCAGCTTCCTGTCAGGTTCGGGCTGTATGCAGGCTTCTCATACGTTTCTGCGTCCTCTGCCTGCCCGTGCCGGGCCTGTTGAGGGCCGCATCATGTTCAGACCGGGGTGTAGGATATCTGATGAAGGCCTCTCGCTGCTGCCTTACTCTGCTGATAGCTCTCGGCACTCTGCGCCCGGTCTATGCTCAGACCGCATCCGCCGCCTTCAGTGAGACCGCATCCCCGCGTGAGCGCCTCTCCTTTCCCGATGCCCTCGCACTCGCCTGGGCACAGGACCCGCGCCGGGCTGAACTGGGCACCAATCGCCGCTCGGCAGAGGCCCGCGCCAGAGCCGCCGGAAGCTGGTTTGCGGGAGGGCCATCCCTCTCCGGTTCGTATTTTGATGACCATGCCGTAGGCTCCAACCTCGGCTACACCACGTATGAAGGGGGCGTGAGTGTGCCGCTCTGGCTACCGGGGCAAGGCAATGCCACCCGGAAAATGGCCCGTGCCGATGCAGAAGCCGCTGCCGAACGCAGCAGTGCCGAGCATATGGCACTGGCGGTTCGCCTGCTGGATGCCTCTGCGGCGGCTCTGCTGGCCCGCAGGCGTGTTGCAACCACTCAGGCCCTTGCATCTGCCGCAGCCCGGCTGAACACCACGGTGGCGCGCGCAACCCGTGTGGGGGAAACAACGCAGGCAGACCAGCAAATGGCGGAAGCCGCCCTTGCTACCGCCCGGACGGATGCCGCCATGGCGCAGGAGGAAGCGCAGACCGCAGACGCCGGACTGGTTGCCTTGCTCGGCACGCCGGTTGTGCCTGACCTTCTGGCATTTTCTGTACCCGGAAGTGCAGAAGAAAAACTGGTTGCGCATACGGTGGAAGACAATGACCCGCGAGTGCGGGCGGCGCAGAAAGAGAGTGCCGCAGCCCGTGCGGATCTGCTGCTGGCACGACGCTCCTTTATGCCCAACCCGGAGATTGGTGTGGGCGCCATTCATGAAAAACAATATGGCAGCCCGTGGGATAACCGCGTTGGTGTCAACTTCACCATGCCTCTGCCCAGTGCCGTGCATAATGCCCCCCTGCTGGCGGAAGCGCGCAACCGGCTGGCGGCGGCGGAAACGCAGGAAACACTGGCCCGCCGGATGGTGCGGCAGGAACTGGCGCAAATTCGTGCGCGTCTGGCCGCTGCCTCTGCGGCCCGGCAAAGTGCTCAGACCGCCGCACAGCAACTGGACCGCCGGGCCGATTTGCTGGAACGGTCATGGAAATTGCAGGAAAATTCTCTGGATGATGCCCTCCGGGCACGGCAGGCCGCCTATATGGCTGATCTGGTGAGAGACCGCGCGGAAATCCTCTGGCATAGCGCCATTCTCCGCGCCCTGATTGCGGCAGGCGCGGTGCCGGGACTGGAACAAACACCCACACCACGCCCCACCCAGCCCGGACCGTTAACCGGTCCTGCCTCGGCAGAGAACGAAACCCTGCATGAGCCGGACATGCCCCACACCCGGCAACCGGGGGAAGCACTGCGTATCCCTGAAATGGTGTCCGCTTCCCGCAGCAGCGGCGGGCCGATGCCATGAGCAGACAGACTCAGCCCTCTTCTTTTCATGCCTTGTCCTGCAGAGCCTCCATGCAAAAAGCCAGAGTTATTTTTGAAAAACCCGCAGCCCTGATCATCACGTCTCTTGCTGTCGCTTTTCTGAGTGTTCCGGCCCTGCCTATCAGTGCGCAGGCTGAAGAGGCCACCCTCACTCCCCTGACCCTGTCCGCCGAAGCAGTCCGGAATGAGGGGCTGCGCGTGGTCCCGGTCACACGGGGCACACTGGCGCATAGTGTGCCTGCCATGGCCCGCGTTCTGCCGGATACAACGCGCACCGTCACCCTCCATACAGCAGGGGACGGGAAAGTGCTGTCTGTGCTGGTGCTTCCGGGGCAGAATGTAAAAACCGGTCAACCGCTCTTGACTTATCAGAACCACACACTCCATCTGGCCCGCCTGCAGGATGCGCAGACACGCGCCGCCCTTGCCGCCGCCAGAGCGGATCAGGCCAATGCCTCGGCCGCGTATGACCGCGCCCGTGCGCTGGCAGGCACGACGGTCTCTGTTGGAGAAATGCGCAGACGGCTGGCCGTGCTGAAAGAAACACAAAACGCGGTTGCAACCCATGAGGCTGAACTGGGTGTGCTGGCCCACCGCTTACAGGAAGAATACACCTCTCCCACGGAACAACATGGAGAGGATGAAACCTCGACCATCATTTCCCCGGTAGACGGCACGATCACGCAGGTTGAAACGGCGGTCGCGGCTGATGTCGTGCCCCCTCAGCCCCTGCTGACAGTGAGTGACACGGCCCATGTCTGGGTTGTGTCCGATGTGCCGCCACAGGATGCGCAGATGCTGGTGCCCGGCGGCAGGCAGGAGACATTCCTCCCACCCGCGGGTAATGCCCCGTCTTCTCCGGCCCTGCAGTCCACCATTGCGACCATTGAGACTGCCGCAGACCCGGCAACCGGGCTGGTGCGTGTGCTGAGCCGCGTTGCCAACCCGGCAGGACATTTACGCCCCGGCATGATGCTGAACAGCCTTCTGCAAACAACGCAGACAGGAACAGGCCTGCTTGTACCGGCACAGGCAATTCAGAACATTGGCGGCCAGACAGTCGTTTTTGTGCAGACAGCCCCGGAGCATTTTCAGCCCACACCTGTCCGCACCGGGATGGAAGACAATGACACAACTCTTGTTCTGTCGGGGCTGAAACAGGGGGATCAGGTTGTGAGCGATGGCAGTCTGGCTCTCAAAGCCATGGTGATCCTGCCCGGTATGGATGCGGACTGAACCTGTGCGCAGCATTTTTGAAAAACTCAATCAGGCCCGCTTTCTGCTTCTGGCCTCTCTGGTCCTGCTCATGGCGGGCGGCTGTCTTGTTCTGTCCGGTCTGCCGGTGGAGGCCGTGCCGGATATTTCCCCCCAGCAGGTGCTTGTTTCTGCCGTTGCCCCCGGTCTGGCGACGGAAGAAGTAGAAAAGCTGATTACTTTTCCAGTGGAAAGCAGCATGGCAGGTATTCCGGGTGTAAAAGACCTGCGCTCCGTCTCCCGCTCCGGGGTTTCGGTGGTTTATATCCAGTTTCAGGACACGTCCGATATCAATCTGGACCGCACCCGCGTGACCGAACGCATGGCGCAGGCGCGTGCCATGCTGAGCATTCCCGGCGTCACTCTGAACATGGGGCCCCTGACAACCGGCATGGGCGAGATTTTCCAGTTTCAGCTTAAAGGGCCCGGCGTATCGCTCATGGAGCTTAACCGCCTGATGAACTGGACGGTCGCCCCGCAGCTCAAACTTGTGCCGGGTGTGGCGGAGGTCAATATTGGCGGCGGCGCTGAAGAAACCTGGAAGATCACGCTCGACCCCACTCGCCTGCTGGCCTATGGCCTGTCCGTAGGGGATGTGTACCGCGCTATTGATGCCAGTAACGCCGCAGCCGGTGGCGGCTGGATTGAGCACCATGCCGAACAGCAGGTGGTGGCCGGGCGCGGCCTTTTACGGTCCCTGCACGATTTTGGGGCCATTACCGCCAAAACCGGGCCGGGAGGCACAGCCATCCGCCTGCGGGATCTGGGCCGCATCAGCACCGGGCCACGCACCCGTCTGGGTGCCGTCACCCGTGATGGTGGCGGAGAAATTGTGACCGGCGTGGTGATGATGGAAAAAGGTGCCAGTTCCGATGCCACGCTGGCAGGCATCCGGGCCGCCCTGCCCGCTATCACGCAGTCCCTGCCAAAGGGCGTCACACTCGACCCTTTTTATAACCGTGCAATGCTGACCAGCCGCACCATTGCCACGGTGCGTGAAAATCTGCTGATCGGCGCGGCACTTGTCGTCGCAGTTCTGCTGGCGGTGATTGGCAATCTGCGGGCCTCCCTGCTTATTGCGTCCGTTATCCCGTTTGCACTGGTCTGCGCCATGACGGGCATGCGGGTATTTGGCATTTCTGCCAATCTGCTCAGTCTGGGCGCGATTGATTTCGGCATGATTGTGGATAGCTCACTGGTGGTGGTCGAGCACGTCCTCAGCCGCCGCCTGCGGGAACCTGATGCGCCGTTTGGCGCACTGGTCCGCTCTTCCGCAGAGCAGGTGATGCGGCCAGTCAGTTTCGCCATTCTTGTTATCATCATGGTCTATCTGCCAGTGCTGACACTGGAGGGTATTGAAGGCCGGATGTTCCGCCCCATGGCGCAGACCGTCATTATGGCGCTGGCGGCCTCCCTGCTGTACTGCGTGGTGTGGATTCCAGTCCTGTGCGTGTCCGTTCTGCGGACAGCCCATGTTCCGCATGAAACGCGGCTGATGGCATGGCTGCGCAGGCACTATCAGCCCCTCTTCTCCCTCTGTGCCCGTAGGCCGAAGCTCCTGATTGGCAGCAGTCTGGCCATCTGCCTGCTGGCCGCCGGGCTGGCCATGACACTGGGCAGCGAATTTGTGCCGCAACTGGAGGAAGGTGCTCTGGCGCTACACGCCATGCGCCTGCCCTCTGCCTCCCTGAGCACCGTGCTGCATACCGTGCAGCAGCAGGAAAAACTGATTAAAAGTTTTCCGGAGGTGGAAACTGTTGTCAGCAATACCGGCACCGCCGCCATCCCGACGGACCCTATGGGCCAGAATGAAACTGACAGCTTCATTCTGCTCAGACAGCCCATGACCGGACGCTCACAGGCCGAACTGGTTACGGCGCTGAATGCTTCTTTACAAAAAAACCTGCCCGATGCTCTGTATTCCTGGAGCCAGCCCGTACAGATGCGCATGGATGATCTGCTCTCCGGCGTGCGCACTCCCATTGCCATCTCCATTTTCGGGGATGATCTGCCAACCCTCACCCGCCTTGGGGAACAGGTTGTCAAAGCGCTTAACACTGTGCGCGGTGCGGCGGATGTCATGGCGGAAGATGAAGGCGCAGTGCCGTTTGTGCATATCGACGTCAACCGGGAAAATGCTGGCCGCCTGAATGTCCGTGTGCAGGATATTCTGGATATGGTGGAAGCTATCGGCGGGCATATCGGTCGCCCCGTGACGGCGGAAAACGCTCTTATCGCTACGCAGGCCCAGCTAGACCCGGCATGGACTGGCTCCCTGAGCGCACTCGCGACGCTGCGGGTTCCGCAGGCAGACGGGCGCGGGACGGTGCTGCTCTCTCAGGTTGCGGATATTCGCCAGCAGGACGGGCCACCGCGTATCAGCCGCGATGATATCCGGCGGCGTGTTGTCATACAGGCCAATGTGCGCGGGCGGGATCTGGCATCTTTTGTGGCAGACGCACAAAAGACCGTGCAGCGCACCGTCCCGCTTCCGCACGGCTATACCCTGCGCTGGGACGGGCAGTTTAAAAACCTTCAGTCTGCCTCAAAAAGGCTGGCTCTTGTCGTGCCCATTGCCCTGACCCTTATTTTCCTGCTGCTGGTTGCGGCCCTTGGCACCGTCAGGCTGGCGCTTCTGGTGTTCTGCAATCTGCCACTGGCGGCCTCTGGCGGCATTTTTGCGCTCGTGCTGCGCGGACTACCTTTCAGCATTTCCGCAGGGATCGGGTTTATTGCGCTGTTTGGCGTGGCGGTGCTGAATGGCGTGGTGCTTGTCAGCACGGCGGAGCAGATCCGCCGCCGGGGCGCTGGCGCGGCCCGCGCCGGATTTACAGCCGCCAGAGAACGCTTCCGCCCGGTGATGGCCACAGCGCTTGTCGCCAGTCTAGGCTTTTTTCCCATGGCCTTTTCCGCCTCTGCCGGGGCGGAAGTGGAACGCCCTCTGGCCAGTGTGGTGATTGGCGGGCTGGTGACCTCCACCCTGCTGACCTTGTTTGTTTTGCCTCTGCTCTATGCGCGTTTTATGAAGGACAAAAGCCGCCCGGAAGAGGATACCAGCCCCTATGCGCATCCTGATTGTGGAAGATGAGCCCCATCTGGGCGCAGCCGTGCAGGAACGGGTGCGGCAGGCAGGCCACACGGTAGACTGGTTTACCACGCTGGAAGATGCACGCGCCGCTCTGGTAGCCGTACAGTATGATGTACTGCTGCTGGACCTTGGGCTACCAGACGGCAGCGGGCGAACTTTACTACGGGAAATCCGCCAGACATCCTCCCCGCTGGCTGTGCTGATTACCACGGCGGAAGATCAGGTGAGTGACCGTATTGCCGGACTTTCTGAAGGGGCGGATGATTATCTGGCAAAACCCTATGATCTGGATGAACTGGTTGCCCGCATTACCGCCGTCGGCCGCCGCTATCGGCCACTGGTGGATAATCGCCTGAAAGTCGGCGATATCGAGATTGATCTTGAACGCTCCCGCCTGACGCGGGACGGACAGGCCATTGATCTGACCGCGCGGGAATGGGCACTGGTGGAACTGCTGGCGCGCAGGCCAGGCGCCATCTGCTCACGTGAGCGGATAGAAGATGCGCTTTATAATCTTGAAGAAGAAATTGGCAGTAACACCATAGAAGTTTTTGTCAGCCGCGTGCGTAAAAAACTCGGCGCAGACATTATCCGCACGGTGCGCGGCCGTGGCTACTGCCTTGAACAACCCGCCAGCGCATGACATCCGCACCTCCACCCACCCCTGCGCACCATCCCACACCCATGGCCGGAGAGTTACGCTCTTCTATGAGCACATCAGAAGCCCCGGACCCGCACACCCTGCCTGCCTCTGCGGGCAAACCTGCGCGCCCATGGCGGCTGGCAACACGGCTGATCCGGGGTGTGACAGGCGTGGTGGTGGGCTGCCTTGCCATTGTCACGCTCATGACAGCCGGTTTTACAAAATATGAAATTACCGAACGGCTGGATGACTCCCTGCAGGAAGTGGGGGAGCGGCTACAATTTGCAGTGCTGGCCCTCAAACAGCAGGCACCGGGGCAGGATGTTGCGCATCTGTCCGATATTAAACCAACGTCTCTGGCTTACCAGATTACCGATACGGCGGGACATGTTCTGCTGCGGTCCTCCAATGCGCCTGCACAGCGGTTTGGCGTTCCGCTATCGGGCGGGTTTTACATGCTCCCACAGTTCCGGGTGTATGTGACCCCGGCTGCGCAGACCGACCGGTTTATTCTGGTGGGGGAGCCACGCCTGCACCGCACACAGGCCACGCACCGCGCCATTCTGATTGCCGTGGTGCCCATTATCGGTTCTGTGCCCTGTATCTGGCTGCTGGTGATCTGGATTGTACGGCGTGGGCTGCGCCCTCTTGTGCGGTTGCAGGATGAAATTCGTGAACGTGGCAGCGGCAACCTTACCCCTGTGCCAGAACTGGCATTACCGGTTGAACTGTCCGCCATTCAGGTCGCGGTGAACTCCCTTCTGGAGCGTTTGCAAAAAGCCCTTTCTGCGGAACGCGCCTTTGCCGCCAATGCCGCGCATGAACTCCGCAACCCGATTGCCGCTTTGCTGGCGCAAGCCCAGATGCTGCGCGCTGCGGCACAAGACACATCCCCTGCATCCGCAGCGGCAGAACATACAAACGCCACCCCCGACAACACGCCCGGCCCAGCAAACACAGCAGATACCACCCAGCGGCTGGATACGCTGATCAGCCAGATCCACCGACTGAGCCGGACAGTGGAAAAGCTCCTGCAACTCTCCCGCGCGGTGGCTGGCACGGCCTTACGGCGCGATCTGTTTGACCTGCTGCCTGTCCTGCATGTTGTGGCGGACGAACTGGACCGGCCAGACCATGCCTCCCCGCGTATTGTGATTGAAACGGGCGCTCTGAACACGCTGGATGTACTGGGCGATCTGGATGCCGCGGGGATTTTACTGCGTAATCTTCTGGAGAATGCCCTCCGTTATAGTCCGCAAGGCTCTGCCGTACAGGTGCATGTTACGGCCACAGCGGCCCTCCCGCCCTGCTGCCATGCAGAAGGCCCTGTCCCCTCCGGTCAGGCTGCGGTGTTTGAACACGGTGCCTGCGTGACAATCCAGAATCTCTGCGCGCCGCTCGCCCCGGATCTGCTCAACCGGCTGACAGACCCATTTGTGCGCGGCAATGCCAGCACGGAGGGCAGCGGTCTGGGGCTGGCCATTGCGCGCACCATCGCCCGACAAATGGCAATCCGTATGGATCTGTTCTCCCCCATCCCGGGGCAGAATACCGGATTTATGGTGCAACTGACGTTTCAGAAAGCCGCTGGCCGCCTCTGAAAGAGTCAGACAACAGAACGCCGTGCTCCGCAAAGGCTAAACAGGCCTCACAAAGCACGGCGTCAGAAAATTCAGAAAACCTAAGGTTCAACCGGGCGGGTTAGCCGATTTTTGCGAGGCCACCCATATAAGGCCGCAGAACCTCCGGCACCGTAATGGAGCCATCTTCATTCTGGCCGTTTTCCATCACGGCAATCAGCGTGCGTCCGACAGCCAGACCAGAGCCATTCAGCGTATGCACAAACACCGGTGCCCCACCACCCTGCGGGCGGAAACGGGCATTCATGCGGCGGGCCTGAAAGTCCCGCGTGTTGGAGCAGGACGAAATTTCACGCCATGCGGCCTGCCCCGGCAGCCATGCCTCAAGGTCAAACGTCTTGGCTGCGCCAAACCCGGTATCCCCTGCACAGAGCAGCACCCGGCGATAGGCCACACCCAGCTTTTCCAGAATACTTTCCGCACAGCGCGTCATGCGCTCATGTTCGGCTTCACTCTCTTCCGGCGTAGTGACGGAAACCATTTCCACTTTTTCAAACTGATGCTGACGCAGCATCCCGCGCACGTCCCGCCCGGCAGAACCGGCCTCACTCCGGAAGCACTGGCTGAGTGCCGTCATCCGGCGCGGCAGGGTGGCGGCGTCCAGAATGTCCCCGGCAACAGAGGCCGTCAGCGGCACTTCCGCCGTGGGGATCAGCCAGCGACCATCTTCCGTGCGGAAAGACTGATCCGCAAATTTTGGCAGCTTGTCCGTGCCGTACATGGCGGCATCATTCACCAGCACGGGCACCTGAGTTTCCTCATAGCCGTTTTCATCCGTGTGCTGGTCCAGCATGAACTGCCCCAGCGCACGCGCCAGACGGGCCAGCGCCCCACGCAGCACCACAAAGCGAGCACCGGAGAGTTTGGAGGCCGTGCCGAAATCCATCAGCCCAAGGGCTTCCCCCAGTTCAAAATGCTGGCGGGCCGTAAAGCTGAAGTCCGGCGGCGTGCCCCAGACATGCTGGATCACGTTGGCTGTTTCATCCGGGCCTTCCGGCACGGAGGGGTCAAGCCGGTTGGGCAGGCTGGCCAGAACCTCATTGCTCTGACCTTCCAGATCCGCCACCCGCAGTTCCAGATGTTCCATGTCAGAACGCAGGGTAATGGCTTCAGCTTCCAGCGCGCTGCTATCCTCGCCAGTGCGTTTCAGCGCGCCAATTTCCCGCGCCAGCGCTTTCCGGCGGGCCTGCTTTTCCTGCAGGGCCGTCAGGGCCAGACGCCGTTCTTCATCCCATGAGACAAGCTTCTGCGCGACAGGGGCAATCCCGCGGCGGGCGAGATCGGCATCAAAAGCGGCAGGGTCTGCGCGCAGCGCGCGGATATCATGCATGGGTCAGGAAGCCTCTTGCTCTGGAGTGGTCTCTTCAGACAGCGGGTCCGGCTTTGTTTTTGGTTCAACAAGCCGGGCTGCCAGAATGGAAATTTCGTAAAGAAGGACGAGCGGCACCGCCAGCCCGACCTGAGTAATCACATCCGGCGGCATCAGAATGGCGGCAATCACAAACGCCCCCACAATGGCATACCGGCGGAAGCGCCTGAGCATATCCGCGGTTACAATCCCTACCCGTGCCAGCAGGGTGAGCACCACAGGCAGCTCAAACGCAACACCAAACGCCATGATCAGCTTCATGACGAGTGAGAGATATTCAGACACTTTGGCCTGCAGCTCAATCTGCACCCCGCCAGAACTGCCCGGCGTCTGGAAAGACAGGAAGAACCGCCATGCAATGGGGAAAATGAAGTAATAAGCCAGCGCCGCGCCAAGCAGAAACAGGATGGGCGTTGCAATCAGAAACGGGGCAAACGCCCGCTTTTCTGACCGATACAAACCGGGAGCAATAAAAATCCATGCCTGAATGGCGATAATGGGGAAGGACATGAAGGCCGCCCCAAAAAATGCCACGCGGATATAGGTGAAAAAGGCCTCATAAAGAGCGGTGTAAATCAGATGCGGCTGCTCTCCCTGCTGCCGCATGATCTCGCCCAGCGGCCGCGCCAGAAAGAGGTAAATATCACCCGCAAAATGGTAACAGAGCGCAAAACACACCAGAAAGGCCGCACCAGACCATAAAAGCCGGCGGCGCAGTTCAAGCAGATGGTCAATCAGCGGCATCGGCTGATCGTGAATCGGATCCTGCTGCAGGGGTTCGTTCTCCTTCATAGCCCGCGTCCGGCTCCCATACCCGCATCAGCCTCTCCGGGATAATCGCCTGCGGGCGGGCTTCCGGCGGGCAGGCTTCCTGCCTGCTGGCCCGGCACCGCTGGCCCCGGAGCCACCCGGCGCTGTCCGTGCATCAGCCGGACAGGGGGCAGGATGGCGGGCGGGAAAAGCCGCTCACGTTCCTTGATAATGCGGCGCACATGGTGCGGCGGCAGTTCCGCCGGGGCGTCCACCACTTCATCTTCCACCAGCGGATTCAGGTCATCCAGCGCGTGGCTGCTCACCGCTGTAGGCGGCAGACTGGGCAGGCCGACGCTCCGTTCTTCCAGCATGGCGGTTGAACCCCCTGCCCCCCCGGACAGGCCTGCGGGGCGCGGCGGCGTATCCAGCGCACGCGGGCCTGCGGGGCGGATGCCTGATGGTTCCTCAAAAGACCGTGCCAGTGTGCCATCACCATCAATGGCTTTCATGATACGGCCACGCACGTTCAGGTTGCGCAGGTCGCGCACATGGTCCCGCACTTCCGTCAGGTCCGCCTCACGCACCATTTCATCGACGTGGGACTGGAACTCGCTGGCCATTTTGCGCGCTTTTTTGACAAAGCCCGCCAGACCCCGGATGGCCACAGGCAGGTCCTTCGGACCAATGACGACCAGCGCCACCGCCCCTATCAGCGCAATTTCCGACCAGGCAAAATCAAACATCCGCAGGACTACCCTTCAGCATGGACGCAGATCTATCACGACCGCTCCGGCTCGGAAACCGTTGCAGCGGGGGCATCTGCCTGTTGTCCGGGAGTTCCCTCCTCAGGCGCGGGCTCTACATCCGCTTCCGGAGCTGCCTCAGCAATGGTCACTGCCTGTTCCGCAGGCGTGACATCCATATATGCTTCGCCCTGAACGCCTTCTGCCTCGTCCTGCACGTTGCCCTCATCAGATGCGTCGCCCTCCTGATCCTGTGCCACAGCCGGTGCGGATTTACTGGCGGAAGTCAGGGTATCCGGCACGTCTACCAGCAATTCTTCACGCCGGGGCAGATCTGACAGCGCCCGCAGGCCAAAATGCCGCAGGAAATCGGGCGTTGTGCCCCATAACACCGGGCGGCCCGGCACTTCCTTGCGCCCGCGCGGGGCAACCAGCGATGCCTCAATCAGCGTATCCAGCACCGTCTGGCCAAGGCTGACACCGCGAATTTCTTCAATTTCCACACGTGTACAAGGCTGGTGATAGGCAATAATGGCCAGCGTTTCCATAACGGCGCGCGGCAGGCGACGCGGCTTTTCCAGCACGCGCGTCAGGGCCGGGGCCAGATCTGGCGCGGTGCGAAACTGCCAGCCTCCCGCCACCTCAACCGGCTGCACGCCACGCCCCTCATACTGCGCGACAAGTGCCGCCATCACAGAGGCGACAAACGCGCCCAGATCCTCCACTCCGTCCGGCACAAGCTGACGCAGTTCCAGCAACTCCGCCAGACGCCGCAGACTGACAGGCTCGGTGCCTGCAAAAATCAGAGCCTCCGCCAGACGCACAGCATCCTCCGGAACAGCAACGGCCCCTCCGGCATCATCCGGCACAGTGCCAGACAAAGCGGCCACAATCCCGTCTTCATCCTTCCCGGACTGGATGGCGTGCGGAATCTGCGCTGGTTCTTCGCTCATCGGGTCTCCCTGCCTGTGTTCCGCGCGTCATAACCGGGCCGCTGTTCAGGCATCATGCGTCTCATCCTCCGGCACATCGTCCTGCACCTCCTGCGGGCGCAGAAGAATTTTGCCGAATGTTTCATCCTGCCGGAACTCCAGCCGCCCACTTTTTGCCAGTTCCAGCCCGGCAATCAGGGTGCCGGCAACGGCTGCCCGGCGCTGGCGCATGGCTTCCTCCCCCACCCCTTCTTCCGGCAACTGCTCGGGCAGAAACGCATCCAGACTGTTCCAGCCCGGCGGCGTTTTCCCCAGCAGGCGGGTCAGGCGGGAGAGCGCATCCTGCACGGTCCAGAACCGGATAGTGCGCGGGGCGTAAATCCGCTTCCGGGCTATGCGCCGCATCGCCGCCATATAGGCGCGCATCAGTTGCGGCATATCAAGCGCCAGACCGGAGCGGTCAATTTCAATCAGGGTTTCGCCCTCGCCACGGGCAAAAACATCCCGGCCCAGACGCGGCCGCGTTTCCAGCCAGCGGGCCAGTTCCGTCATGCAGGCCAGTTCAATCAGCCGTTCCTGCAACAGTTCGGCAGCATCTTCCCCTTCCGCCGCCAGATCATCTTCCGCGGGCAGAAGCAGGCGGGATTTCAGCCAGGCCAGCCAGGCCGCCATCACCAGCCAGTCCGCAGCCAGTTCCAGCCGCACTTTGCGGACAGACTCTACAACCGCCAGATATTGTTCCACCAGTTGCAGGATGGAAATACGGGAGAGGTCAACCTTCTGTGCCCGCGCCAGATCAAGCAGCAGATCAAGCGGACCTTCAAACCCGTCCAGTGACAGCAAGGGCACACGCGGCACCCCGCCCTCCGCCGTAACCGGGGCAGACCCATTCAAAGCCCCTGCCTGATCAGGCAGAGGCTCCAATGTTTCTAGCTCTGGCGCGCTGTCCGGCGGCTGCGGGGCATCCATTCTGTCTGCCCTTAATGGACCTGAGTGCAGCCCAGCCCGCGTTCCCGCACGGCACTACAGAAGCTCCGCGTTTCCGCCACGGACGCAAAACCACCAACCCGCAGACGGTAGAAGATTGCATTATCGCGCTGCACCTTCTCAATCACCGGAGTACGGTCCGCAAACAGGGTTGAATAGTGCGTTTTAAGGCGGCTCCACTCCTGCTGCGCCTGCGCTTCACTCTGAAGGGCAGCTAACTGAACACGGAATTTGCCCCCTGTGGCAGCAGGCGATACCGGCGCAGCCGCAGGGGCCGCACTTGCGGCCGGGCGACTTTCTTCCGGTTTCCGTGCAGCATCGGCATCCTCTGCCGGAGCCGTCTTTTTCGCGACGGCCTTTGGCGGGATTTTGGCAGGCACCGGCGCGGTGGGAGCCGGGACACTGGCTGCCGTATCGCCCGCCGCAGAGTCATCCGCAACACCAGCACTGGAGTCCGGCAGGCTTTCAGGCTGCTGAGGCGCATCCGCCTGTGCCGCAGCCCCGGGGGCGGCCGGAGCAGCCGATGCGGAAGCATCCCCGGCCGGAGCCGTGCCCTCTGGCGCTGAGGCAGGCGCTTTCGCCTGATCCGCAGAAGCAGGACTGCCCGCCGCAGCGCCGTCAGTTGCATCCGTTTTGGCGGCCTGCTGGCCATACTGCGCGGCCAGCGCCCCCGGATTAGGCTTTTCCGGTGCTGGCACCGGGTGCGCCTGCCCGTCATCCGCGTCCGGCGTGCTCAGGCCATCAACCTGCATCCCACCCGGATCAACCGGTTTGGTCTTCATGGAAACCGGCGGCGGCCCCAGAACCGGGATGCCGCTCTGATGGTGGCCCATCAGCGCCCAGCCGCCAATGCCAAGCACCAGCAGGCCGCCGAGACCAGCAGCCCCGTAAACCAGTCTGCGGGTCCCGGTATCGCTGCTCAGAAACTGGGAAATCACGCTCCCGCCCGCGCTCCCTGCGGGTGCGGCCGGACGGCGTGGCGGAGAGGCATCATAATCCGTGCTCATGCGTTCCCGCGCACGGTTGATCCGCTCGTCAAAAGTCCCTTTGTCGTTTTCACTCATTAACGCATCTCCTCCACAGGCTCGACGCCCATGACAGCCAGTCCGGACCGGATAACGGTTGCGGTTGCTGCAACCAGCGCCAGCCGCGCCCGGGTGGCGTCCGGCGCATCAGGCTGGAGGAAGCGCAAAGACGCATCATCCCGCCCACGGTTCCATAGCGCGTGGAAATCACCCGCCAGATCCGCCAGATAGAAGGCCACGCGGTGCGGTTCCCGCGCAAGGGCTGCGGATTCAACCAGACGCGGCCATTCCGCCATCCGGCGGACCAGCGCCATTTCTGCATCAGAATTCAGGCAATCCAGCGGCACGGCGGCAAGAGCCTCCGGCGTGACCGCGCCATATGTGCCTTCTTCCTGCGCAGCCCGCAGCACGGAGCGGCAGCGCGCATGCGCATACTGCACGTAAAAGACCGGGTTATCGCGCTTCTGCGCCACCACCAGATCCAGATCGAACTCCATCTGCGCATCGCTTTTGCGGGTCAGCATGGTGAAGCGCACGGCATCCTTGCCCACTTCATCAATCAGGTCCCGCAGCGTGACAAATGTGCCGGCGCGTTTAGACATTTTGACCGGCTGGCCATCCCGCAGAATATGCACAATCTGGCAGAGCACGACTTCCAGCGGCACGGTATCGTTCGTCACGGCGCGCACGGCGGCCTTCATGCGTTTGACGTACCCACCATGGTCCGCACCCCAGACGTCCACCATCATCTGCGCACCACGGGCCACCTTGTCCGCATGGTAGCCAATATCATTGGCGAAATAGGTATTGGTGCCGTCCGACTTACGCATCGGGCGGTCCACATCATCCCCAAACTGGGTGGAGCGGAACAGGAGCTGCTCACGCTCTTCCCAGTCATCCGGCAGCTTGCCTTTGGGCGGCTCCAGCACGCCCTCATACAGCAGACCCTGTTTTTCCAGCGTGGCGATGGCCGCATCCGTCACACCATCCCGCAGAACCCGCGCTTCAGACGTAAAGACGTTCTGATGCACTCCAAGGGCCGCCAGATCATCTTTAATCGCCAGCAGCATCTGCGCCACGGCAAAGTCCCGCACGGTGTCCAGCCATGTCAGTTCCGGGGCCGGGTTTGCGCCGGGTTCCGCCAGATTGTCCCCATACTGGGCCATCAGCGCTTCCCCGACCGGGATCAGATACTCACCGCGATATTGCAGGCCGGTGGGGGTCAGGGCGTCAAACGCCTCTTCCGTCACCGTCGTCCCGAGCGCCTGCAGGTAACGCCAGTACACAGCCCATGCCAGCGCCTTAACCTGCGCCCCGGCATCATTGATGTAGAATTCCTTTGTGACGTCAAACCCGGCCTTGGCCATCAGGTTTGCCAGCGCATCCCCCACAACGGCCCCGCGGCAATGGCCGACATGCATCGGGCCGGTCGGGTTGGCGGAGACATATTCCACATTTACCCGAACACCCGCGCCGGACTGCGACTCGCCATAGGCTTCCCCGGCGTTCAGCACGGCTGGCAGCGTGGCGCGCAGCACATCCGGGGTCAGGGTCATGTTCACAAAGCCTGGCCCGGCAGCCGCCACGCGGGCAACGCCTTCAACCTTTTCCAGCGCAGCCACCAGATCCGTTGCAATGTCGGCAGGCTTCCGGCGGGCCGCTTTGGCCAGCAGCAGAGCCGCATTGGTTGCCATATCCCCATGTGCGGGGTCACGCGTCGGGGTGACTTCCACACGGGCCAGCGTTTCTTCCGACACATCAGGCAACATCGCCCGAACGGCGGCCAGAACGTGGTGACGATAACGCTGGAACAAACAGTCTGACATTACACTCAAGATCCCAAAGAAAGCGGCAGAACCGCGTTTTCAGCCTGCTATGGACAGATCAGTCAACCGGCGATGTTCTTCCATCGCGTAGCGATCCGTCATGGAGGCAACATAATCGGCCACAGTCCGCCGTAATCCGGCGTCATCCCCCGCCAGTGCAGGCTCACGCCAGCCATCGGGCAGCAATCTGGGCGACTCCACCAGAATTGTGAAGAGCTCGGACGTCACACGCTTTGCCTTGTAGGTCATGCGGTTGACGCGCCAGTGCCGGTAAAGCTTTGCAAACAGGAACTTTCTGATCTCCTTGTTGGCGTCCGCCATGGCCGGGCTGAAAGCCACCACGGGTTCCGGCGCCGCGCGGATATCCTCCACACTCTGCGGCGCGAGAGCAGCCAGCCGCTTCCGGGTGCAGACCAGCACGTCCGTCGTCAGCGCATGGATCACGCGCCGGACCATTTCATGCCGGATGCGCTGCCTTTTATGCGGCGTACCCTCCGGCAGATCAGCCGCAAGCCTGCGCGCTTCCCGCAGGGCATCCCCCACCAGCGGCACATCCACCAGATCATCCAGCGAGAGCAGACCAGACTTCACGCCATCATCCAGATCATGCCCGTGATAGGCAATATCATCCGCCAGCGCAGCCACCTGCGCCTCGGCCGAGGCATAGGTCCCCAGATTCAGCGACCACAGCGCATCAATCTCGCGCAGGCGCTCGGACGGGTTGCGCACCGGGCCGTTATGTTTGGCCAGCCCTTCCAGCGTCTCCCATGTCAGATTCAGGCCATCAAACGCCAGATAACGGCGCTCCAGCAAAGTGACCTGCCGCAAGGCCTGCGTGTTGTGATCAAACCCGCCCCAGGGCTGCATCTGGGCGGCAAGGGCATCCTCCCCGGCATGGCCAAACGGGGTGTGGCCCAGATCATGCGCCAGCGCGACTGCCTCCGTCAGGTCCTCATCCAGCAGCAGATACCGCGCCATGGACCGCGCCACCTGAGCAACCTCCAGAGAATGGGTCAGCCGGGTGCGGAAAAAATCACCTTCATGGTTGATGAAGACCTGCGTTTTATATTGCAGGCGGCGGAAGCCGGAGGAATGTACCACGCGGTCCCGGTCCCGCTGCCAGGGAGAACGCGTGAGCGATTCCTCCTCCGCATGCAGGCGGCGGCCCCGGCCCGGCGCCATCTGCACGGCATAGGGGGCAAGAAATGTCTGTGACGCAGCCTGTAATCCCATAAGCCTTCTGGTCCTGCCTGCTCTGATGTGAGCGGTTGTGCCCTGCGCCCCTGTGAGGACGCACATCGCGCCCTATACACTAGGGCATTGCATGAAAATTGACCATGTTCCTCCACCCTGCCCCTTCAAACCGGGGCGTGCGCACGCTATCTAGAAACCATGACCCAGCCCCTGCCCTTTTCCGTCTCCGATGCCGCAGCCGCGCGCATTGCCCGCGTTATCGCCACACGCACCGCCTCTGCCTCCACAGAAGGGAAAGCACCCCCCGCTGCCCTGCGCGTGGCCGTGGAAGCTGGTGGCTGCAACGGCTTTCAGTATCAGTTCAGACTGATCGGGCAGGACGATATTGCCCCGGATGATATCAGGCTGGACAAGGGCGAGGCGCTCGTGATTGTGGACCCGGTAAGCCTTGACCTGCTGGCCGGGGCGGAACTGGATTTTGCGGATAAACTGATGGGCGCGCATTTTACGGTGAACAACCCGAACGCGGCGTCCTCCTGCGGGTGTGGCACGAGCTTTTCCGTCGCATGAAAATCGCAAGCTGGAACGTCAATTCCGTTCGCCAGCGTCAGGACCTGATTCTGGACTGGCTCAAGCGCACTGCGCCTGATGTGCTGATGATGCAGGAAATCAAATGCGAGACCGCGCAGTTTCCTGCCGAAATCTTTCGGGAGGCCGGATATGAGTGCGCCGTGGTTGGCCAGAAATCCTATAACGGGGTTGCCACACTGGTGCGGGGCGCGTTTGAAACCACCAGTGACCATCTGCCCGGTTTTGAAAACCCCGCGGCCCGCTATGTGGAAGTGCGCACACAGGGAGTGACGCTCGGCAATCTCTACCTGCCCAACGGCAACTCCGGCGGCGAGGACGGCTACGCAACCAAGCTGGCTTTTTTTGAAGCCCTTGCCCGTCGCGCCCAGAGCTTTCTGCATGCCGATACGGATTTTGTGCTCGCCGGAGACTATAATGTCTGCCCGACGCCGGAAGACTGTGCTCCCGGCGCGCTGGGGCCAGATGATGCCCTTGTGCGGCCGGAAAGCCGGGCCGCATGGCGCAGGCTGGTCTGGCTTGGGCTGACGGACGCCCTGCGCGCCGTCCAGCCTACCGGCACAGCCTATACATTCTGGGATTATCAAGCCGGAGCCTGGCAGCGCGACAGTGGCCTGCGGATTGACCACGCCCTTCTCTCCCCCCGCATTGCAGAACGGCTGCTTGATGCGCACCCGGATAAGGACGAGCGCGCGATGGAACGCCCGTCCGACCATGTCCCGCTGATTGTGACGCTGAAAGACCCGGCTCCCGCAGCCTGACCCGGCCCCAAGTAAAATCACCCGCACTCCGCGGGACGCAAGACGGAGTTTGCCATGAGTGCAGCCCCCCAGCCCCTTCTTTCCATGGCGCAGGCTGTTGCAGAAGGCACGCTCCGCAGCCGGGACCTGATAGAGCAGGCACTCGACCGCATTACGGACACGCACGGAGAAGGTGCCCGCACCTTTGTCGCCGTGCACGCAGAGGCAGCCCGTGCTGCGGCGGATGAGAGTGATCAGCAACGCAGGCAGGGTCGACCCGTGCCCGCGCTTTCTGGCCTGCCTGTGTCCATTAAAGACCTGTTTGATGAAGCCGGGTCTGTCACCAGAGCAGGCTCCCGCGTATTGGAAAACGCCCCTGCCGCCACGCAGGATGCCCCGGCCATTGCCAACCTGCGCAAAGCGGGGCTGATTTCCATTGGCCGCACGAACATGACGGAGTTCGCGTTCTCGGGCGTCGGCATTAACCCGCATACCGGCACACCCGCCAACCCGTGGGACAGAGCCAGTCGGCGTATTCCCGGTGGCTCGTCTTCCGGGGCCGCCATTTCCGTCACGGATGGTATGGCCGCAATCGGGATCGGGAGTGACACCGGGGGGTCCTGCCGTATCCCTGCTGCCCTCACCGGTCTGACGGGTTACAAACCAACGGCCTCCCGTATTTCCACCGCAGGCACTGTTCCACTGTCCTTCACGCTGGATTCCATTGGAAGTCTGGGCCGTACGGTCTCCTGCTGCCGGATGGCCGACCGCGCTCTGTCCGGGCAGACCGTAACGCTGACAGACGCCGCTGAGCCCGCCACGAGCAGCGCACCCCGTCTGGCTGTCTTGCGCACATACGTCACCAAAGACATGGATGAGACCGTGGCCCGGACCTATGAGCAAGCCTTGCACCGGCTTGAACAGGCGGGCGCAACACTGACCGACATTGCGTTCCCGGAACTGGAGACTCTACCGGATATCAACAGGCTCGGCGGCTTTCCCGCCCCGGAATCCCTGACATGGCATACTAAACTGATTGAACACCACGCCGACCTTTATGATCCGTTTGTTCTGAAGCGTATTTTACGCGGCAGGGAACAGACGGCAGTCGACTACATCACGCTCAGACTACGCCGCGATGCCCTGATCGCCCGCGCTGCCGAAAGACTGGACGGGTATGACGCCATCCTGATGCCAACAGTGCCCATTATCGCCCCCCGCATTGACGCTCTGCACGAGGAGGAGATTTACGCCGCCACCAACCTCCTGCTGCTGCGCAACCCGACCCTCACCAATTTTCTGGACCGCTGCGCCATCAGCCTCCCCTGCCACAAACACGGGGAGGCCCCTGTCGGCCTTATGGCGATGGGGCAGCATAGGGGGGATGAGCGGCTGTTTGCTGTCGCGACATGGATGGAACAGGCACTGGAGACTATCAGACAATGAGATGGTTCAGATCACGCCTCGTCTGCCGTTTACTGGGGCATCGGTGGTCTGGATGGACGCTCCAGCGTTCGTGGGATGGCAAACGCGACTTCCTCCACCGCCACTGCACACGCCCCGGCTGCCTCGCGACCGAGAAAAAAGCAGCCTGACAGGTGGAAATATTGATATTCCCTGTTTCAGATGGCCGACGCCCCCTCAGGCAGATGGCCCCATACCGGAGGATCAGAGGGTCCTCCTCTCAGTTTCAAGGGAGGCAGATTTGAAGAAAACCATTCCGGCCGCACTGGCACTTCTTCTGGTGTCCTCTGCGGCACAGATCCCTCTGCCAGCCTTGGCGGCGCAAGCGGCAGAACCGAACGAAATTTCTGAAAATGCCCCGGCTGCTCCCGAGCGCGCGGCAAAGAAAAATGCAGAAGCTACCGTCATTATGAAGGCGGAGATCGGCAAGGACGGACGCAACCTGAACTGCCGCATTATTCACAGTGAAAAGCCGGAACTCGACGATATTTCGCTCGATTATTGCCGCAACACAAAATACCGCCCCCCGATCCGCAACGGTGTGCCTGTCAAGGAGCACGACCATCTGATCACGGTAAAATACGGCACCGATAACTAATTCAGTTTCACCTGCAAGATGGCAGGCAATGCGCTGTGTCAGGCCGGACACTCCACCCGGCCTGACACACTGGTTCAGCCATGTGTTGGCATGACAAATTCCGCACCAGAGCGAATTCCTGCTGGCCAGCGCTGCGTCACGGCTTTCATGCGGGTGAAGAAACGCACCCCTTCCGGCCCGTGCATGTGGTGGTCTCCAAACAGGGAGTCTTTCCAGCCCCCGAAAGAGTGGAACGCCATCGGCACAGGAATAGGCACGTTCACCCCAACCATTCCGGCTTTTACAGAATGTGCAAATGTTCTGGCGGCGTCTCCATCCCGCGTGAAAATGGCAGTCCCGTTTCCAAACGGGCTATCATTAATCAGCTTGAGAGCCGCATCAAAATCCGGCGCACGCATAACGCACAGAACTGGCCCGAAAATTTCTTCGCGGTAAATGTCCATCTCCTGCGTCACGTGATCAAAAAGTGAGCCCCCGATAAAAAATCCGCCTTCATGGTCCTGCACTTTTATCGTGCGCCCGTCCACGACCAGTGTTGCCCCCTGACTGACGCCGGACTCCACCAGTCCGGTCACGCGGGCCAGATGCTGTGCCGTAACAAGCGGGCCCATCTCACTGGCGTCATGCGTGCCGTTTCCAATGGTGATGGCCTTTACCTTTTTCTCCAGCTCGGCAACCAGTTTATCCGCAACCGGCCCAACTGCTACGGCGACGGAAATAGCCATACAACGCTCCCCCGCTGAGCCGTAGGCCGCACCGATCAGCGCATCGACCGTTTTATCCAGATCACAGTCCGGCATGACAAGCGCATGGTTTTTCGCGCCGCCCAGCGCCTGCACACGTTTTCCGTGCGCTGTCCCTGTCGCGTAAACATGCTGGGCAATCGGCGTGGACCCCACAAAGCTGACCGCCGCAATATCCGGATGTTCCAGAATGGCGTTCACCATATCCTTATCTCCATGCACAACCTGAAAAACACCATCTGGCAGACCAGCTTCTTTCAGAATTTCCGCCAGCAGGACGGATGCAGACGGATCACGCTCGGAAGGCTTCAGAATAAAGCAGTTGCCCGTTGCCAGAGCCATAGGCGCCATCCATAACGGCACCATCACCGGAAAGTTAAAGGGTGTGATCCCCGCAGCAATCCCGACAGGCTGGCGCATGGTCCAGGCATCAATCCCGCGCCCGACCTGCTCTGTATATTCGCCCTTCAAAAGCTCCGGCACGCCAGTCGCAAATTCCACAACTTCCAGACCGCGGGTGACTTCTCCCTTCGCATCAGACAGGATTTTTCCGTGCTCCGATGTAATCACAGCGGCAAGATCATCCATCCGCTGTTCGATAAGATCCCGCGCACGGAACAGCACACGCGCACGCGCCAGAGGGGGCGTTTCCGCCCACGCGGGAAAGGCTGCTTTGGCTGCCGCAACTGCCGTGTTCAGATCATCCTGTGTGCCCAGAACAACTTTTTTAGTGACCTCGCCGGTCGCAGGGTTAAAGACGTCGCCAGTACGGGTGCCCGTTCCCGGCACAGATTTTCCGCCGATGATGTGATGCACTGTCTGCATTGGTTTTATCCTTTTGTGTGACCGAGGCTCAGCCTTCGCTCATGGCTTCATGTGAGAGGGAGACTATCTGTGTGCGCTCGCCTTTGCGCACCGTCAGTGTTTCAGGCACCCAGAACAGGGTGATAAAAAAGCCGATCAGGCACAGCCCCATGGGGTAAAGCAGCCCGGCATAAGGATTTCCGGTTTCCGTCACCAGCCAGAGGCTCACCAGCGGCAGAAAGCCTCCAAAAATCCCGTTCCCGATATGGTAAGGAACAGAAATTGAGGTGTACCGCACATTGGCGGGAAAGCTTTCCACAATAAACGCGCCGTAGGGGCCATAAACAGCCGCCGCAATCACAACCAGCACGAACACACAGGCGGAAATCGTCGGATAGCTGGTGTTTTCAGGCGTAATTGCGTGGCGGATGATAGAGAAAATGGGGATATAAAACACAACCGCCGCAGCCATACCGGCCAGAGAGAGGCGTTTACGCCCAATTCTGTCAGACAAAGCGCCAAACAGCACAAAGAAGGGCACCCCCAGAAACGCCCCGATCGCGACGGAAAGTGTGGCTGGCAGAAAAGGCACTTTCATAAAAGTCTGAATGTAATACAGGGCATAAAACTGTGCGGTATAAAACGTGACCGCCTGCGCGCAGGCCACACCAAACAGGAACAGGAGAATACGCCGCGCGTTGCCGGGGATGCGGAACGTGTCCCGCACTGGTGATTTGGAAAGCTGACCCTGTTTATGCATATCGATAAAAACAGGCGATTCAGAAAGCCGGAGACGAATACGGACGGAAACAAGAACCAGAACGAACGAGACCAGAAACGGTACCCGCCAGCCCCACACCCCGAACGCCTCTTCTCCCAGTGACAGACGCAGGGTCAGCACAATCCCCAGAGAGAGCACAAACCCGGCTGACGCCATGGCCTGAATATAGCTTGCCCATTTTCCGCGCTCCTGCGGCGGGGAATGTTCCGCCACATAGGTCGCCGCCCCGCCATACTCCCCACCCAGCGCAAGCCCCTGCACAATCCGCAGCACAACAAGCAGAACGGGCGCAGCGTATCCCGCTGTGGCAAAGGTCGGCAAAAGGCCAATGGCGGCCGTGGAGCAGCCCATGATAAGCAGAGTAGTCAGAAAGGTTTTTTTCCGCCCGACACTATCCCCCATATAACCAAACAGCAGGCTGCCCAGAGGGCGCACGGCAAACCCGGTCGCAAAAGTCGCTACACTGATAAGGGTCGCCGCCACGCCGTCACCGGGGGGATAAAACAGACGGGCAAAGAAAATGGCCAGACTGCCGTAGAGAAAAAAATCATACCATTCAATAACGGTGCCAACGCTTGACGCCAGCACCAGAGAACGCATGGAGCGTGCTCCTTCCGGGTGGGTTGTCATTGTTCCATTCTCCTGACAGGCGTTTTGTTATTTTTATAGATGGCCCATCTGCCTATGCCCGGCCTCAGGCCCAGACTTTCTGATACAGCTCCACAATCTCTGCATGCGCGGGCACGCGCGGATTGTTCGCGGGGGAGCCGGAGGCCAGAGCCTGCTCTGCCATAAGAGGCAGCAGATCATTCCAGCGGCTTTCCTCTAGCCCGTAGGAGCGCGGGGTTGGCACATCCAGCGCACGATTGCGTTCCCGCAGAGCCGCCACAAGAGCCTTACAGGCCGAAGCATCATCCGTATTGTCAGGGACAATGCCCATCACGCGGGCGCAGGTTGCATACCGCGCTTCAGCCCCAGCAACGGACCACGCTGTAATTTCCGGCAGCAGCATGGCGTTTGACAGTCCGTGCGCCACATGGAAATGCGCCCCGATGGGCCGGCTCATGCCATGCACGAGGGCGACAGACGCGTTAGAGAACGCCATTCCGGCTTCAAACGCCCCCTGCATGACCTGCGCACGCGCTTCCCGGCTGGAGGGTTCCGCGCATGCAACCGGCAGCGCGTGCCATATGCGCTTCATGGCGGCCAGCGCCAGTGCGTCTGTAAAGGGAGAGGCCAGTCTGGACACGTAGGCTTCCAGAGCGTGCGTCAGAGCATCCAGACCGGTATCCGCCGTCAGGCGGCGGGGCATGGTCAGGGTGAGTTCATAATCAACAATCGCAATATGCGGCAGATAGGCGTATCCGGCACAGAGCATTTTCTCGTCGGTTTTTTCATCCGTAATCACCGTAACGCGCGTGGCTTCTGAGCCCGTCCCGGCCGTGGTGGGGATGGCGATAATCGGTAACCCGACTTCATCCTGCACATGCGGCACCTTCAGGCGGGATGGCGTGCCACCGTGTCTGGCCAGAACAGCCACCATTTTGGCGGTATCAATCGGGCTGCCGCCGCCCAGACCAATTACGGAATCATAATCCCCCTGTTTGAGGGCTGCCAGTGCGGCCTCTACGGAGGCGACCGTAGGATCTGGCACAGCATTAGGGAAAGCGCCCGAGCGGAAGCCAGCTTCTTCCAGAAGCCCCTTCACTCTGTCCAGCAAGCCTGACTGCTCCATAAAGGCGTCTGTAATGATAAACGGTGCGGAAAGCCCTGCCTGTTTCAGGGCGGCGGGAAGCTCGTTCAGAGCCCCACCACCAATACGGACCAGAGAGGGCAGATAAAGTGCTGTCATGGCCTTATCTCCAGAAGAAGGTTACGGCTTGCGCCCTTCCTTCCCGGCTGTTGTTCTTGTGCGCCGACTGAACGCGCAAAACCCTCACAAGAAAATCAGGAGATTTCGCTCACTCGATGTGCAAATCTGCACAGCAACAAGCAAATGGAGCTTTCTTACCCGCATGAAACGCAGTCTGGACTGGAGAAATCTGCAGTTTTTTCTGGCTGTGGCGCGTTCCGGCTCCCTTTCGGAAGCAGGGCGTTTACTGGGGGTTGATCACGCAACTGTGGGCCGACACATTGTTTCTCTGGAAACATCCGTCGGTAAAACACTCTTTGAACGGCACCTGCGCGGTTATGCACTGACGCGCTATGGGGAAGACCTGTTAAGCACGGCAGAGGCTATGGACCGGGAAGCAACACAGGTTGCACAGGCCAGCAGCCCTCTGCACGGGCTGACGGGAACCATCCGCATCAACGCGCTGGAAGGGTTTGCAAACTTTTTTCTGGCTGCCCGTATTGGCCCTCTGCTGGTAGACAACCCTGCGCTGACCATTGAAATTCTGACAATTCAGCAGATTGTCGCCCTCTCCCGCAGGCAGGCCGACATTGCCATTACCGTCACCCCTTCTGAGGATGATCGGTTTGTCTGTGAAAAACTGACACCTTATTATTTATGCGTATATGCCACGCAGGCTTATCTTGACCGGGAAAAACCGATCAAAAAACCAGATGATTTTTCATCCCACCTGTTTTCCGGGTATGTGGATGAAATGATTTTTATGCGGGAACTGGATTATCTGGAAAGTCTTGGGGTCTCCCGCAAAATGGTACGCATTCAGAATTCAAGCGTACAGGCCCAGATGGAAGCAGCCTGCTCAGGCCTGTGCATGGCAGTGCTCCCGACCTTTGTCGCCGCCACACGACCGGAGCTGGTCCCGGTTCTGCCGGAACAGGTAAGACTGAAACGACATTACTGGCTGATTACCCGTGAAGAAGAACAAAAAACTTTACGCATCCATCAATTGTGCAATTTCATCCGGCAGGCCGTTCAGGAAAACCAGAAACAGTTTGCGTTATAAGGCCAACAACTTCCTGTGCTGCCTCGCGGATAGCATAGAGCGCTATCATGCCGTGCCGCAACATTCTAGCACTACGCAATACTTTTCCTGATAAACCACAAAAATTAGCGACCTTACCTTCCCCTAAAAGGCGTCCCTTAACGCTTAGAGCTTCTGCCCTGATCCCATAGCCCTGTCTGTTTTCCCCGCACGTGTCGTTTCAACGCGACCCGCAAGATGATACAGAAAATCTTCTTCGTTCCGGGCTGAGAGCGTAATGTCATACCACATGGCCTCTTTCGCCAGATCAAACGGAACTACCCGCGTTTTCCCCGGAGAAAGCCGGATGGTTCTGGTTATTTCCTCGCCTTTCAAAGCGCAGACCAGATCAATCGTTTCCGTCCCATAATTGCGCAGAGATAAAACAAGGTCCTGCTTCTTCCCGACAAGATAACGGCATGCGACGTCTATCTTCACCCCATCCTGCCGCCCCTTGTAGCGACGATAAAAACCATTGGGGGCATGCACGTCTACATCATACTGGCCGTGCGCGAAAGATGCCATCTCAAAGGAGGCATCCAGAGTGTCGCCAGCTGCCAGAGCATAAGTCCCCGCCTGCATGGCACTCATTTCCGGGTTGGTATGGCGATAGATATTAAAGGGCAGACCGGCAGCGCGCTGGCCGTATAAATCCGCACCGGCCTTCAGACGCAGCATGATATGGCGTCCATCTGGGCTGACACCTCCATCGCAATACGGTTCATAAGGCAGCGCGCAGGCAGGCCGATGCCCCGGCTCCTGCCAGAGTGCCTGACGAAGCCTGTCGGGATTATCCCGTAGCATTACACTTTCATCTGCACTCAGCGCATGAAAACCGCTCGGCATGGGGCGATCTTTCGCGTCTTCAATCATATGCAGATGATCATCACGATTCAGATAGGGCAAAGAAGGCGCCACCCCATCAAATGTACGGAAACAGGATGTCAGATCACCGCTAATAGCGCGCCTCCAGGGGGAAATATTAGTCTCTGTTACATTTTTTCCGAACTTCTCCTGCACAAAAACTTCGAGAAAACGCAGTGTGGATGTATGCTCAAACAACTGTGAATTTACCCATCCACCACGGCTCCAGGGAGACGCAATAATCATCGGTACCCGAAAGCCAAGACCAATCGGCCCGCTCCGTGCCAGATGCTTTGGCACACCGCGTGCAATTTCATCCTCTACCGTTGTATATTCCAGTCCGTCCGGGCCAATTTTCGCTGAAGACCGGCCTGTTTCCGGGCGGGCAGGATCGGGTGCTGTATAAGAACAACCGTGGTCAAAATACCCATCATTTTCATCATATGTTATAATGAAAATCGTTTTTTTCCAGACTTCAGGATTTTCCGTCAGAATATCCATCACTTCCGAAACATACCATGCTCCGTACCAAGGAGACGTTGGATGGTCAGAAAAATGCTCCGGCGCGGATAACCATGAAACAACAGGGAGCGTGCTGTCTTTCACATCCTGACGGAACTGATGCAGAATATCCCCTTTAGGAGCCTTCATACTGATAGATTTTTCACCATCCTGAAAATGCAGTTGCTCCAGTGTCCGATAATTTTTGTCAGCCTTATTGGTTACAAAGGCTTTTTCAAACAGCGCACGTTCTTCATCCGTAAGTTTCTCTCTTTTTTCAGCGGACTGCGCCTTACGCCGCGTCAAAACATCAAGCAGCGTCTGTGCCTCAACCCGTTTTTCCGCAAGTGTTTCCGAGACGAGCATTTCCCGGCTATTCAACCGGTCAAGATGGTTGCGGCAATCGCTGATGCGGGCGTCAAGCCATTCCTGAAAGCCCGGATTGGCAGAGACCACATACTGGTCAAAACATTCCAGAACATTTGTCCCGAAATTACTGAGCCAGCCACGCTCTGCCTCGCTCATACCCCCGGTCTGGGTCAGTTCATTCTGATAATATTTCCAGGAAACACCTGCCTGTTCAAGCCGTTCCGGAAATGTGCCCCACGTCATGCCACCTTCAAGAATCTCGCCATTGCGCATGTAAACACCAGAGGACTGGTCCTGCCGGTCCCTCACGGTTCCGGTCATAAATAATAGGCGGTTAGGTGTCGTGCTCGTCATGGCCCCACAATAATTCTGATCACAGACGGTAAAGGCATCGGCAAGCGCATAATAAAAGGGCAAATCTTCGCGGGTATAATAACCCATCGTCAAAGGATAACGATCATATCCTTTGTGATGCGATTTTTTGGCATCAATCCATCTGTCATGCGCGCCACCATTCCATGCATCCACCTGACTGTCACGGGAATGCGGGATAGACCCCATCCACGTTACCCGTGTATCGCGAATATTCAGTCTCCACGGCAGATAAGTCTCGCCAGACTGGCCGGACTGCATAAACACCGGATTACCGTTAGGCTGACGGAGTGCCCTTGGGTCATTAAACCCGCGTACGCCCTGCAATGTTCCAAAAACATGATCAAATGATCTGTTTTCCTGCATTAAAATAACAACATGCTCGGCATCTTTCCATGTGGAGCCAACCTCTGGAGCGATGGCAAAAGCCCGCCGAACAGAGTCTGGCAAGATCGCACCAGAACCAGCAGCGGCCCCAGTAAAGAGTGCGTATTTCAGAAAATCTCTGCGTGTTGTCATGGGCTGTGGGTCTTATTCAGTTTATAGGAAGCATTGTAGAGAAAGGGCGCACAGAATGCTGCAAAGACTGCACGCCGCGCTTTGAGGCTCATGACAAAGCAGAGGGAAAAACACGTCCCTCTCTCTGACATCTGTGCCTGATACGGCTGGTCTGCCCTGCTAGTTCACGACAACCTCAAAATAGATGCTTCTTCCGTAATAATCTTTTTCGCTAATCTGCTGGAGCCTGTCGCCCATCCGATACATTCTGTGTGCCCCGACAAGGTTATACACTTCATACTTGAAACGGATATTGTCAGTAATATCGTGCCATGCTCCCAGATCAAGGCTGGCGAGTTCACCATAGCCTGAGTTCTGCCAGGGGTTGGCAGCAGGGTCAGTCAGATATTTGGGCGTATAGGAGAAGGTTGCACGGATCGCACCGCGCACCTGCGGTATATGCCACGTTACAGCACTGTTAAAAATATAGTTTGGCTGATCAGGCAGTTGATGCAGTTTATACGTCCCTTCGGATGCGGTATAATTCATCCGTCCGCGCATCCATGTCCCGTTGGCGGATACATCAAAACTCCAGTTCCATGGCCCTTTTATCTTCCGGTCAATAACGGAGACTTCAACACCCATAAGAGAGGATTTATTGGCATTCAGCGGTTCTGTCACCTGTGTCTTCACGCCATCAAGAATTTGGTAGTCACTTAACGTATAAATATCATCCTTAATCATCTTATCAAAATACGCGACGCTAAAGACCCCGCGTCCATGATCAAAATACTTATCAAGAGACACATCAAAGTTGTTTGCACGACGCGGCCGCAAGTTCGGGTTCCCCCGGGACAAAGTACACTCGGCTCCGTTTTTTGCATCATCGCTACAGTTAATTTTCTGCGCCTGAGCAATATCATTAGGCCGCGGGCGACCAACACTTTCACTCCATGCCGCATGCAGGATAAAATTCTTTGGGAATTCATGCATAAATGTCACGGATGGAAGAGGATTCAGATAACCCCCATTATTTTTACTAATTTTACCAGATGCAGTGCCCGATTCAATTTGAGGCGTGTAAGCCGAGAAACTGACACCATCAGCTCTCACGCCAGCAATGAGTTGCGAATGCTGCCACTTGTAATGCAGGGACAGATATCCATCGAGCAACTGTTCTTTATATCGGTAAAATGAACTCAGCGTGTCATTATTACTTGTGGCAACGTCGAGCTTTTGCTTGTCCCATGGAAAATTCGTCATATTGATCCATGGTAGAGTATAAAACGTGCCGGGAGGCCTGAAACTGGGCGTAAACATATAGGGGGTTGCATCGCCACCGGCCACGTAGTCGCGGTAATTCATCTGATCAGTGACATTCAGAGTGCGCCATTCAAACCCTGTCGCAAATCCAAAGCCGTGAGAATCAGAATTCAGATTACGTGTATAATCAAGGCGGACGTTAGTAACCCCTTCCCGCGCATCATCATCATATTGCTGAATCTGGCTTAAATTATACTTCATTCCCATCATGCTCTTCAGATCACTCACGTTCGAGAGTGTCGCGAAATTATCTTTATAGAGATAATCACCATAGATCGGAGCCAGACCCTGCTTTTTAGGGTAGGCATATGCCGTCAGGCGTGGCTGGTAATTTTCATATTCTTCCCACGTATAACCGACCCGCAGTTTGAGAGCGGAAACTGCGTCATGCCAGCCCAGATTACCCAGCACACCGTTGCTGTTTGTCTGCCAGCGATCCTGCCTTACATAGCTTGCAGAACGATACAGCAATTCACGCCCACTGGTGGCGGTCTGATTCCAGACCTGCGGATTATCCATCAAAAGATAGGTATGATCCATTAAGGAATTTTCCCATCTTTCATAGCTGTATCCCATAAGGGACGCCGTAAAACCTGAATTAACGGGCTTCCACTCTGCACGGGCCGAGCCACCCAGATTGGTAATTGCGTTTGAATAATTGCCGTCTTCAATATCTGCCGGGGCTGTCAGCCCGTTCCAGCCTTGTGAGCGGTCCGGAACGTTATTGCTTTCACCGCCAACAGGCTTCCCTTTAACGTCGTAATAATAATTACTATCCTGCCATTTTTTATAGGAATTTCGGATACGTTTCTGATAGCGGAAAGACGCAATAATTCCGAATTCTTTATTCTCCCCAAAACGATCAGCGATCACGGCTTTTGCACCCTGCGCCAGATGCGGAGAAAGGCCCGGAACTTTATTAGCACCCACCGCCCCACGATATGTGGAATAAACGCCATACGCATCCAGATATTTATAAAAACCCTTATAATCAAAAGCGCTTCTTGGCATCATATCGATAACGGCGCCAATAGCCCCACCATCCTGCTCTGCTGTAAAGGTTTTATAAATATTGTCTTCTCCGGTCAGCTCACCCGGAATATTCTGTAAATTGACGCGCCGTGTTCCCCCGCCATTATCGCCAATTGTCGCCAGAGTAATGCCATCAAGCGTTGTCTGATTCAGATCCGGCGAAATACCGCGCACACTGATATAGCGCGGCTGATCACCATCCTGAATACCGGCCACACCGGGCAGAAGAACCAGCAGATCAGCCACAGAGGATGCGCCACCGCCAAGGCTGGACGTATCATCATAAGACGTGCTGTCCACCACCCCGGCAAAGCTGCGCTTGGTGTGAAGCTGGTTTCGATGCCCCTGAACAGTCAGATTTGTGTCATGGCTGTTTGCAGTTTTCAGCTTATGATCTTTTTCCGTGCACAACGTAATAAAGTTGGGGTTGGATGCATCAATGATGAATCCCGTCTGACCAAGCAGTTTATGGAGCGCTTTAAAGGCATCCATTTTTCCGTGCAGGGGCACAGACTGGAGGGAATCTCCGACCTTTCCATCAAACGCAACATGCAGGCCCGACTGCTGACTAAACACCATAAGGGCTGACGTCAGCTTTTGGGCAGGAATTGAAAAAGACAGCTTATGATCCGCGGCGGCCGAAACGCTGGAAATAAAAGCAGAAGATGAAATGAGAGAGAGACAAAAGCACGAACGGCCTAGAAAAGACATTTTGCAACCTTGTGTGATAGATGCATCTGCCTTCCATGAGTCTTCAGCTCAATTTTCCCGCCACTTTTTCTTATTACAGTTATAAGACAATGTTTTTATTCCAGATAAATATGCTGCCCATCTTCATGTATTTTTCCGCCCAGAACCGTTTTGACCGCAAGGGCAAACACATCCGGCCTGTTCAGATCAAACATGCCTGAAAGCCGGTAATCCGCCAGCCGAAAAGACGGTACAAGCTGCTTCTGGTTGTAGCGGTTAAAAATATCAGAGGCCTCAGAGATTGTTTGCGTATCCAGAGAGACCTGACCTTTTGTCCATGCGCTCAGACGGGCAAGCGCCTCCGCATCCAGATAACTGAAATGAAGTTGCCCCGCCGCAGTGCGCGTAATCTGCTCTCCAGCCGATAAGGTTTTATATTCGGACGGATGCTGCCCCTTTAAGGAGGCGTGCCCGTTCATCACAAGACCGATTTCGTAATTTGCGTCTTTGTACATCAGCAGGCTGCCGTTTATAACAAATCGCAGCCTGCTCGTTTTGACAGTCCGCTGAGATCCTCCCACCAGACAGCGCCCGTAGACTATCCTTGTTAACTCGGAATAGTCATCCACATGGCTATAGCAGTCCAGAATAAGCTGCTTTTCCGGCGTTTGACGGCAATGCAGAATGTTCTTGAGGGTCGTATATTGTGTGCGTGCCTCGCCCGTTTTGCTTGCGATCACAAACAGACCAACAGATGCCGCGACCGCTGAACCCAAAAACGCACGACGCGAGGAAGGACGCGGCACATGGGCCACCCGTGCCGGATACGGCGCGTGTAAAGCTCTGGCCTTATTTGTCGCCTGCCATACAGCCTGAGCTCGTAAAAACGCGCCTTTATGCCGGATATCGGCACTGACCCACCGGTTTAAGGCATCCTGTTCTTCCTGCGTCAGCGCACTGCGATCAATCCGGGCCATCCATTGCGCGGCAACATAATCAGGAGAATCTTCTGTTGCCACGTGTCGGTCCTGTCGTCTTACGTTGAGGCATATCTCGTTGCCCGTAGGATTTGGCAATGAGTGCTAAAGCCCGCGCCAACTGTTTTTCCACGCTATTTTCAGAGAGCCCCAGTTCCCGGGCACACTGTTTCTGCGGGCTTCCGTTTATTTTCCTGCAAATAAACACTTTCCGGCATGTCTCGGGAAGATTCTGAATAATCTGGTCCAGAAACTGTAATTCTGCTCTTGCATCAAGCGTTTCTTCGATTGATGGCGTCTGATCAGCCAGCGTATCATTTAAAATATCCGCAATGGCTGTAACGCTGACAATCTGGGCCTTCCTGTAATGTTTTAAAACAAGATTACGGCAAATTGTATGGAAGTAGCCAATAGGATTAAAAACTCTGCTAATATCGGCCTCAGAGATAACAACATATCCTTCCTGAATAATATCGTCGGCTTCAATATCAGGAAAACGGGCGAGCCATGCCCTTACCAGATGCTCATGTGGAACGATATGCTTCGCGAGCCAATAGCTCCGCTCCTGATCCGCCAGCATGTCCTGCTCCGCCTTCAACACGGCGGCTATTTAACAGCTCACTATTTTTTTGTTTGTTAAAGAAATATGACAGACCCTGGTGACCCCAAAGAGGCCACCCATTCCGGCTTTTACTGTCTGGTAAGAGAAGCATGCACCACCTCGGGCAGTTCTCCGTTACCATCCGCCCGAAAGCTTCAAGAGCATTTGGATGCGCGCAGTTTTTTACGCCGCGCGTTTATAGCTACATCACGGGTATGGAATGTTGCACCTGTAGCGACACAAGCCCCGCTAACGGTGGCTACCTACAGACTGCTTTAACAAATTTTATGGGAAATTAAAATCTGGCGGAGAGACAGGGACTCTCTTTTTATGAGCAATTTACCGCAGAAAACCGCAAAAAAAACATGTCACTACAGCATTGTATGGCGAAGTTACACACCACAGCCTGTTGTTAGAGCCGCTTCATTCACTCCCTACCGCTGACAGTTCGCACCTGTCTACGGTCTTTACACGAGGCCATGCGCTCAAGACACAGCGCGGAGACATCTGTTAACGTGCTGGCGTGTGATGCCAAGCTGACGAGCAATAGCTGTTGCACCCAGCCCCTCCGCCTTCAGTTTCTTCACCTCTTCACGGTCAACCTTTGGCTTGCGGCCTTTGTAGACACCTTTCGCTTTTGCAAGCGCTATTCCTTCAAGCTGGCGTTCTTTCCGTAGGTTGGTTTCAAACTCAGCGAACACTCCCAGCATATCCAGAAAGGCTTTTCCTGCCGCTGTTGACGTGTCTACGGGCTGTTCGGTGCATTGTAGCGCAACGCCTTTGCTCTTTAGCATGCCAACAATTTTCTGAAGATCAGCAACCGAACGGGCAAGTCGGTCTATCCGCGTCACGACCAGCATATCCCCCTCGCGCATGAATTGAAGGAGGGTTGCCAGTTCATCCCGCCCTTCCATCTTGGTGCCGGTCTTTTGCTCTGCTCTGACTTCATCACACCCAGCAGCTTTCAGGGCCTGCACTTGGGCATCCGTGTTCTGGTCTATCGTTGAGACGCGGGCATATCCGTAACGCATTGCTTGGGTGTCCTGCTGAAATGGAACATTAGGCTTTTAGACATTCCCGTCTTCATGGAACACAACTCGAAAGTCAACCCAAATGTTCCGTAAAATCTCCCAGCAATGTTCCATCACCCAAGGGTATACCCCAATGCTCCACAAGCACAGTGACAGATGCCTCCCAGAAGCCTCACAGAGGCCCGCACAGAAGGCTCTCAGCGTTCATGGCTGTCAGTTAGCTGAAACAGGACAGACAGACCTCTACGGGCTTCTATGACTCTCTCAGGGCATAGAGAGGCATTCTGACTGCATGTCGGTTCTTTGTTATCTAAAGGCACTCAGCTTCAGGTTACATCTAGTTCATGTTTGAAAGGCACCGGAACACCCTATCGCAAGGAATGCACCAAGGCGAGTGAGGCCAGAGCTAGGGCTCAACAGGGACTCCAAACGGGCCACCAATCCCAGTCTTCAGCCATTTTTCGACTTCGAGACAGAGGCTAAACCCAATCGCTGTTGCTGTTGTTCGAGCCTTGTCAGCAGTTCTCGCACTGTGAAAATTAGACGAAAACTCCCGGAGAGCCTTTTGGCACCTCCCCCTCTCCAATAGCCTCGCATTTGCCCGTAGAGAGGCCTCAAGCGCTCCCCTGCTACAAGGTGCCAGACAAGAGGCAGACCGGCTTCTACGGGACTCTGTGACTCTCTCCTGTGAGGTTGGTTTCCTCTTGGCTGTCCTGCGTCCCTTCCAGACCATTTGAAGGAAGACAATCAAGACAATACTTCCCTGCGTCTCTTTCTCTTGAGCAAAGGCGAGAGAAAACAAGCACTTGGAAGCCCTGAAACTCATGTCATGCAAAAATGCAGCATACAGATAGATGAATAGATAGATGGGGCCTCCTATAGAGTTCCTTAAAGGCTCCCTAAAGACTCCTAACCTTCTTTTATAAGGGATAACAATAAGGACTATCCTTTAAGGACTCCTATAGGAGCGCCCTGTGTCTCTACTCATCCTCACAATGAAGGAGACACCTCAGATGAACGCACCCCAGAACACCCGCAAGAAACGCTCAGATGCCGGAAAGCCCCAATGCCCTCGGACGCCCCGGAAAGCCAGTCCAATCACCCACATGGACAATGGAACCGCACTAATTGCCCTGACAGGACGCCACGGCACAGGCAGGCACCTCCGGGTCAGCAAAACGGACCTTCCTGACCTGATGATTTTCACAGACAATGGCACACGACTACATGTTATCGATAATGGCTCTGGTCAGGTGAAAATCCAGATTGGTGGGAGAAAAGCCAAAGCATGGAAGCACAGCACCAACCCAAGTGATCTTGTCACCGTTGCCCGCTTCCTTGTCGGGGAAACGCACGGAGGGAGGCGCATCCGCTTCAAGGACCGCAACGCCTTCAACCTCACGCGGGACAATCTGGAAGTGCTTGTGCCAGCCATTGAAGAGACCTTCACGATTGACTGGCAAAAGGCTGTGGCTGCACGTCAGACCAAGATGCAGTCATGTCTTGAGCGTCAGACTAACCAATAAAGCCCTGATAGCCTACAGAAAGCCCACACAGACACTTTCCACCATTCCCCCGGCCAGAGAACCCGGAGGGGAGCAGGAAAGCCATGTGTGGGCTTTTTTGCTAAAGGCCCAGCGCCTGCCTGCCTCTATCCCAGCTTTGCCACAAGAGAACCCGGCATTCCCTTGTCCACCATGCCCAGAATGGCCGCTTCATAGACCTTCCAAGGCATATCTGCCTCCATGTAGGCTGTCTCTGTGATGGTCTGGGGCTTGTGGCCCATCAGCTTCTGAGCGACCGATAACTGGCACTCAGACACACCAGCCACAGCAGCCCTCCGCATGAACGTGCCAAAGCATTTCCTGAAGCTATGGAATGTCACCAGACCATCAGACCCAGCCCCCAGCACATCCCGCCTGAACTCTGTGAAGCGTTTTGAGAAATAGTAACCACGCTTCTCGGCTGGTCCTCCGGGCTTGCACTCAGGAAACAAGGGAGCGTCTGGCTCACCTGTGGCTATGGCAGCAGCCAGCCTTCTTTCAATGATGGGTCTGACCAGAGGGTGCAGAGGCACACGCCTGATGGAACTGGCTGTCTTTGCGTCCTCTTCAAGCACAGCAATGCCCAGCAGCTCAGACCCCGGAAGCTGCACAACCTTGTCCACTGTCAGGCTGCACAGTTCGTTCTCTCTGGCTCCTGTCAGGAGAGCCAAGGGCATCAGGTCACGGATAACCTGCCCCCATGCCCATCGTTTCCCTGCATCCGGATCAGCCTGCAAGAGGGCCAGCAGTTCATCTTCTGAGAACTCACGCCGCTTTGGTTTGCCGTTGCCCTGACGTGCAGCCTGCTGCTTCAGACCACGGGTGGCACCATCCCACGGGTTCGGACCAAAGATAATGTGCTTGCGAATGCACCAGTCCCAGAACATCTTCAGAGGGCTGACACGGCTCCCCACGGTCTTGGCAGTCAGACCTGCACTGTCCAGCAGCCACTCCGTAAAGCCACCCAGAACCCTTGGCTCCAGACGCTCCAGCCCTTTGGCTCTGAGATGCTTCTCGGGTCTGTTATCGAACTGCCCTGCCACTGGCTGTCATGCTCTGCAAGATAACTAGCAAAATGGTTGAGGGCAGCCTTATCCATCGCCCGTGAAGCCTTGCTGACGCTCCTGTCTCTCTCCTGTTCCCAGCGATCCAGCAAGTGGCCAAGAGGCGTCTCTTCACCAAAGGCAACAGCGACGAAACGGTCATAATGTGGCCCCACAGGTTTGCCTGCGTCCCTGAGGTCACCCAACTGTTCCGCTATGAGGTCACGTAGCTGACTTTCCTTCCTATCACGGGGGCTTGTGCGCATTGTCGTAGTGCGAATGCGTCCGTCAGAGTCTACTACGGGAAACTCTTCAGCCTCATCTTCCCGGTCTGGGGCCATGAAAAGCTCCCTCCGAGCCTCAAGCCCTTCTGCTACAGCTTTCTCTTCATCATCCCATGTAAAAGCCCAGTCAGGCTCCCAGCCACCATCAAGGGGTGCAAGACCGATTGCCTGAAGTTTTGCGTCAATCTCTGCACGGATAGCCTCCAGAGCCTTTGGACGCCTGCCCATCGCTTCTCTACGGTCTGTGGTCCTCAGACTTCTCACCACATCGGCCTTGTGGCCGCCCTTTGTTCCGTATGCCTTGCCTACGTCAGAGCGCCGGTCCCGTGGGATATGAAACCGGACACTCCATGTCTGAGCACCTGCCCGCCGGAATATGTTGTTCATGTCGTCCATACCTGTCGATATGTAACGCTGAGCATGTAACTGCACAATACAATCATGTCGTGACAGATTGGCGTAAGTGCTTGTTTTTTCAGGGAAAATCGCATCATGGCGGAGAGACAGGGATTCGAACCCTGGGTACGCTATTAACGTACACACGCTTTCCAAGCGTGCGCCTTAAGCCACTCGGCCATCTCTCCGGCGCGGGTGTGGTAATAGCAAGTTTGACGGATCAGGCAAGAGGGAAAACGACCCTTTTTCTGCTTCAGGCAGAAAAAGTGACGGATCGGGCATTCCGGATGAAGCGGGCAATCGCCTCCGGGCTTTTGAGGCCGGGAGCACTTTCCACACCGGAGGAAACGTCCACAGCCAGAGCCCCGGTTATCGTCACAGCCTGCCCGACATTCTCCGGGTTCAGCCCCCCTGCCAGCATCCACGGAAAAGACGGTTTCCAGCCCTGCATCAGGCTCCAGTCCAGTTGCTGTGCATTCCCGCCGGGGCGCGTTGCACTGGCTGGTGGCTTTGGTTCTATCAGAAGGCGTTCTACCCCCGCAGGACAGACTGAAGGTAAATCAGCCGGGGCTGAGACAGGCTGAGACAGCCAGACAGGCACCCCAAACCGTGAAGAGACTTCCGACGCCCGTTCAAACGAGGCGTAAATCTGTAAAACATCGAGAGAGACGCCATCCAGCACACGCGCCAGCGTCTCATCATCAGGATGTACAAAAAGCCCCACACGAGCCGGCCCACCCGCATGACGGCCCGACAGACTCCGGGCCTGCGCCGGGGTAACGCACCGGGGTGAGCGGTCAAAAAAAACAAACCCGACCCAGTCCGCACCATGCTCCACGCAGGCATCAAACCCAGCACCCTCTGTCAGCCCGCAGATTTTTACGCCTGTATGGGCGGCGGGGACGGGCTGCTGAGTCATGTTAAGCGGCCAGTTCTGCCGCAATGGCTGCGGCCGCGGCTGCCGGATCTGCAGCCTGGGTGATGGGCCGCCCCACCACAATCCAGTCGGCCCCGGCCTGACAGGCCTGCCGCGGCGTCATGATCCGTTTCTGGTCCCCGGCCTGACTGCCGGCAGGGCGAATCCCCGGTGTAACCAGAAGAGGCGCATCCCCCAGCGTATCCCGCAGGGGAGCAAGTTCATGCGCGGAGCACACCAGTCCGTCGATACCAGCCTGCATAGCCAGCTTGCCAAGGCGCAGCACCTGCGCACGCGCGCCATCCATCACCCCGGTTTCCGCCAGAGCGTGGTCATCCAGACTGGTCAGCACGGTCACGGCCAGCAGCGCAGGGCGTGCATCCGCCGGGAAAGCCTGATCACAGGCTTTGCGGGCCGCTTCCATCATCGCCAGACCGCCAGACGCATGCAGGGTCAGCATTTTAGGCCGCAGGCTGGAGAGAGACTGAATGGCTGCTGCCACCGTGTTGGGAATATCGTGCAGCTTGAGGTCCAGAAACAGCGGCGTTGCCCCCGCAACGTCCGCAACGGCCTGAAACCCTGCGGCATACGCAAATTCGAGGCCCAGCTTCACCGCGCCTGCTGAGGGGGCCACAGCCTGTGCCCATGCCTGCGCCGTCGCTGCATTTTGTGTGTCGAGTGCCGCAATCAGGCCTGTCTTGCGCGTCATGTCAGATACGATCGTCCTGCACGGGAGAAGAAGAATGAACAGTCACAGACGGTGCCGGAACAACAGGCTGCTGCACTATGGCGGAGGCCGCCTGAACCTGCGCGAGTTGTGCTTCCAGCTCCTTAATCCGCTGTTCTGCCCTGCGCGCACGGCGGCGCTGCACCAGCTCAGCAGCCCAGAGGCAGAACGCGCCCATAATAAAGGCAACTGCCGCGACACTCAGCGCCAGCACACCCGCTGAACATTTCCAGCTATAGGTGAGCAGCCACATATCCAGCGGGTCCTGATTACTGGCGCTGAAAATGACAAGAGCCAGCAGAAAGGGGATAACAACAGTGAGTCTGATCATGGATACCTCGTAGCCTTCCGGGGTAAGGAGAGCAAGAAAACAGATTGAAGAAAGACGCAAAAGCAGGCGGCCCCACTCCCCGCAGGATTTCTGTTAAACTCTGAGCGCTGAAGACCGTTCACACTACTCTCTTAACAAACTGCCCCCTCGCACAGGCGGGACTAATCTGTTACTGCTCGCCTAACTTTGCCGCATTTCTTATTTAACGCGCAGACATTGAAAATTTGCCGACAGGAGCCTCCGGACACCATGGCCGATCAGACTAATTTTACGACAGATTCAATTGGCGGCGCAGCAAGTGCCGCAGGCAGACCCGGCGTTCTGATGGGAATCCAGTACGTCAAATCCGTCACATTTCAGGTCGCCGGTGCGCCCGCAGTGTTTGCGCGGGCTCAGGAACGGCCCCAGATTGCCATTATGGTCGACGTTCGCGCCAATCAGATTGGCGAAAACATGCCCAATTTTGAAGTTGAACTGGTCATGCAGTGTCAGGGCCAGACGGCCCCCGGCCCGAATGGGGAGGAACCGGTGCGTTTGTTTGAAACGACGCTGGTTTATGCAGGGATTTTTACGCTCAACCACTCAACTGCGGAAACTTTTGAGCCGCTCCTGCTGGTTGAAGCGCCCCGCATGCTGTTCCCCGGTGCACGCAACCTGCTGACAACGCTGAGCCGTGAGGCGGGCTTCCTGCCAATTGTTGTCCAGCAGATCGACTTTGGAGAACTCTGGCGGAGCCGCCGCGCGCAGGGCTGATCAACACCAGTGCCGCCTCTTCTCCCACCTGAAGAAAGCCTGATGCCATGACGTCATTCCAGTTACCTCCTCTCTGGAAAGCCTTTGATCCGGACTGGTACCGGGAGGAATATAAAACTGTTCTGGGAGACGTCCGCGCGCTTCCCGATGCGCAGCTTCAGGCCTGGTATGAGGATCAGGGTGCTTTTTCCGGCCACTCGCCCAACCGCTATTTTGATGAAGAATGGTACCGGCGGAACTGCTCGGAAGCACTGGCAGAGATTGTGGACGGCCAGTACCGCTCCGGCTTTGAGCATTACTGCCAGAAGGGATTTAAGACGCAGTCCCCGCATTATCTGTTTTCGGAACGGTATTATACCGCCAGTGCAGCGGATATGAGTCTGGCAAACCTTGAGAAAAACGGGTTTGCCAACGGCTATGACCATTTTTTGCGCTCAGGGGACAAGGAGCATCGGTCGGGGCATCTGTTTTTCAACCCGGACATGTATCTCCGCAACCGGCCAGAAAACCCGGAGCTTGCCGCCCTTTCTCCTTTTATCCATCTGCTCCACGCCAGCAAAAGCATGCCGGATAGCGTGCAGCTTTCCCGCCATTTTGACCCGGCATGGTATCGCGTGACGCACCCGCAGGCCGTGCAGGCAGTCGAATACGGATATACGCCTAACCTGCTGTATCAATTTCTGGCCGATTTCACCCCCGACGGTTTCTGACCTTTCCTCTGCTTCCAAATCGTGTGATTGCATGAGCACTACAGGCCGCAGCGCCTGCCATGTTTGACGCCAAACGACGCAGAGGATGACAAAATGACCGAACAGGCTGCTCTTGATCTGGCAGATAAGGGGCTGGATGACAGCCTGAAGCGTCTTTTTGACCTTCTGCGTATCCCCAGCATTTCCACCCAACCCGACCACGCACCCGACTGCCGCAAGGCCGCGGAATGGCTGGTTATGGAACTGCGTGAGATTGGTTTTGACGCCAGCACACGGGAAACACCCGGCCACCCGATGGTTGTAGCCCACGCCAAAGGGCCGGAAGGCGCACCGCATGTGCTGTTCTATGGTCATTATGACGTACAGCCGGTGGACCCGCTGAATTTATGGACCTCGGCCCCGTTTGAGCCTGTGCTGGTGAAAGGCCCCACGGGTGAGATGGAAATTACCGCGCGCGGTGCGGCGGATGACAAAGGGCAGGTCATGACCTTTGTGGAAGCCTGCCGCGCCCTGCGCGCTGCGGATGGCGCACTGCCGCTGAGTGTCACGATGCTGATTGAAGGCGAGGAAGAATCTGGCGGCGTAAACCTGCTGCCCTTCCTGAAAGCCAACCGGGATGAGCTGAAAGCCGATGTGGCGCTGATCTGCGATACCGGGATGCTGGCCCGGGGCATGCCTGCCATCACCACCATGCTGCGCGGCATGGTGGGCGAGGAAGTGACTATTACCTGCGCGAATCGTGACCTCCACTCAGGCATGTACGGCAATGCCGCCCGCAACCCGATCCAGCTTCTGTGCGATATCCTTTCTGACCTGCGGGATGGCGCGACAGGCCGGGTGACGTTGCAGGGGTTTTATGAGGGCGTGCCGGTTATCCCGGAAGAAACCCGTGCCCTGTGGCGGAAAATTGGACCAAGTGATGAAGATGGTCTTGCCCCTGTTGGCCTGAGCCTGCCTGCAGGCGAGATTGGCTACACCGCCCTTGAGCAGACATGGTCCCGCCCCAGCTGCGAGATTAACGGCATTAGCGGCGGGTATGAGGAGAAGGGCTTCAAGACTGTTCTGCCCTCAAAAGCCATGGCGAAAGTCTCCTTCCGTCTGGTTGGCAAGCAGGACCCGGACGCCATTCGCGCAGCCTTCCGCGCCCATGTGGAAACCCGCCTGCCCGCAGACTGCACGGCAGAATTTACAGCGCATGGCGGCTCCAGAGCCAGCATTGTCCCGGCGGACATGCCTTTCCTCCCCCCGGCACTGAAAGCGCTGGAAGAAGAATGGCAGCATCCGGCGGCTGTTATCGGGTGTGGCGGCTCCATCCCCGTTGTGACGGAAGTGCAGGAAGCTCTGGGAATGGACTCCCTGCTGATCGGCTTCGGGCTGGAGGATGACCGCGTACATTCTCCTAACGAGAAGTATGATCTCTCCTGCTTCCATAAAGGCATGCGTTCATGGATCCGGGTGCTGTATGCGCTGGCGGCCCGGACTGCTCCCTGAGATCACCCTGTGAGGATATGACCAACATGCTGGTGCTGACACAGGGTGACCCGGCTGGCATAGGCCCCGAAATTACCGTGAAGGCCTGGCAGGCCCTGCGGGAAAACGGGCCGGCCTTTGTGTTTCTGGGCGACCCGGCGCTTCTGGAGACAGTGGCCCCCGTGCGCATCGTGAGCGACCTGCGGGAAGCCGGAAGCCTCTTTCGGGATGCGATTCCGGTGCTGCCACTCTCTCTGGCAGTGCCCGCCACCCCCGGCACACCGGACAGCCGGAACGCAGGCAGCGTAATTGACAGCATTACGCAGGCGGTGCGCCTTGTGCAGGCCAGGGAAGGCTCTGCGGTCGTAACCAACCCGATCAGCAAGGACGTGGTGAAACAGGCCGGTTTTACGCACCCCGGCCACACAGGATATCTGGCGGAACTCTGCGGGGTGCCCGGTCAGGATGTGATGATGCTGGCTGGCCCGTCCCTCCGGGTTGTGCCGGTCACGGTGCATGTCGCGCTGCGTACAGCCATTGAGCAACTCACCCCGGAGCTGATCATCCGCACAGCCCGCACAACCGTACAGGGGCTGAAACGTGATTTTGGGCTGACCAGCCCGCGCGTGGCGGTAGCGGGCCTGAACCCCCATGCGGGGGAAGGCGGCCTGATGGGGCGGGAAGAACTAGACTGCATTATTCCAGCCATCCGCACCCTGCAGGCGGAAGGCATGACCATTTTCGGCCCCCTGCCCCCTGACACCATGTTCACGCCGGATGCGCGGGCTCGGTATGATGTGGCGCTCTGCATGTATCATGATCAGGGCCTGATCCCGCTCAAGACGCTGGACATGGCAGAGGGCGTGAATATCACGCTGGGCCTGCCCATTATCCGCACCTCTCCCGACCACGGCACAGCGTTTGATATTGCCGGAACCGGCAAGGCAGACCCCGGCAGCCTGCTGGCAGCCCTCAGACTGGCCGCACAACTGACCGAAAACCGAAGGAAGGCCTCATGACACGCACTCCCCGCCCCCTCATTCGGCTTGGCGTGAATATTGACCACGTTGCGACCGTCAGAAACGCCCGTGGCGGCACACATCCGGACCCGGTTGCCGCAGCGCTGCTGGCCGTACAGTCCGGAGCGGACGGCATTACAGCCCATTTGCGGGAAGACCGCCGCCACATCCGCGATACCGACCTCCAGCGCCTGCGCGCGGACGTCAAAGCCCCGCTTAATATGGAAATGGCTGCGACGGATGAGATGGTCGCTCTCGCCAGCACACTCCTGCCCCATGCATGCTGCATTGTGCCGGAACGCCGGGAAGAGCTGACAACGGAAGGCGGGCTGGACGTTGCCGGGCAACTGGCCTCCTTAAAACCCCGTGTGCAGGCACTGGTGGAAAAAGGTATTCGTGTTTCCCTGTTTATTGACCCTGACCCAGCCCAGATTGACGCCGCCGTTGCTGCGGGCGCGCAGGTGGTGGAACTGCACACCGGAGCCTATGCGGAAGGCCGCGCGGAAGAACTGGACCGCCTGCGCGCTGCGGCAACACACGCCGCCGCAAAAGGGCTGGAAGTACATGCCGGGCATGGCCTGACTTATGAGAATGTCGGCCCGATTGCGGCCCTCCCCGAGATCATGGAACTGAATATCGGGCACTTCCTGATCGGGCAGGCGATTTTTGACGGCCTGCCCACCGTGATCCAGACCATGAAGCGCCATATCCACGCCGCTTCCGCCCGCTAAACCCCACCCGCGCGCAGACCGCACCAGAACAGGACAGACATGGAACAAACGCCCGGCACACCTAAAGGACTGATGGCGGCCGTCATCGGGATGGGACTTCTGATTGTGGTGGGCACGGTCGCGCTGGTAGGCGTTATCATCCACCGTATGGGGAACCATACCCCTCCGTCGGGCACAGCGATCGCGGCTCGGGTGGTTCCGTTACAGAATGCCGCAGACCCGCCGGTTCTGCCTGCAGGAACACGCCTGATCAGCATGGCCCGCGTGCAGGACGGGCTGATGGCTCTGCACATTGCTGATAACGGACAGGACCGTATTCTGCTCTGGCAGGTTGGGACGGATCATCTGCTTCCCGGCGTGGAAGGCGCGGTCCATCCGGCAGGAGCCGCACCGTGACCCAGCCTCAGTCGCCAGAACACGCTCCCATGACCACAGACGCTACTGCACAGGATGCCCTCCCTCACGCTCCGCTGACGGCCATTGGCCTGATGAGCGGCACCTCGCTGGACGGAGTGGATGCCGCCCTGATCACAACGGACGGGATCAGAGTGTTTGACCACGGTCCGTCTCTGACAGTGCCGTATGATGCGTCTCTCCGGGCCAGAATCCGCGCCATTCTGGACCGGGCGGCCACCCTTTCCCCGGATGATGCCGATCTGCTGGAGGCGGAACAGGCTTTGACGGACGTGCATACACAGGCCGTGCAGGCCGTCCGCGCGCAGGCTGGAGAGCGGCAGATTGATGTCATTGGCCTGCACGGACAGACCATTCTGCATGCGCCGGGCCGCACGTGGCAGATTGGCAATGCCAGCCGCCTTTCCGCCGCAACAGATCTGCCCGTCGTGCATGATTTCCGGACTGCCGATGTGCTGGCAGGCGGAGAAGGCGCGCCGCTGGCCCCCCTCTACCATGCGGCCCTGCTGCATGGGCACAGCACACCCGCCGCTGTGCTGAATATCGGGGGTGTTGCCAACCTGACTCTCATGACGCGCACGGGCGACGTTCTGGCGTGTGACACCGGGCCGGGCAATGCTCTGCTGGATGACTGGATGTTCCGCCACACTGGTCAGCCCTGTGATTTTGACGGAGCCTGCGCAGCAAAGGGCACAGTCGATACCGCGCTCCTGTCTACCCTCATGGCCCATGCGTTCTTCCGCAAACCACCTCCGAAATCACTCGACCGGCTGAGCTTCCATCAGGCGCTGGAACTGGTCTCCTGCCTGAGCGTTGAGGACGGCGCGGCAACTCTCACCGCCTTTACGGCTGCGGCTATTGCCCGTACCCCCCTGCCGGAAGAACCGCTCCACTGGTTTGTCTGCGGAGGGGGGCGCCGCAACCCAACGCTGATGCGCATGCTGGCGGACCATGTCCTCGGCACAGTGCAGCCGGTGGAGGCTCTGGGCTGGGACGGGGATGCGCTGGAGGCTGAATGTTTCGGGTTTCTGGCCGTACGGAGCCTGCGCGGTCTGCCGCTCTCTCTGCCTGCCACCACCGGCGTCCCTTACCCCATGCCCGGTGGACGGCTGACCTGTGGCGGCATCAGCCCCGCAGGCCGCAGATTATAAGACACTCTCTTTTGCCAGAACCAGCGGAGCGATTGATCTTCCGGTTCTGGCAAGGCACCATGCGCCCCGCATGCAAGAAGGACCTGATCATGAAACGTGCCCTTATTCTTTGCCTCGGCCTGCAAAGCCTGTGTCTGCTCCCCTCTTTCAGCGCGGCACAGGCGCAGACGGTGGTTGATGGCAGCGACAAGAATGCAAGCCCGTTTGTAAAATCCACTCTGGCCATGCTGAGCAAGCGCTTTGCGGAAGACAAACCGCATTTCAGAAAAATCAGCACCCATACCTCTGGCGACAAACAGATTGTCTGCGGGGAAATCAGCCTGCATGGCACCAAGGTTCCGGCGGCGGAAACCTTCATGCCGTTTGGTGCCACACAGGGGGAGGAAAACCCGCTGGTGTATGAAGCGCATACCATCCCCGCCGCACTGGACTTCCGGGAAGTCAACACATGGATCAACCATGGCGCGGATCTGGAAGATCTGGAAGAAATGGGCTGCGTGCCCGAAGGCAGCTATCGCCAGTACAGTGACCACCTCAATACTGTGTTACAACACAGAAAAACCAACTGATTTTCTTACCTGTGTTTGCAGGACCCTTCAGGCCACGCGCCTGAAAGGTCCCATCACAAATGCGCCAGACACGGCTTCGTGTTATGACAAGTCTGGCAAAAATGCTGCTATCCAGCAGGAAAAACACAATTCAGACAGCAATCGCCTTCAACTCCCCGTCAGGCGATTGACACCCGTGCAGCCACATGCATGACTGATCCGGTCCAAAATAAAAAATAACAAACTCCGGTCGTCTTAACATGAAAATCCTGAATCTGCTGCTCCTGCTGCCCTTTCTGGGGTTGCTCTGGACGCCCCTGTACGACCGCTATACGCCCGTACTGTTCGGCTTCCCCTTTTTCTACTGGTACCAGCTTGCCTGGGTGCCGGTAACCTCCGTCCTTATCTGGATTGTCTGGAAAAAGGGGCATGACGCATGAACGGCATTAACCCGTGGGCGCTCGGCGTCTTTATCCTCTTCTTTGCGGCAACCATCATCATCGGCAGTTCCATTCAGTGGCTGCGCGGGCTGTTTCGCGGCGGGAAAAGTGCCACTGTCTCCTCTGACGAGGAGTGGTCGCTCGGCGGTCGCCAGTTTGGCGCGTGGGTCACATGGTTTCTGGTCGGGGGCGATTTCTATACCGCCTACACCGTCATCGCTGTGCCAGCACTGGTCTATGCGGCAGGTGGCTACGGCTTCTTTGCGCTCCCTTACACCATCATCGTCTATCCGTTTATTTTCCTTGTGATGCCGCGCCTGTGGAAGCTGGCGCATGCCGGTGGCCATTCCACCGCGGCAGATCTTGTCCGCGCCCGCTTTAACAGCCGCGGGCTGGAAATTGTGGTCGCCCTTACCGGGCTGATCGCCGTCATGCCGTATATTGCGCTCCAGCTTGTCGGGATCCGCACGGTCATTCAGGCGCTTGGCCTGCCGGGAGATATCCCGCTGGTTATCGCCTTTGTCTCACTGGCGGCCTACACATGGCTGGGCGGGCTGCATGCTCCGGCGCTGACGGCCTTTATTAAAGACATCATGATCTACATCGCCGTGCTGGTGGCTGTTACGGTCATTCCCCTGCATATGGGGGGATATTCCGCGCTGTTTGCCGGGGCTGACACAACGCAGCCGGTCCTGCATGCGGGCCAGGGCTTGCCGTATGCCACGCTGGCGCTTTCTTCGGCGCTGGCAGCGTTCCTGTATCCGCACACGCTCACCGGTATTCTGGCAGCAAAATCGGCGGATACCATCCGCCAGAACGCCGTGTTCCTGCCCATCTATACTGTTGTGCTGGGGCTGATTGCCATGCTGGGGCTGATGGCGCACACCGCAGGCATCAAGACAGATAACGCCACCATGGTTGTGCCTCTGCTGTTCCAGCAGATTTTCCCGGCATGGTTCAGCGGCTTCTGCTTTGCCGCCATTGCCGTGGGCGCTCTGGTTCCGGCCGCCGTCATGGCCATCGGGGCAGCAAACCTTGTGACCAGCAACCTGCTGCCTCCGCAGAAGAACCCCGTCCGTACCAGCCGCATTACGGCTCTGGCGGTCAAAGTCGGTGCTCTGTTCTGCGTGCTGTTCCTGAATGCAAAATTCGCGATTGATTTCCAGCTTCTGGGCGGGGTGATCATTCTGCAGACCTTCCCAGCACTTGTCCTTGGTCTGCTGCGCATCCGCTTTTCAGCCGCGGCCATGCTGGCTGGCTGGGCTGTAGGCGGGATTTTCGGCCTCGGACTGTGCTGGATGGACGGGCTGAAGCCCATCCACATGGTCACACTTGGCCCGCTCTCCGGCATGGTCTCAACCGGGCTGCTGTCTCTTATTGTGAATCTGATTGTGGTCGGACTGGTGACTCTCGTCAAACCCGCCGCCGAACTCCCGGCTCTCACAGAGGCTGGTCAGGCTGACCGCGCATAAAACCCCAAAGCTGCGTGCTGATTAACCCTCAGCAACAGCACCCATCATCCGACCCCGCCGCGACATGCCCGTCGCGGCGGGGTTTTGCATTTCTGCGCTGATAATTTTCATTGCTCAGCCGCGTCTGCCTGGGCACCCTGCCTTCTCACTCAGCCCTCTCACCCTGCCAGAAGGACCGTCATGCCGGACCGCACGCCGCCTCTGTTTTCAACGGGTTCCGGACAGATGGACCTCGGACTGGCAGACACTCGGCCAAAGCGGGTCACCCTCAGCCCCGGTGCCACCCTGCTGCGGGGCTTCGCGCTTGAGGATGCAGAAGCGCTATGGCGCGCCCTCGCCCCGATCCTCCACGCAGCACCCCTCCGCCACATGGTGACACCCGGCGGGCGGCAAATGTCCGTCGCCATGACCAGTTGTGGCGCATGGGGATGGGTCACGGATCAGGCAGGGTATCGGTATACACACACGGACCCCACAACACAGGCGCTCTGGCCGCCCATGCCAGACCTTCTTTTTCACCTCGCCAGCCGGAGTGCCGCCGCAGCGGGTTTTGAAGGATTTCAGCCCAATGCCTGCCTGATCAACCGGTATGAAGCCGGAACCCGTATGACGGCGCATCAGGATAAGGATGAAGGCGATATTACACAGCCGATTGTCTCTGTCTCACTGGGGCTTCCCATCCTGTTTCTGTGGGGCGGTCTCCAGCGGACCACGCGCCCGCACTCCATCCTGCTGGAACATGGGGATGTTCTGGTCTGGGGCGGAAAAGCCCGGCTGCATTATCACGGCGTCAAACCGCTGGAACAAGGCACGCATCCGCTGACCGGCCCGACCCGTTTTAATCTGACATTCCGTTTCGTCGCCCCGGCCGGGCGGTAAGGCGTTTTCTGTTTTTTCCGATAACAGCCCGCAGGTTCCATCACGCTGGCGCAACAAGAGGTTTCCTCTTACACTTCCATCACTTTCCGCCAGCCTCCTGATTCCGGACTTTTACCCATGCCGTCTTCCTCCCGCTTCTCCCGCCGTATGGTTCTGCAAAACGGCGCACTGGCCGCAGGTCTCGGCCTGCTCGGCGCACATGCGGCAAAAGCCCAAAGCACACCGGAGAACCGCTTTGCCGTGCTGGATCAGATTTTCCAGAAGGCCGTGCAGGAGGGCAAAACGCCCGGAGCCGTCGCGGCCATCGGTCAGGCAGGCAATACGGTATGGAAAGGCGTATTTGGCCATCGTGCTCTGGTGCCGCAGCAGGAACCGATGACGTGGGCAACACTGTTCGACATGGCATCTCTGACCAAGGTGCTGATTACAGCGCCTGCCATCATGCAGCTTTATGAACGCGGCCTTGTCAGACTGGATGCGCCAGTCAGCACGTATCTTCCGGCCTTTGCCACCAACGGGAAGCAGGCCATTACTGTGCGCCTGCTGCTCACGCATTATTCCGGGCTGGTCCCGGATCTTGATCTGTCTACACCATGGCACGGCAAGGAAGCTGCCGTTCAGCGTGTGATGGATGCCCGCCCGGCGCACCCGCCCGGGGAGCAGTTTGTCTATAGCGATATCAATTTCATAACCCTCGGGCTGATTGTTGAAAAACTTTCAGGCCTTCCGCTGGATATTTACGCGACCCGGAATATTCTCCAGCCCCTCGGGCTTTCCCGCACCTTTTTCCTGCCAGACAACGCCCTGCATGACAGCATTGCCCCAACCCAGTATGACGAACAAAACCAGATGCTCCGTGGCGTGGTGCATGACCCGACAACCCGCCGGATGGATGGTGTAGCAGGCCATGCCGGGCTGTTCTCCTGCGCGGATGATATGCTGACTTACGCCCATGCCCTGCTGGCGCGCCGGGCTGGCCTGCCCTCAGCGTTTCCCTTGCGCCCGGAAACACTTGTGCTGATGTCTACCCCCCAGCAACCTGCCGGAAAGTCTGATCTGCGCGGGCTGGGATGGGATATTGCAACACATTATTCCTCCCCGCGCGGAGAGCACTTCCCGGCCAGTTCCTTCGGCCATACCGGCTTTACCGGCACATCGCTGTGGCTGGTGCCGGAGAAGGAAACATTTGTTCTGATTCTGACAAACCGGGTTCACCCGGACGGGAAAGGAAACGTCATCGCCTTGCGCAAAGACATCGCAACCGCAGCAGCACTTGCCCTGCAAGCCGGATAGGCATACCGGCGGCAAGTCAGAACATTTATTTATTCGTCCTGTCCTGCGCGACCTTTTTCAAAAACACCTGTCAGAGTAAGTCTGACATCATCGCCCACGGCTGTCATCGCGCTTCTCATACCAAACGCGCTCCGCTGGATGGTACCCCGCGCTTCAAAGCCGACCGTATAGGTCTGATCCAGCGGATTTGTCCCGGCCCCGACAAAATGAACATGCAGCGTCACAGGCCGTGTCACACCATGCAATGTCAGACGCCCGGAGACGCTGGCCTGTGATGGCCCTTCCGAGACAATCTGCGTCGAAACAAATTCGGCATCGGGGTATTTCCGGGCATCCAGCCAGTCCTCTCCCCAAAGAGCTTCAGTCACGGACCCGGCTGTTGTCATCAAAGACTGCACGGGCAACCGTAACGCCACATGGGACAGTTCAGGGTGAGCGGAATCCAGCAAAAGGGAGCCAGACACTCCGGAAAACATGCCGTGATAGTGGCTGAAACTCAGGCAGGTCACGGAAAACACAACCTGCGTACGCAGGCCATCAACATGATACACGCCCTTTTCCACCACCGGGGCTTCCGCCATAACAGGTGTCATGTCTGACGCATGCGCAGCCTCAACGGCGCTCAGCCTTGACACGGACACCAACCCAGCCAGCAGAAAAAAGGCGGCACGCTTCATTGTGCTCTCCCTGTCCCAATCACTCCTTTAACTGATCTTTAAGTGATTGAGACAGGTGAGAGTTCCCGCGCAGACCCGGACCCTACCCCTGTAACGCACGCTCACTTTCTGAATATTCTGTTATCAAACCCCGGTAACCCGAGAGAGACTTCAGAAGTCCTCTTCGCTTTTGCGCAACATTCTGACCTGTCTTTCCATCCATTTCTGGGCAGAAACCTTACGGGATGGGTCAAGCATGCGGTACAGGCGAAGAATATCATACTCGTCCGGAGACACTGTCAGAGCAATATCTTCCTGCACATAGCCTGTCAGGAAAATGTCTGGCTCGACGCCAAACAGCGCCGCAAGTTTCGGGATATGCTTTCTCGCACTGCCTTCCCGCCCGGTTTCCCAAAACGCGATGGCCGGGCGTGATACGCCCAGAGCATCCGCAACCTGCTGCTGGGTCAACCCGGCTGCCTTACGCAGAATTTTCATCCTTTGACCCAGATCAGCACCGGGAGAGACAATCATCTGGTCCTCTGTGTGACTTGCATGGTTTTCAGGCTGATCAGATAGACCGGGTATGTTCTGCCTCGGTTTTACCATTTCCACGCTCTCCCTAACATCCGATACCGGCTTTCGTATACAGATGCGGCTTTTAGCGTGCCCTAAGCCTGTTTACAATTTAAGACTGCATTCCAGCCACGTAACATGGCAGAGGCGCGTAGAGCCCGCACACCCAACATCTCTTCAAGGTGTGGTCAGGCTGACAGATTTTTGCAACAGCCTCTCAAGACAAAATCCTCCATCACCCGTTTATGACGAGTCATGGAGGATTGTGCGTTTTCAAGAGTCTTCTCAAATTATAAAGGCTTTAAGAAAACTCCTTCGGGGCAAAATCCCTGAAAGTCAGAAAATATTTTACCCATCATAGTAAAGTATTTTCTGACGTTTGCAGTTTTAGAAGCTTTGCGTAATGCCGGTCAGGATCGTGCGGCGCAGGCCGTATTGCGGTGCGCCAACCCCAATCCCGCTACCGTCACGCAACAGATAGGTGCGGTCAAACAGGTTGGTAACATCCAGCCTGATCTGCGTGTTGCCAAGGAAGGAATGGCCAAACAGATTTTTGAAGGTCTGCACAGCCGCAAAGTTGAACGTTGCATATTGCGGCACAACCGCTCCGTTCGGCACATCACCATCTGCACGCAGACCACTGCCATAAACCATCGTGGCGGAAACGCGCAGCGGATGCCAGCTTCTGTGGAAGAAGCTGTAAGCTGCACCGGCCGATGCCGTCCAGCGCTGGTCATGATCCAGATGAATCCAGCGGTGCCGGATATAGTCCAGATCATCCTGCCCAAAGTTGAACTGCGCACTGGTAATATCCTTACCAATAGCGCGGGACCACGAGAAGTTCCCGTAAAGAGACAGCGGACCTTTGTCGTATGAGGTGCTGACCTCGTAACCGTTCACCTGCCCTTTGCGATAGTTAAAGCCACTGAGCACGATCGGCGCACCAAACTGGCCTTCATCAATCAGATTATTCGCCAGCTTGTAATAAGCATCAAAGGACACACGCCAGCCCGGCAGGATCTGCTGCTGAATACCCGCGTCAAAATAGTGATCGCGCTCAGCCTTAACCGTTGAGTTCTGCATAACTTCTGAGGCAGAGCTTGTATTTGCAAATTTATACAGCGCGGAGCTGCTTACCACCTCAAACGGAGGCGGCGTAAAATAGCGGGAATAGCCTGCATGCAGTGTCGCCCCTTTCCAGGGCTTCCATACGACATTCAGGCGCGGGCTCACCTGTTTTTCACTGGTATATTCACTCACACCGTCAAAACGCAGGCCGTAATTGACCGTAAGGTTCCGCAAAGGCGTCCATTCATCCTGCGCATACAGGCCATATACCGTGCCTGTCTTGCCACTCCCGTCGTAAACCTTGATCGGAGTAGGATCAAACGTCGGGTTGCCGTCCTCATCCACACCATTCGCGCCAAACACGGTCGAATCCGTCTTGGAAATCGTGCGTTCAACAAAAACCTGAAAACCAAAGCGTACTGTATGATCTTTTGCTGCATGCCATGTCACATCATGCTGCGTCCCCGTGGAGAAAACAGAGCGTGCTGCGCGCTGGGCAATACCGTTATAAACCAGATCCCCCAGTTCATCCGGCGAATAACGCAGGCTGCTGTAGCGGGTAAACACAGAACTTTGCAGGCTGAACGCGCCAATTTCTTTCTGTAATGCCAGAATAGCAAAATCTGTGATCTGCTTCTGGCGTTCGTTCAGGCTTGCGCTGTCCACGCTACCGTTCAGCTTCTGCGCCAGATCACTCCCGGCGTAAGACGGCTCAGAAAACTGGGTCTGCTGGCCGGGGTTATTCGGCAGCTGGTATTCAGCATTGGAAACACCCGCAATAAAGCTGATACGGGTATTTTCATCGGCTGTGTATCGCAGATGCCCGAGGAAGTGATACTGGTTACTCAGATCATGAACGGCGTTAAAGGATCTGGTTGTATTTTCAATACCCACGCGATCATGCACAAAGTCGGCCGTCGCGAAGTAATCCCATTTACCCTTATGGCCGCCATACTGGAGTGATGGCAGGAAATAATCCCGCGCACCGCCGTAAACAGACGCGATGCCGCCAGAATTCGTCGTGCCATTTTTGGTCGTGATATCAACAACGGCTGCCTGCAAAAATCCGAATTCACTCGGGAGTGCGCCCGTTGTCAGAGACATGCTGTCAGCAAAACGCGTCATCAGCGCCTGTCCGAACACGTTCAGACCTTCCGGAAGCTGCACGCCATCCAGCCGGAACTGCACTTCATTATGGTCTCCACGCACATGGATCTGGCCGTAACTATCCTGCGCCACACCGGGAGCCTGTAACAGAACCTGATTAAGCGGGGCATTATCCCCACCCGGAATGGTCTCCAGTGCCTGTCGGTCGAAACGATAAACCGTAGCCCCTGTATCCGGTTGAAGCTCTGATCTTGCCCTGTCCAGATGCGCGGTAACCGTCACCCGTTCCGGCGTGCTGGCCAGACCGGGCTGAATGGAAACGGTCTCCTGCCCCACAGGTCTGCCGCGACCGGTATCCAGAGCGTGCGCCGTGCGCGTAGATGTAGATTTTTGTACCGCTTCTTTCTCGCCAGCAGTTTTTTTCTTACTTGTCGGCTGAACTGTCTGCGCGGCCTGAACTGTGCCCGTGGACGCAGTTTGAGCCTGTGCATTTTCTATACAGAACAGAAATCCGGCTGTTGTGCAGACAGTTGAGCATGCCAGCAAAAAAGAAAGACGAGATACCAGCATCAGAGAGTGACCCTTAAGGTTTTGGAAACGATCTGATCAGGGTCTTATACGTTATGATATAACGTATCAACGTAATTTCTACCAGCTATGTCCAATCCTTTACCTTCCAACTTCCACTGTTACCGGCAAAGCACACCTGGCTCTCCCGCTACTTCTCCGCTTGTGTCCGGCACAATTTTCTCGTAGTAATCCGCCCATCCCTCTATGTCCCGTTCGTCTAGAGGCCTAGGACACTGCCCTCTCACGGCGGCAACACGGGTTCGAATCCCGTACGGGACACCAATCTTTCCAATGACTTAGAGTTTTGGTCGCGGAATGATTGACTGCTTTTTGGCCCACCTCGGGCCCATCGCCAAAAAAGACGATAAGCACATGGTCCCAATGGGTCCATGAAAATGCTATGCTGGGCCCAAGTGAGGCTCACCATGAAAGATCGAGTCACTTCTGCTAAAATTGATCCGGCAACAGGCCGTCCGCTCCCCGCCGGAGTTGAATATCCCGGCAAAGGCCAGTATCGAGCCCGCAAGCGCATTACAGGCGGAGAGCGGATCCATCAGACCTTCACCTCGGCCAAACTCGCCCGCCGCTGGCTGGACGCGACGTCCGCCAAACTGGAACTCGGACAGTTTGAGGACACGCGACCGCTGGAACGTCAGACTGTCCGCGATCTGGTCGAACGTTATGTGCGCGAAGAGATGCAGACCCGGGAGAATGATCGCAAAGGTCACATCCCGTCCATTCTTCAGGACGAGATTGCACAGCTTGCGCTGGTCGATCTGACCCCGATGGCAGTTCGTGTTTTCCGGGATCAGCTGGCTGAGAAATACAGCGCTGCGACGGTGGTCAAACGCCTCAACCTGCTCGCTGCGATCTGCCAGCATGCGATCGCGGAGTGGGTCCTGCCTTTCTCAAAAAAACCCGGCTGCCGCAACGGCGGTCAAGCGACCCGCTGGCGCAGACAAGAAGCGCAACCGTCGTCTCATTGGTGATGAATACGACCGCCTTCTGGAAGCCATGGCACTGTCCCCTTGGCCGGACGATGCCATATTCGTCCAATTCGCCATTGAACAATGGCACCCGACGCGAGGAAGCCCTGACACTCCGTTGGCGTGACATTGACTTTGATCGTCATGCCTTATCCTTGGGAAAAATGAAAACCATGCATCGCACCATCGAACATGGTCCGGAAATCCGTCCGCTGACACCCGGTGCGGCCCGCCTGCTGCGGGCCCTTCAGGCACAACGCAAATCCGCCCGGCCCGGAGATCTCGTCTTTGATATTGGTAGCAAAGATGCTTTTTTGGTCCGGTTCGGACGCATGACGAAGAAAGCTGGCCTTCGGGATCTCACCTTCCATGACCTTCGACATGAGGCGACGAGCCGCCTCGCAAAGATTTACACGAACCCGCTCGAACTTCGCCGCGTGACGGGTCACAAGGATATCAAGTCCCTGGACAGATACTATCAACCCCACACAGAAGATCTTGCCGCCAAAGCCATTGCGTATGAGAAACGCAACTTTGTCGACAAGGACTAGCGTTTCCGTCAGGCTGTCAGAAATGACAGCCTGATCAGAGCCATAAGAAGTAGTGCTGCTATCACAATCCAGAAACTGAAATCCGGACTGAAGACCAGACTCTCTCCGCGACCCCGCCGCTTTTTCCGGAGCTGCTTTCTCTCGGTCTCTAGGAGCTTCCTTTCAATAAAATCATCAAGCGCCTTCACCGGAAAACACCGCACCCGACCAATTTTCACCGACTGAATTCCCAGCTCTTCATGCTGATTTCGTAGCGTTCCTTCTGCAAGACCAATGTACGCCGCTGCAGCAGAGTAACGCAGCAGGCCACGAAACTCTCTTTTCAGAACTGTTCTTTTATTCGACGACATAGTACATCCCGTCCTGTTTTGAGAGCCCGATCGAACATAGGATCCGGCAAAGTAGCGCTATCAGATCCCCATCATCTCCCTTTATCCTGAACATCGTCACAACCTCCATGAAGGGAAGCTGACTTCCCTCGATGCTCGGGGCCTGAGCCTCGAATCATGTGCCAATTTCCCTGTCACAATCAGGGTATGAGACCTTCCTGAAACAGCAAGACGGTTTTTTCGCAATTTCTGACACCGTTTGGCTCCACTCCGGATACCAAAACGGATGTCGTGCGCTACCATTCCTGGCGCGGGAGTTCCGCTTCCGGTCACCCCACGCCTCAGACATCGGTCCTTGTCCTTAGAGCGACATCTCTCTGTCACGCCCGTCGTCAGCGATCCGGTCCACCAGAGACTGGCAGAGTGCCTTCAGGTCTTCCGGACGCGCCAGAAGGTCGAGAAAGATGCAGACTGGGGTGATGCCAACACGGCGATAGAAGGCTTCACGCCGCTCGAAGCGCTCCAATCCCCGCAACTCGTGGTCGTTCCGGGTAATGCGGTTGGGTCCACAAGAACCAATGACCTCGATAAAGCAGGCAGCACTTCGCCTGCGCAGTGTCAGGTCCGCCTTCTCCGCCCCGAGGTCAGCCATAATCGGCTGATGGAGATCGATTTCCATATCCCCGTGCTTCAAAGACTCAAGGATCTGGTAAACGACACGTTCGGGAAGGGATTCCAGGGTCTTGCCATTAGATGCGATCTTCCCTGTCGGCGGCAGATCAGGCCAGCGAGCCCTTGCCTGGGTATCGACGCGGGCCCAGTCCCGCTGACCGGACTCACCGATGAAGACCAGATGCTGGCCGGCGGGCCCGAGATACCGGCAGATGGCCTCACTCGGTGGGGCACCGAGAGCACGGGCAAGGTCCCGATAGGTGATCAGATCAGCTTCGGTGGGGTGAAAACGGGACGGCGTGGCATCGTCTGAGAAACGAGACATTATTTATTTTCCTGAAGGAATGAAAACAGGCGCGACATGAGCGCGCCTGTAGATGAAAGAAACGGGTGTGGGTGTGGGTGTGGGTGTGGGCGACGATGGAGAGCGTCAGTCGCAGCGAGGGCTCTCGCCATCCAGCAGTTTGTCGGCCAAGCGCCGGACCTTGCGTCCGATCATCCTCGTCAGAATGACGACGCCTTCAAGAATGCGGTCATCCGTGTTGCCTTCGAGCGACTGACTCAGCGCAAAGTCGAGCAACCCGTGCAAAGCAACCAGTTGCATAAGATCCGCCTCTACGGCGGAGGAAATTGTTGTATGGTTTGACATTGATTTTCTCGTTTACAAATATTGCGGGACGAGGAACCCACACGCAAAAACCGATACCAGATCGGAAAAGAACAAAATCCTTTGGGGAAATTGGGGTGTGAGACCTCAAAGCTCCGGAAAAATCAGGATCAGATCACACAATAAAAACAGACCAAGAAATACTACACCGTTAACTCTGCAAGAGCTCGCAAGACTCGTTTCTGAAAAATACCCGCTTAAGCCATTATAGATTCGAACTGATCGTATCGACCTGAAAAGCGTTACTGTTTTCTCTGGCGCGGAAGTGCCCGCTTTCGCGTGGCTGCGACCTGAGCGTTCTTTGCAACTTCTGTCCGCTGGGCTTCCGACATCAGCGCGGCGATCACACGGCTTCGTACACTGGCATCCGTCCCCTCGATACGCCTGCCGGCAATACCAGCCTTTTCGTCGAGAATTGTGTTGATATTGGCGAGTTTCTCAATGAGAACTTTGGCAACATACTCATCCAGATTCTGCCTGTCCGGCATATGCGCCAGAAGACTGATGATGTGATAGCCTTTCGCCGTCTGGCCGGCCCTATGCCCGCGATCCTCGGCCTGATGCATCGCCGCCGGCACCCAGTCCAGTTCGACAAACACACAGGTATCAGCACGATGTAGGGTCAGAGCCTCACCGGCTGCATTGATCGAACCCAGAAAGATCTCGACTTCCCCTTTCTGGAACACTCGTTCCGCTTCCGCGCGCTCACGATCGGGCGTCTCGCCATAGCCACAAGCAGTTCGAGTCAAGCCCGAGTTGGACGTGCCCCGGTTTAGTTCCGGACCATAGGTTATCTGTTAAGCAGCGTTGCGATCATAATCCAGAGGGCTTTTCCATTGAATTGCGGAGTGCAGCCTCTGCGGATTATAGAAATCATTGATGTCGGATGCTCCCGGAACCGAACATTGTCTTTCAGGGAATATCAGTCGGCCGCCCCATCCGTTGAGGTTTCCGGCACCACCACCGATAAGAATGGTCCGCGCACCGGCCTCAATAACAAATGCATTGATGTCCATGTGCGATGAAGGTGAAGTGTCTGCCGCGCCCAGAAGCGACAACGCCTCATCTTGATCAATCCCATCAAGAAGATCGAGCGAGGCGTCCAGAGAGCCGTCACTCAGAACCGTTACGGCGAACTCTCCGACACGGTAACGGCTGATTTCAGGTGCCGGAAACGTTCGTTCTGATGACATGAGCTTATCCCTGGCTTGCTCATCTGGTATCGGACAGACGATGGGTGTCTGCCCGATACCATCCGGCGCAATCTCAGCCGTAATTTATCTGATCACGCGACGCCGTTCAGTTTGCAAAGAATGGCATGCCGAGCCGCTTTGACCGTTTCAGGTGTGGTGCGGTTGTCGATAGCCTGCTGCTTTGTTGCGGCATCGCCGCCAACGACCATATCTTCGCTTTGCATGAGAGCGTCGACACCCTGCTGCGCCACGACATGCAAGTCATTTTTGGGCCCATGATCGATCTTGCTGGTGGCCATGCCGGCATTCTTGTGAAAACGCGTGTTTGTGGCACCCGGGAGCAGGGCTGTGACACTGACGCCCGTATCGCGAAGTTCTTCTCGCAGGGATTCTGAAAACATAAAACCGAACGCTTTAGAAGGACCATAGACAGTTTCGTAAGGTGTCGGTGTGGTTGCCGAGAGGGAGGACACAATCATGATCCGGCCGGCCTTGTTGGGCACCATGTGCTGCACTGCGCGCTTAGCCAGATGCACCGTCCCGGAGATATTGATGGCAATAACCCGGAAATCATCTTCGAGCTTGTTATCAACAAAGGCCCCGCCCAGACCGATGCCAACATTGAGAACGGCAATATCGACGTTTCGTCTAAGATCTTTCGTAAACTGCCAGAACCCTTCGACGCCGTCATAGGTCGCTGCATCCGCCTGAAATGCATAGACTGCTACACCGATCTTTTCGAGTTCTGTTTTGGCGTCGTGGATTTTATCACTGGCCCCTGAAATGGCGAGGTCATAACCCATGCCGCCGAGGATACGTGCAATCTCGAAACCAATACCCGAAGACGATCCGCTGATCATGGCAAGTTTGCTCATCTGTCCTCACTCTTCCCCAAGTTTCATAAAACGGGACGACACACTGCTGGTTATGCCTGTCGCCACTTGTTTGTGGAGTTAAGCACGAAATGAGTGAAAATCTATGCCGCAGGCGGAGAGCTGAAATCAACGAAGTGATCATTTTTATTCACCTGTTACGTTCTGATCAGGTTTTTGCCCCTGTATCAGGCGAATAAGAGCCCGTAATGCTTCAGGAAGCTGTCGCCGGCTGGGATAATAAATAAAGAGTGGCGGGCCCATGGAGGCCCATTCGGGCAGGACCTTGACGAGTGACCCGTTTGCGATCTGCACTGCCGCCCGGCGTTCAAGGTTGTAACTGATCCCCCCATCGCGTTCGGCGATCTCGATAGATAGAACGGTTTCGTTGACGATCACTGACCAGTCCGTGTCCAAAAAGACTTTCTCTTCGCCGCGCTCCAGCTCCCAGTGGTAGATTTTTCCGCTTCCCATCCGGATCCCTATACAGCGATGCTGATGTAGGTCGGCCGGGCATCGAAGAGGGGGAGCTGATGCAAGATAGGCAGGCGATGCGACTGTCACCCATCGCAGATCGGGACAGAGCGGGACCGCGATCATGTCTTCTGGTATTGTGCCACCATAGCGAACACCTGCGTCAAAGCCCTGTTCGATGATGTCCACCACGGCATCCTCCACCGCGACTTCCAGACGGACGTCGGGATAAAGGGCGGCATAACGCGCCATGACCGGGGCCAGAACGAGCCGAGCGGCGTCAGTTGGTACGTTCAGACGTAACTGTCCAGCGGGTCGGTCCCGAAAACGATTGAGGGCTTCGAGCCCATTGGTGATTTCAGAGAGCCCGGACGTGACATGCGAGAGCAATTCCCGTCCAGCTGGTGTTAGCGTGACGCTGCGATTGGTCCGGTTGAAGAGACAGACGGACACCCAGACGCTTTTCCAGTCCGCGGATAGCGTGGCTCAAGGCCGATGGAGAAAAATCCAGTTCTGCTGCAGTTTTGCGAAAGCCGCCTGTTTTGGCGATGGCGCAGAACAGGTTGAGATCTCCCAGATCTCCACGTGAAAGATGCATGATGCGTTTCGCTCGTTCGTTCATATCCGTTGAGTATAAACATACACCATGTGCCATTTGACTCAATTACAGGCCTTATGAGGTTGCGCTAGGATCCTTGGATCTATCGTCTTTCCTGGCCACCCAGACAGAAGGAGCAACGTGAATGTCAGAAAGAATGCGGAAAATTGTCGCAAAGGATCGTGTTGCAGTCATCACCGGTGCAGCAAAAGGCATTGGTGCTGCTCTTGCCCGGGAATTTGCGGCCCTGGGGATGCGCTTGGCACTTCTTGATCAGGACGGTGACGCGCTGGAGGCGCTGGTGTCCACGCTTCCCGTTGAAGTACTGACTGTCATGGGTGACGTGACCGATGACACAGTGCTTCTGCGCCTGCGTGATCAAACGCTGACCCGCTTTGGGGATGTCGGATTACTGGTTAATAATGTTGGTGTGCTGAGCAAAGCCGGTCCTTGGGATTCACCCGATGAATGGGACCGGACTCTCAACGTCAATTTTCGCGCCGTCCTCAGTGCACAACATTTATTCGTGCCACATATGATCGCCGCGAATCGTCCATCGGCCGTGGTGAATCTTGGCTCCAAGGAAGGGATCACTACACCGCCTGGTCACGCCTCCTATTCTGTCGCCAAGGCGGCAGTGAAGGTGCTCACCGAGCAGTTGGCCCATGAACTTCTGGTCTCCACAGGAGGAACAGTGTCGGCCCATCTTCTGGTGCCAGGTTATACATGGACTCCCATGAATTTCCACGGCAAGGACGGGCCTCATGACCGTAAACCGGAGGCAGCATGGACAACGGAACAGGTGGTAGATTATTTTCTGCAGCGGCTATTCAGTGAGGACTTCTACATCTTGTGTCCGGACAACGAAGTCACATCCGAAATGGATATGCGCCGCATCCAGTGGTCGGCCGACGACATGATTCACAACCGTCCCGCACTCTCACGCTGGAACCCGGCTTGGACGCAAAAATTTACGCAATGGATGAGGGAAGCGTGAGCTTTCGGATGATCAGTTCCAGGCATCGCGAACTCTGGTCGCCGTCTGCTTGGCTTTCCTGACGATCATCTCAACAATGAAGGCAGGATCTGGCAGTCGCATCATATATCGCTGAGTGGACGAGACATTTCGGGGCAAGAAAAATGTATGACGTAAAACGCCGATATAGTGGTGGTTCTAAAGGAGGGACCAACTCATATTTTGGTCACCTGTCATGACTCTGCCAGCAGATGTCATTGGGAAATGTGATGTGAATACTGTCGCATCGTGTTCGACAATGTAATTCAAAGCCCATTTGCGTGATATGATGGCTGTCTGAGGGTCTGCATCAAAGACAGCACTCCACTCCGGAACACACACCTGAATAGGATGATCATAACATCGCCCGTGAAGATGGCGTGCTCGACGCCTGACCTCAGCACAACAGATGCGTGATGTGGTGTATGCCCCGGTGTTGGATGAAAGGAAATTCCTTCGAGAACATCCGATCCGTCCACGTCAATCTGATCTGCAAGACCCGCCCCGACAATAGGATCAACGCTATCTGCGCGTGTCATGAAACTGGTTTTATTACGGACGCTATCATGGGCCGGATTGCTGAAAAAATCATATTCGGTTCTGGAAAAGACATATCGGGCATTCGGGAAGGTCGGTACCCAGATCCCATTTTGCAGGCGTGTATTCCAACCCACATGATCGACATGGAGATGGGTAAGAAGAACAAAATCGATGTCTTCTGGACAGACACCAGCGCGCATCAGATTTTCAAGCCACACGGTCTGCAAGTGATCGAAATACAGGGCAGCAGGACGGGCTTTGTTATTTCCAGCTCCCGTATCAATGAGAATTTTTCGACCGCGATCCTCAATAAGCCAGCTATGAACGCTCAAAAGGACTTTCGTTTCTGAACTATCCAGCGTTTCAGGCAGTCGGGGATAAATCTGAAGAGCCGTTGCTTCGTCCCAATCTGGAAGCAACTGTTCTGGAGAGAGTGCAGCCAGCATCAGATCCTGTATTTTTAGAATACGGGCATCCCCCACAGTATACCACTGAAGATAGTTCAGAAGCATAATGCTCCCTCTCGTTTTTATTTCTTAAAAAAATACAGAACTGTCGCCATCAAGGGAAAATAGACTTCAATTGTTGCGGGAGAGTCCCTGTCGCATAATCTGAAAGGCAACCGAAAAGAGGATCCCATTCTTCAATGCGCAGATCGCAAATCAAACCTTCTGATGCAAAGGGATCAGCGGCAATCATCGCGTCAATCTCCTGCCGATTGGCACCTTTCATAATCAGAAAGCCGGAGCGCAATGGGGTGCCTTTCAACGGACCAGAGGCCAGCAGTCTGCCTTCCTGAATAAGGCGCCTGAGATACAACACGTGTGCTGCGACATGCTGTCCCCAGCCCTCGCCATCAGGGTGATCCATGCGAACAAGATAAACAGGCATTTCGAAAGTCTCCACCAGAACTGGACTTGCCAATCACTCGAAGCCTTCAGCATATTCCTCTTTTTCGCTGGATAAATTGTCGATACGAGACATCAGTCACAACTGAGGATGATGAATGCTTGACCGGTTAACCAGCATGAAGATTTTTATCAAGGTCGTGGAATTGGGGTCCTTTGCAGCGGCCTCCCAGCATCTGACTTTGTCGCCGCAGATGGTAGCCAAGCATATAGAGGCTCTGGAACGTCACCTTGGTGCACGTCTGTTACATCGGACCACCCGCCGACAAAGCCTGACCGAAGCAGGCCGGCTCTATTGCGAGCAGTGTCGCCTTGTCCTGAAAGCAGTTGAACGAGCGGACAGTCTGGCAGCCAATACGCTTGGCACACCGCGTGGCACATTATCTGTCAGTGTACCCGTCACCTTCGGCCGAACAGTATTGCTGCCATTTGTTCACAACTTTCAGAAAAGATATCCAGAAATTCAAGTCCATTTGTCCCTGACAGACCAACTGGTTCATCCCACAATGGATGGTCATGAGGCTGTGATCCGAATTGGTGAACTGGAGACGGACCTTACAGCGGTCAGTCGTCCTTTGACGGCCTATCGTCGGGTCATCTGCGCGGCTCGCACCTATCTGGAAAAACACGGTTTTCCAGGGCAGCCCGATGATCTGATGCGCCACGAGTGTCTCGTGTATGAAAATTCCGGCGGTCCTGTAACGACCTGGTACTTTTCTCAAGGGAGCGTTACCCGGCCTGTCACCGTCTCCGGGCGAATAATCAGTAATGATTCAAGTGTTCTGCATTCTGCAGCACTTGCTGGCGATGGCATTTTGCTGGGATATAAGCAGGCCCTGCTCCCAGATATTAAAAGCAAACGGCTTGTCCGGCTTATGCCGAGGTGGGCAGTTCCGGACAGGCCCATGCACCTGCTCTATAACGCAGGTCCGGTCATGACACCAAAACTGCGGGTCTTTGTAACCGAACTTCAACAGGCTTTCCAGCCTTAAGCCTCTTTACGGCGTTCTCAGCAGATAACGAGAACTATTGGCGATTGTCCGCTTTCCAGATGGCCGAACAATTCTCTTACGACCGATATGAGGGCGGAAGCGGTTGGCCTGCTCAGCGAGAGTCAAGCAGAAAGGCGGGTTCGCCTACATCTCGGATATACAGCCTCCCATTCGATACACCCCAAAGCGGATATTCGGTGAATTGATGGCGTTTGCATTCACACGGCATCTGTGATTGTAACTCTCTGGCTGGCATGGTTCAGGCCCATGTTGCGGCAAAGCAGGTCGGGCTGCGACGGGTCGTTAGCTGCCGGCTAGATATGGCCGACTTTCCACCCGTGCTCGTTTATCCGACGGACCGAGCCACCTATGGCTGTCTCTGCCGTCGTCAGGTTGTGAGACGTCATTGGGATAATCGAGGATTTCGTCGACCGGCTTCATGATGTCACGATTGGCTGGTTTGACGTAATCAGGATTGCGAGACGCGGGATGCTTTTCAAGCCACGACATGATGCATTGGGCGGGAGTTATGCCGCCCAGAACACACTGCGGGCGATGATTGCAAGCTAAACAGAAGCCTCTGAGCAGAATTTCCAGATCCTTATGGCTTGAGACACAGACCGGCAACACCTCTGCCGCGACACGGCAATTGAAGCGTTCGACCATTCCATTGGTCTGACGAGAGTAAGCTTTGGTCCGACGTCGGCCGATTCCCATGTCATGACAGGCTTTTTCGAAGGCATCCGCCGTAAAGCAGGAGCCACGATCGGTCAGAATATGGGTGATCCGGAAAGGAAAGGCGGTTTTGACAGCTTTGAGGAAATCGACGGAATTATAGGCATTCTCCGCGTCATAGACGGCCAGATGGACCGAGCGTGAGCATCTATCAATGGCAACATAGAGAAAACGTTTCCGCCGTTCTCCATCTGCTGTCTGCAATTTAGGCAGATGTTTCACATCGATATGGACATAACCTGGATCGTAGTCCCGGAACTTTCCCTGTCCACGCACAGTTCCGGCTTTTTGCGCAGGAGGTAACCTGTTAAGTCCAGCATCTTTCAGAATACCCCAAATAGTGTCCCGGTTGAGATGCGGCAGGAAATGCCGCACGACAAAGGTCAGATCATCCAGACCAAAACCGGTCGAACGCCGAAGCTGACAGACAATGGCGCGCTCTTCCTCCGAGGCTTTCCAAGCCAGTTTCCAGGGACGGCTGCCGCGGTCCTAGCAGGCGTCTGAACCACGCCTGCGCCACTTGCGGACAGTTTCATCACTGATCCCGTAGCGTCTGGCGAGTACTGATGTCGGTTCTGACGAACGCGCTATGTCAGCCCGGACGGCTGGTGTCGTGCGTGCCTGTGGATGGATCTGAAGCATCATTCGCTCTCTCTGCAGACGGAAGAAAACCATGGAGCGTAACACGGTATTGCCCACGCGACATCATCCCAATGACGTCTGACAACCTGACAGCTAAGGGTTCTTCGATCTCTCCAGGTAGATAGATCCAGTGACTCTTTTGCAGGATTGTACTCAAGGGTAGTATGAATATCTTCTGCGGGAAAAAAAGGAGGTTTTACGAAATACCTTGGCTATTAAAAGCAAAGAGAAACATCTATTTTTTGTGTATTTTATAGAAATTTCCATGCCTTAAAGACTCTTCAATATATTCCAATGTCGTGCCAGCTGTTTCAGGAACATATTTCCAGATGAACAGGAATGCCACGACGTTAACACCCCCGAATAGCCAGAAGGTTCCTGTCGTACCTAATGCTTTAACCAGAGAAAGTGTAATTAGGGATACGACGGTATCGGAGAACCAGACTGTGGCACTTGCTAACCCCATTGCTTTGCTGCGTATAATGAGAGGGAACACTTCAGACGCAACAAGCCACACCGCAACGGACAGAGAGCCAAAATTAAAGAAAATATATCCCAACAAAGAAATTACCATCAGAGCCAGACGTGCACCGGAGAGTGGTGCGGAACTAACGAAAATGGCACCGAACACAAAGAGGGAGAGTGCAGCCAGCGGAAGCATGACTAGCATCATGCGGCGTCTTCCCACTCTATCAATAAGGACTATCCCCAGGGCTGTTGTGATAGTGGAGGCCACGCCAACAGAAACAGACGTCAGTAATGCTGCGGAATGTCCCAAGCCTGCCTGTGACAGAATGATAGGAGCATAATAGACAATCACGTTAGGGCCTGACAGTTGGGAAAAGGCGGCTATTCCTAAAGCGGCAATAAGTGCTGGCCTTACCCATTTCTGCTTCAGGATTTTCCAATCGCCTTCGTTGTGCTCTGCTGTTCTGACAACAAGTGCTTCATCAAGCTCATTGCGTACCACGTCCTTATGGCCACGGAGCCGATAAAGAACGGAGACGGCATGTTGCTCCTGCGCGTTATGCAACAACCAGCGCGGACTTTCGGGTAAGAAAAGCATGCCAAAGGCAAGGAGCAATGCCGGCAGGGCTCCAAGCATGAACATGGCCCGCCATGATTCAGCACTGCCTGCAAGTTCGTAACCGACAAAGAACGCCAGAAGCAGTCCTAAGGAGAATACAAGCTGGAACAGCGATACCAGCCCGCCCCGACGCGATGCAGGGGCCAATTCCGCCACATAGACTGGCACGATCTGCGTAGTAGCCCCAATAGCAATGCCTAGACCAAGCCGGGCGCAGATCAGCACGACCACATTGGGGGCCAGTCCACATCCGATTGATGCAGCGATGAAGACCACCGCTGCAGCCATAATGGCAGGACGCCTGCCCCAGCGGTCAGAAATCGGACTGCTGAACACTGCGCCGAAAATTGCACCGATGTTTAATGAAGCAGCAACCCATTCCTGCCCCATTGTGGAAAGAGAGAACGTCTGCGTCACAAAAATCAATGCGGACGCTATGATGCCGGTATCATAGCCAAAAAGAAGCCCACCAACCGCAGCGACAGCAGCAGCGATGGAGACATACCGACGCGCAGATTCTCGTTGATCCTCGTCATGGGCCTGAGCATGAAAGGCAGATATGGCACGCTTGTGCATTAAGGACGTGGATGTGTTGTGGGTGCCCGGCGCGGCGGTCATAACGGCGCCTCCATTTTCTTTGATCAGGTGCAGTGCCCGGACATCATTCCGCGTCAGATGTGTTGAATATGTCGCTCAACGTACGCTGCATAACGGTCGCATCAAGCGTCTTGCCCAGCCAGAGTTCCACCCCGATCACGCCCTGATTGACGAGCATTCCAAGTCCATCAAGCGGCGTGCAGCCCCGTTTTTTTGCTTCACGTAGGAAGCGCGTCATCGGCGGGTTGGGGATAACATCCGCGACTACCTGGCCTTTTTTAAAAGTCTCGACATCTACTGCCGCCATGGCGTCTGCGTTACCAAAGCCAACCGAGGTCGCATTGATCACGATATCCGTATCAGCCGGTATGCGCGCTTCGCCTTCCCATAGGTGTGCAGTCGCATTGCATTTGGTGTTATCACGCACGAGATCAGCAATGGTGTCCGCGTGCGCCTTTTTCATATTGACCACGGTTATATGGGCTGCGCCTGCCAGACCAAGCTCAACGGCAATTGCCCGCGCGGCTCCTCCGGCACCAAGAAGAAAAACCTTCTTGTCTGCAGGATCGATGACGGTCCTGAGCGAGGCAAGAAAGCCCTTACCATCGGTGTTGTCGCCTATCAGTTTGCCATTACGAATGCTGACGCAGTTGACGGCACCGATAATCCGTGCAGCTTCGGCCATGTCATCAAGATACTCGATAACAGCAACTTTGTGCGGCAAGGAGCAATTAAAGCCAGCCCATTCCATGGCCAGAGCGCCGCGTACTGCCTCGCCGAGGTGCGCAGGTTTCACGTCACAGTTGATATAACGCGCGTCCAGTCCTGCGTGCTGAAACCCGGCTTCGATCATCGCGACGGTAGGGTTGTCTGCGCATGGCGTCGAGAAAGAACCGGTGAGAATGCTACGGAAAGTGCGGTGCATCGTGTTGCATTCCTTTTTAGTGGCTATAGAGCTTGTATGCATAGCTATGCAATGAAGACCATTTTTGCCTGGGAGCGCAACCCCTAATCCCTTATTTGCCTGTGCGCGTGCTGCCGCGTTCGATCAACTGCGCGTTAATGGTGCGCGTTTGGGAATACGGATGATCGACCGTCTGAAGCGCCTCATTCAGCATATCCATAGCGACCATCACCATCTGATCCGTCCGTTGGTCAAAAGAGGTCAGATCATAGCCATGCCATGCTGCCTGGGGGATGTTGTCGTACCCCAAAACGATCACATCATCAGGGCAACGCAGATCTGCGCACTCACGGAGGGCATCCAGCACACCGCAGGCCATCATATCGTTACTGGAAAAAATACCATCGGGACGTAAGCCTCGCTGCAAGAGGCGGCGAATAGCATTATAGCCGCTCTGATAGGTATCATCGCCGCGAAGCCGGACCAGTTTTCCAAAACAGTCAGATTTATCTCTCAGGGTATCGCAAAATCCTTCTCCTCGTGCGCGGGAGGCAGCATTTTTTGCGGGGCCTGCCAGCCATACAGGATGTGTTGCGCCATGTTTGATAAAGATTTGTGCAGCGATCTGACCTGCCCCGTAGTTGTTGGATACGACTGTGGATATACACGGCCCCACAAAAGATGAGTTAAAACAGATCACGGGAGTATGAAGTTCGGAGAGTGCCTGAACGACAGATTGCGAACCCACGGCCAATGAGGTTACCACTGCATCAATTCTGTAGCTGGCTAATTGATCAAGCGCTGTATCCAAAGTCAGCGCGTCGTCAACCTGAACCAGCAGCACCTGCAGTCCTGCCTGGCGCAGGGCAGTCGCCAGCCGTTCAAGTGCGGAAGCATAAAACGGATTATCTAGCCCGCCGATAACAACACCAATCATATGAGATCGTCCGGAAAGCATGATACTTGGTATCCGGTTAGGGCGATATCCGAGCGTGGCAGCAGCAGCCAGCACTTTTTCTCTCGTCTTGCTGGAAATACTAGCATTTGAAGAAAAAGCACGGGAGACAGCCGACTGGGACACACCGGCCAACTTTGCAACATCTATCGACGTAACGGAGCGAATGATTCTAGTCTTCCTTGGTTCATGTGAAGTTGCCATAACGACTGATCGAAGGCGGTCACAGTTATCTACTATGGGTAAGTAACAGCTGCCAAGCTGTACTTTACGTGTTTCAGTTTAGGTTCGCGAGAAACGATTTTCTTGTCTTGTCATAACATAATTTGGAGTGATCGAAGAGCCGTTAATTGATTTGCCTTGTTGGTGATTTTGAACTTTTGGCGATTTGATTGACGGTTCCTGGAACTGATTTTCGCTCTGCGTTTTGAGCAGATCCGGGAAGATCACTCGCTGGATAGCTATGCGCTCGCGCTGATCCGTTCCAGGAAGAGGAAGCGGCGCATATTATAGACGATATTGGCCAGCCCGATCCTCTTGGTGGCTCGCGCGATACCGCCAGTTCGGACGGACAGCCCGGTCTGTGATTTCTGGTCGGCAAAGACATGCTCGACGCGGGATCGGATCACGGACTTTCCAGCATTCGATTTCTGGATATGCCGTGGCACAGGCTTGAGATGCGGCTTCTTCCTGTGAACCTTTGAGACAAAGCCGTGCTTTTCCATGAAGTCTTCATTGGCTTTTAAGCGATACGCCGTGTCAGCCCAGACGTTTGAGGCCGTATTGGTTTTATCCAACAGCCCCTTTTCAATCGCGCGCCATCACTGGCGCCGGCGTTCGTCGTTTTCCATTTGCGGATGAACCGGAACTGCCGGTCGATGGAGCTGTTCGACTTGTAGCCAAAGAACGGAATGGCGAGGTCCGTTGCGGGGATCGTTCCGTCATCCTGCCGTTTTGCTTTCGTGAATTTCAACGTCCAGCGCGCTTGACGGTCCTTATGCGCCAGCTTTGCCGGCTTGTCCTGCCAGTCCTGTGGAATCCGTCCCTCCCGAAGATCGGTTTTCTCAGCGTTCGTATTGCGCTGCTTTGGAACAGCCACCAGTGTTGCGTCCAGGATCTGGCCTGACATCGCCAGATAACCGGCGTTCCTCAAAGCGGCGTCAAAGCGATTGAACAGACTTTCAATCGCACCCGCCTGTGTTAGACGCTCGCGAAACAGCCAGACCGTTTTGGCATCCGGCACCCGATCCGACAGGCCCAGTCCCAGGAAGCGCATGAAGGACAGACGGTCGTTGATCAGATACTCCGTCCGCTCATCAGATAAATGGTTCAGCGTCTGGATCACCAGGTTCTTGAAGATCAGCACCGGATCAAAAAGCGGTCGTCCGCCTTTGCTTTCCTCGGAATACGCCAGAGCCTTGTCCAGATCAGGGCGGAACACCTCAAAATCCACAGTCCGGGAAAACGCTTCGAGTTGATCGCCAAGCCCACTCAGTCGAGCAAGCCGCTCTTCAACATCAAAGAAACCGGGCTGCTTCGTTATCTACCCTTCCAATCAACGCAGAGGAAATGGAACCACAAAGAACGCCTCAAAACCAGCGGGTTTTTCGAACCATCCACCTCCGCCCGGCGCTTTGTAGCGGTGTCCAATTTGGACAGTGTCGGCGCGGAAACGGAGCTAAAAGTGGCAGTGTCCATATCGATGAGGTATCCTTGAAAGGACAGCATCGCGCATTTAAAGCTGGTGAACGTTGCGCATCATAGCAATTCCTATGTGAGAGGACGCAACGTGACTGGCGGACAGCTGAAGGATAGTTTTTTATTATTCCCAAAAGGAATATATGAAAAATAATTTATACTAAAATCTTATATATTTGGTATTCGAAACAGCGAATGATATCCCATGCCGCACGAAGCCTGTAACGATACTTCATAAATAAAACAGCAGCGTGTGAGACGGTATGCAAATTGACGTTTCCAATAAACGACAGAAGGTCCGCGAACTTCTTAGAAACGTCCAGAGAACGCAGTTTCTCATAAAAATAAAAATAGAAGAATACACAGACCATATTATAAATTCGCACTATAACACAAGTATCGTGAAGAGTAAGATGTCAGAAATGATTTCTTCGTACATTGTGCTCCTTCAAATTCAGGACATTATTCTTACTGGCCTTTCAAAAACTCCTCCTGACGGGAAAGTGTTCTTATCCCCCGAGTTGGTCGGTGTTTTGCGGGACTATGGTCTGGTGGTGGGATAAGGAGAGTTCATTGGTAATGAACGCTTTTCAGTTGATCGCAGTTTCGCTCTCTTCTGTGATTTTTCTAACAGAATGCTCTGCGCGCCCGCATGCATCTGCAGATGAAACGGTAGCGTGTCATGAGTATCATGCAATGATGACAGCACCATTGCCGCCTGATGTTATGCGCAGGATGGAGGCGGACTGCATGAGGCTAAAAGAACAATGGAAAGCGGTACCTCCCTGAAGTCTCGACCAAAGGTATGCTCAGGTTTGGCCGGCGCTTCCGCCGCCCCCTCCGTCCATAAAGCATTCTATGTGGCAAGAAGAAGGAGGCGCTCCCTTACTCAATTTGGACAACCGTATTACCGGCAGCCACGAGGTCCCATAAGAAGTTTCCCCCGACACCAGGTAAAGCTATCCTCTTCGGAGTTTAACGGGAGGTTATTTTGAGCAAAGCGGATCTGAGTAAATGGGTTGCCGAGAGCATTCAGATATCCGTGCGGCATGCCGATAACCCGTCATATTTCAGCGATATGGTGCACGAAAGGCCATGTCCCGACTGGTCAGTACAGGGAAAACCTAAACAGGACTGCTTAAGCTCAAGCTCTTGGGGCGTGCATCTGATTGGTCAATTGAAGCAGGGATTCTGAAATTTCCCGATCTTTTTACTGCAGGAGAAAGAGCAATGGCGCTGTTTCGCCTCGATAATACCGAGGACCCTCTCCTGTGATAACATAGACCTTTAAGGAAAAGGACTTAACTTAAGCGCTTTATTCTCGTTGCCATAGCAGCTCTTGCCCTCACAGGACGCGCTTATGTCCTAGCCCCCTCCACCTCCCGGCCGCCCACTGCCCGCCAGCACATCCCGCGTCCGGACAAAGGTGCCCTACTGGAACACCAGCACTGGATCAAACGGAGGACGACCGCCTTTGCTTCCGTCTGAATAGGCCAGTGCCTTGTTCAGCTCCGGACGGAACACCTCAAAAATCCACAACCCGGGAAAATGCTTCAAGTTGGTTACCGACCCCACTCCACCGGCAAGGCTCTTTTCAACATCAAAAAACCGGACTGCTTCTTTATACATCCCTCATCGTAAGATAAATGATGAAATCACAAACAGAGCCAGATAAACGGGGGGCTACCCCCTCCACTTCACAAAACTACCATCGTATATGGCTCTTGAGGACAAGCTTGTTTCAGGCACTACAGAAACCTATCCCACGCCAAAGCACGCAGCACTCTTGAAGACAGTCCACTTACAAATAATATCGCTTTTTTTTGAGAAGATTATCATTTCAAGGCATACATCAACATAACGGACTGCTCGAAGCCGCATATGGCTGATCAGTGACCAGATTACTTGTCTGTTTGCGCAATGGGACTATCATTGCTTCCGGCTTCAGAAGGTCCGCAAGCAGTTCGGCTGACATCGGCACACGCTCCTTCAGCACATCGGCCACCAGCCGGTTTTCGGCCAAAGCCTGTTTGGCGATGGACGCACACAACTCATACCCAAGCACCGGCACAAAGGCGGTAATAATGCCGATGCTGTTCTGCACCTGCTCCAGACACCGCTCTTTGTTCGCACGAATACCACGCACGCATTTTTCGGCCAGAACTCGGAAGGAGTTGTTCATCGTCTGAATGGAATCCAAAATACAGTAACCCATGGCGGGTTCAAACGCATTCAGTTGGAGCTGACCGCCTTCCGCACAGAATGAGACGGTTGCATCATGCCCGATCACCATAAAGGCCACCTGATTGACCATTTCCGGAATAACCGGATTGATCTTGCCCGGCATGATGGATGAGCCAGCCTGTGCAGCAGGCAGAACAATTTCCGCCAGCCCAGCTCGTGGCCCGCTGGACAGAAGACGCAGGTCATTCGCAATTTTGGAGATCTTGATAGACAGTCGCTTCAAGACACTTGAGCAGGTCACAAACGCCCCAACATCCGAGGTCGCTTCAATCAGGTTCTCAGCCTGCTTCAGTGGGAAACCACACAGCTCAGACAAATGGGCCGTTACCAGTGCTCCATAACGTGGGTCACAGTTAATCCCGGTGCCGATCGCAGTCCCACCCAGATTGATTTCAGAAAGCTGCGGTACCATACTTTCAACAGCGGCAATTTCTTTCCGCAGGGTGCCGGCATAAGCTTTAAACTCCTGCCCGAGAGTCATCGGAACAGCATCCTGCAACTGTGTGCGACCTATTTTCAAGACAGTCTTAAATTCTTCAGCTTTTTCCTCAAACGCATTCACCAGATTTTTCAAAGACGGCACGAAAGAGCGCAAGGCAAAACAGACGGAAATTTTAACAGCTGTTGGATACACGTCATTGGTGGACTGAGACATGTTCACATCATCATTCGGATGCAAATTATCATACTGCCCGGCCTGAAGCCCTGATGCCAGAAGCCCGACATTCGCCACCACTTCATTAGCGTTCATATTGGTTGAGGTTCCAGCTCCACCTTGCAGAACATCGACCTTAAAATCTGACAGATATACTGGAAGGTTCTGACTAATTTCCTGACAGGCCTTTTCAATCATCACAGCCTTTTCCGGCGATAGATAGCCCAGCTGGTGATTCGCCAAAGCCGCTGCCTGCTTGACCAGAACAAGGGCTTTAATGAGATCGGGAAATTTTCCTATCGCCGTTCCTGTTGTCGGAAAATTGTCGACCGCACGCGCAGTATGCACACCCCACCTTGCATGACGGGGCAGGACATAGGCACCCAGACTATCCCATTCAGTCCGCTGTATCTTGTCACTCTTCGGATCTACACCGTTTTTATAAGACATCAGGACCACTTTCCCGTCTGCGTTTTTTCCAAAAAACTGCCGCAGACCTGTCACCATATTCTGGTCAACCGATCTGCGGCAGCGCGCTCATACCCTTAAATTTAAAGCGTGTGCCATGACGCACACTTATCCAGCGTTAAAAATCCAGAGAGGTTTTGACGTAATACATGCCACCGCTAAACCCATAAGGAGAGTAGGACGCATATTTAGCCAAACCCTGCTGCGTGTTGGCAATGGAGTGCGGCACACGTGTCGGGTGCTTGTTCCCAACGTTGTTAGCGCCCACACCCACAGTCCAGCACGGAAGAATTTTATAATCAACTTCCAGATTGGTGATGAACCCCGGATTCTGCTGGAACGGCACAGCCCCAGCCCCGGTGGGAGCAGCCATATAGACAATGGACCCATAACGCAGTTCCTGCACGGAAGCAGACCACTTCCCACGCGTCCAGTTCATACTGATCTGTTCACGGTTTTTCGGAGCCGAATGCAGAACCATCATCTTGGTGTATTCATTCACCAGATCAGATTTTGCAGACCGGATTTCGTTATCCGAGAAGTTAATCCCCATCGCAAACCGGAACTGACCAAGCTTTGCCGTATGCAGGGTGTAATCTGCGCTGAAGTCACCACCAAATGTCTGCGTGTTATATAGGTTGGCATAATAGGAAAGTGATGTTGCACTTTCGAGATTTGCGCTTTTTAGAAGTGCCAGAAGCTCAGAATCATTCTGGTTGACCGAATAGGTCTTGGTGCTGCCCATTCTGCCGTTAATGGCAATATAATACAGGTTCCCCGTTACGTGGAAATCATCAACCGGGTTCGCATCAAAACCAATAGAATAGCTGCGAGAATATTCACCTTTCATATTCCCTGCGCCAAGATATTTGGCAATGGCGCTGCTGGCCGGAATCTGGTCAACCGTATAACCGGGATACGGTGCTGAATAGAAATAGGACAGCGCACCAAGTGTAGGGGGACGATAGCCAGTATTGATATTCGCGCGAATAGCCCATCGTTTGTTGAAGTTGTAGCGGGTTCCAACAGAGCCGGTTTCAACTGTAGCAATATTATTATAGCTGCCTACACGGCCACCTAGCGTCCATTCCCATTTCTTAGTGACATAGAAATCAAGATTGACGTTACCTTCATAAACATCACGGTTCTGGTAAGTCGCCGCCATCGGAACGTTCCCCGGATGGTCAGTTGCCCCCATACCGCTCCAGGAAGACGCCTCACCTTCAACCATCTGGAAGGTGTCGTGGCGATATTCACCACCAAACCGCAGATTGATCGGCCGTGGCGCCCAGTCCGGACGGAATGAACGGGACCCACGCAGACCTGCCGTCAGCTGTGTGGCAATAGAGGCGCCATCATAGAAGGAGGTTTGCGTACTGCCGGGAATAGAGACGTTTTCGGAATTCGTGGTGCTGTAATTCTGCTTATCACGCGCGTAGGTCACATAAGCATCCCACGCAAAACCGAACTTGCGCGCCTTGATACCGTTATCCGTCTCAAAATCAAGCTGATCCATAGCAATATAGGGCTGGTTACCATCAGGATACAGATCGGGATTGATCCACTCATCCGAGCTGGTGTTAGCGCGGTAGGTTTCCGGCACGTTTGCACGACGATGAGAGAAGGTGGACGTGCTATAGAAATTAAAGCCGCGCGCCATCGGCACAGACATGTTTTCGCTAATGGTTTCCAGCGTCGATTTGGGAATACCTAAGCCACGCTGCACATTACGATTGGCTGTTTCATTTCTGGAATCATCAAAAATTTTCCCATAAAAATCGCCACCACGCGTAGTGGGAAGCTGATGGGAAACCTGTGCTGCAAGGTCAAGATAGCCGCCATTACGCCCCAGAGCCATGCCGTAATTAGCAGAGCCATCCAGAGCCTGACCATCCCCTGCATAATAGCCACTATTTTTAAAATTGATGCTCCCACCATGCGTATCGTGCTTGAGCACAATATTCACGGCACCCGCAATGGCATCCTGCCCATACAGAGCAGACGCACCTTCTGTCACAACTTCAATATGATCAATGGCGGAAACCGGTATCAGAGAGATGTCAGCCGGTTCACTCCCCCAGTTGGTGCCAGAGTTTGAGTTAAAATTCGCACCAATATGACGGCGATGACCGTTAACCAGAATGAGCGTATCATCCGGGGACTGGCCACGCAGCTGCATGGTCTGCACAAAGGAGCTTGCACCACCACCAGGAAGAGCTGCCGTTGTAATAGCAGGATTTGCCTGTGCCAGAGCAGACAAAACGTTTGTCTGGCCGGTTTTCAAAAGTTCCGCGCCCGTCACGACAGTTACCTGCGTGGTGCTGTGCTTAGGTGTTGTGGGAGAAAAGACGGAACTGCCAGAATGACCGCCCACTTCGATAGATTCTTCACCACCCTGCAATGGCGCAGGTTTTGAGCGCTTACGTGCAGGGGCAGCTTTTACAGAAGCCCCTTTGGCCGCTTTTATCTTTTTTACAAAAACTTTCTGAGGCCTTTCTGGTGGAGATGCGGCACTTGCTGCAAAACCACTTCCTGCCGGAACAAGAGCACCGAACGCCACACTCGCGACGAGTGACAATTCAAATTTCGATATTCTGGCCATCGCATCACCCTGACATCCGGTCGGATTAAGAAACTTATCTGGTTTTCTTATGATACGTTTCCGTTATGTTTTGGCGTCATATTGAATATTGATATGTTGCTTTCAGAAGTAATTTTCTGGTGGGTTTAGAAATATAAACCCATCTTTTCGATATAAAAAAAATCCCTCGCACAACGACACATGGCCCTGCAAGGAGTTCATATCCAGAAAAACTCAATGAAAATTATCTTGAAAAATTATTCCATAACAATCGGCTTGCGTACGGTCATCAAGGAAATCAGGCCAGCAACAATCAGAGCAACAGCGCACAGATACCAGGCTATATTAAAATTCCCGGTCCAAGCGACGATGTAACCCGTCAGAATCGGAGCCGTCAGACCAAGAGCGTTACTGAATGTTAGTGTGACACCGGTTACTGATCCGATTTTCTGGCCGTCCTGTAACATATCGGCCAGCATGGCGGTGTTCGCCCCGTTCGCAGCAATCAGGCAACAAAGAGAGAGAGACAACACAGCCAGAATTGGCATCTCTTCATGAAAGAAAGGAAGAAAGCCAATCATCGCGCTCCCGATAATACAAAACGCTACAATAAACCGCCGATGGCTGGGGTCGGTATTCCTGCGGAAAACAAAATGCTCCGCTACCCGCCCCAGAAACACCGCGCCGACAGCCCCCAACACATAGCATCCTGCTGTGCCGCTTCCGGAACCCAGAACATTCAGATGTAGTTCATGAATCAGATAAAAGGGTACCCAGGACATTAGCAGAAAGTTCAGAAAATTCTGCGTGCACTGCACAACAAGAATGCCGCAAAATGTGGAAGAGCGGAACAGAGACAGCACTTCTGAAACGCGAATAGGGCGAACACGCGCCTGCGTGTCTGATTTTTCCGGGTTTCTGTAAAGCAGCCACCATGCGAGTGCCCAGAGCAACCCGACAACACCCAGCGCCATAAATTCAAAACGCCAGCCCACTTTTGCAATCAGGTAAGCTCCGGCAATTGTGCCGCCGGCAAGCCCAATCTGCATGCCCGTCAGCAGGACCGTCATGACGGTGCCACGCTCCTGCGGTTTGGCCCAGTTACGAACAATGGTTGCACCCACACCAAATGTTGGCGCTTCTCCCACGCCAAGCAGCATGCGTGTTAAAATAAACTGCGTCACATTACGGGTCATGCCGCCCAGAATCATTGCGCAGGACCAGACGGAAACTGCCAGACTCCCCACAAGGCGCGCACCAACACTATCCAGCAGAATGGTCGACGGCAGATTCAGCACAAAATAAGACCAGAGAAAACTGGAGGAGACCCATCCCATCTGAACAGATGAAAGCGAAAATTCACGGCCGAGATCCGGCAAAGAAATGGAAAGTGCCGCACGATCCCCATAACTGATGACATACATCAGAAAAATCATGCCAAAAAACACGTATCGTGATGAGTCTGCGTTCTTGTTCATCGCTTGATCACCCTTCAAACCTTCTGCCTTGAAAGGCACCCTAGCCTTACACAGCCCACCCGTATTTTTTTACGATAACGGAACATTACGATTACACCATACCTTCGGTGCTTTTTTACGGATTTTTTTAAGATGCTCCGGAGGAAGATTCTGATTCTAAAATAGCTTTTTGCTTTACTGGTCTTTCATGTCGCAACATCCACAGACCAGAGCCGATAATCAATAACCCACCGACAAACATGGCCACACCGGGAACTTCTCCAAAACCCAGCCAGCCGATCAGCGCTGCCCACACCAAACCGCAATAGGCAAACGGTCCAATGGCGGAAACCTGCGCGGAGGCAAATGCTTCCGTCTGCAAAACCTGTGCGATACCGGCAAATGCGCCAACGGCAACAAGGCAGAGCAGGTCAGCCTGCGTTGGCATATGCCAGACAAAAGGTAAGGCCGCTGTTGTCGCCGCTGTCATAAAAATAGCCTGCCACATGGCAATAGTTGTGCTTTTTTCTGTCGCGGAAAGCTGGCGGATCTGCATGGTTGTCAGGGCCCCCACAGCGCCTTGCGCCAGAGCAACCGCATACGCCCATGTCGGCACTGCGCCATGACTGCCGCCCAGAAGCCCCTTGCCGGTTGCCACCACAACAACCCCCGCAAACCCAATAGCCACCGCGACCCAACGTTGTACAGACGGGCGCTCATGCATGAATGGGATCGACAGAAGAATAAGGAAGAAAGGCTGCGTGTATGATAAAACCTGCTGCTCCGCCAACGGAAGATGTGTCACAGCAACAACCGTCATGATCATGCTGACCAACCCGACAACGGAACGGATGACATGACCGCCAAAATGGTTAGTCTTCAGAACAAGGCCACCGCGCAGCGCTATCACCACGACAAATGGCAGAGAAAACAGGTTTCTGAAAAAAACGATTTCAACAACGGAGAGTGTCGAACCGGTAATTTTCTGCAAGGCGTTGAGAATAGCCGTAAAAAGTGTCGCCAGAGCCAGCAGATACGCACCACGCGCAAGATTATGTTGCATGGTCACTCTCGGTCTGTTTCTGCCGCGTTCTTCTCAAAATCTTTTATCCTTCAGCCGCAGCAATTTCACCACCGATCGCTTTAATCTGCGTGGCGATAGCCTGTGCGAGCTTATCGGACCCTGGTGTGTCGCTATGCACAAGGATAGAACGGGAGTGAATGAGCAGAGACTTTCCATCAATAGTGGTCACGCTTCCAGTTTCAAGAAACTGCTTTACGCGCCACCTGACTTTATCCAGATCGTGAATCACCGCTCCTTCCAGCCCACGCGGTACCAGCGCTCCATTCGCCTGATAGGCGCGATCCGCCAGAAAAAGAGATCGAACCCGCAAACCGGCTTTTCTGGCCGCCAGATCAATCGGCTGCCCTTCCATGGCCAGCATCACCAGATCAGGATCAATCTGCGCAATCACGCGGGCAAGACGGTCAGCCAGATCCTGATCCGCATTGGCCATTGTACCAAACGCCGCATGATAGCTGACATGGCCCACCCGCACACCATAACGCGCGGCAATCCCTTTAAGCGCGCCAATCTGGTAGGCCAGCATCGCTTCCATTTCTTCGGCGCTGACAACCATGGTCCGGCGGCCAAAACCCATCCGGTCAGGCAGACCGGGATGCGCACCAATGCTCACACCATGCTCTTTGGCCGCCCGCACAACGCGGTCCATAATCAGATGGTCACCCGCATGAAAGCCACAGGCAATATTGGCCGATGAAATTACACGCATCAGCGCGGCATCATCCGCAATTGTCCAGCGGCCAAAGCCCTCGCCAATATCGGCATTCAAATCAATCTTCATGATTTTTTATCGGCCTGACCGGCCTCCCTGCGCATAAAAGATTTTCTGTAAAGTGCCGCATTATCCTGAAGGGCCTGCAAATAGGCATCTTCATTCCGCATAGCTTGCAAACCCTCTGCATGGTCACAGCACTGTAGTTGCACAAAGCTGCCAATACGCGCCTGTGCCAGACGCCATAAATCCGCTTCGATCACCGTAGCAATGCGCGGATAGCCGCCCGCCGTGTTGGCATCTGCCATCTGCACAATCGGCTCACCAGCGGGGGGAACCTGAATAATACCCGGAATAACACCGTATGAACGCAACTCAACAGAGTGCGTCAGCTTCAAAGCTCCCCCTTTCAGACGGTAGCCCAGCCGGTCGCTTTGCGCTGTAATCTGCCAGGAGGCGGACCAGAAATGAGCGCGCGCTTCTTCCGTGAACAGAAAATAGTCTGTTGCGGGAATTGCCCGCAAAGTCACGGTCTTCTCTTTTTCTTTTGCCTTGGCTGCGGGCAATGCGCACAAGGGAGGGACAGCCCCGAAGCCATGCGGCACACAACCACCTACACCAGGAAGCTGATCGTCTACCTGCAACGGTCGCCCGAGATATCCGCCAAAGCCCCCACGCAACTGCGTGCTGCGGGAGCCTAGCACAACCGGCACGTCAATCCCGCCACACACACACACATACATCCGCGCCCCGACAGAAGGGCGGTCAAGCGTCAAAGCATCACCAGCCTGCGCCGTGGCAACAGACCATGACTGGATTACCCGTTCCCCAAGTGTGATCATGCCCTCCCCGCCCGTCACGACAAAGCTGACAGCCCTGTCGAACCGAACCTTGAAAGGAAAGGTCTGCACTTCAATACAGGCAGCATCCGGCGCATTCCCCAGTAAACTATTCCCGCAACGCAGCGCCAGAGGGTCCATCACGCCAGATGTGCTTACCCCCAGATGCCGATATCCAAAGCGGCCCGCATCCTGCACGCCATTCAGAACGCCAGTTTCAAGAACTGTAATCACACTTCGATACTTTCGGCATAAAAGCGAATCTGGTCACCCACCTCAAACAACGCTGGCCGCTCGCGGTCCGGGTCAAACATCACAAGGTCGCTAAAACCAATGGAGTTCCAGCCATTCGGGCCGGTCAGTGCAGAAACCCCGGCTTGCGGCCCACCAATCGTGACTGTACCAGCCAGCATTTTTAAGGAGGGAACAGATTTTCGCGGCGTTTCCAGCCGCGGGTCAAGACCGTGCAGATAGCCAAACCCCGGCACGCTCCCAAGCGCACACACTGTATAAAGAGGGGCCTGATGCAGCGTGATAACTTCCTGAGGCAACAGGCCGCAATGTTTAGCAACGCGCGGCAGGTCGGACCCGAGCTCGCCGCCATAGCGCACAGCTACTTCAAACAGTCGGCCTTTGATGTGCTTCTCCGGCAGAGTTTCCCATGCCTTACGCAACCAGTGCGCTACTGTCTCTGTATTTTCGGGCGGGACGGAGAAAATCAGCATCAGGTTGGTCACACCTGGCATGACTTCCGCAATATCCGGGCGCTCGGAACAGGCATCCATCAATGCCCAGATCCGCCGCTGGCAGGCCAGCGTAAACGCACCAGGCGATTCAAACAGCATGGCCCGCGTACCAATCATGCTGATGGTGGGTTTATTCACTGAACCACCAGACTGATCTGTCTTCAGCGCGCTCATGGTTTCAGTCATGCGCGGAGGAACAATACTGTAAGATGGCAGCCACCAAATAACATCCTGTGCGGTGTTCTATATTGCGTCCGTAACGATACGGTCAGACAGCGAAACCCCGCCAACATTATCTGCCTGTGATGATATACAATAATCTTATGACGACGATACCACGCGGAGACATTGGATAATCTTATGACGCAAGACTGAACTGATCTTGGTCAATGGAATATTCCGTCTCTAAAGTGAAATGACTTATTGAAGTCTGGCCTGCGCCGCAGGGCAGTTCCGGTTCATAGATATCAGGATATTTCATATCATGACGACACAGCCTTACAGCACAGCACTTGTCACCGGCGCCTCCTCTGGCATTGGTGCCGCGACCGTCCGTCGCCTGCGGGAACTGGGGCTGGAAGTGCATGCCGTTGCCCGTGACAAGGAACGCCTGGACAAGCTGGCCGCACAAACCGGCTGCATTGTGCACGCTGCCAGCGTGGCCGATCTGGACGCCATGGGCGCAATCTTCAAAGAGCATGAGATTGATATTCTCATTAACAATGCCGGTCAGTCCCGCACGGGCAACATCACCAACACGACGGAAGAAGATATTGACGGGCTGGTGGACATCAACCTGCGTGCCGTCCTGCAACTGACCCGTCTGGCTCTGCCGGGTATGATTGCGCGTGACCGCGGCCATATCGTTAACATCACCTCCATTGCCGGCCATTATGCGTTTGCGGGCGGCAATACGGTGTATCACGCAACCAAGGCTGGCGTGCATTCTCTCTCTCAGCAGCTGCGGTGTGACCTGTTCGGCAAGAATATCCGCGTGACGGAAGTCTCTCCGGCCCGCGTGCAGACGGAAGTCTTTGGCCGTCTGATTGGCAACATGGAAGAAGCTCAGCGCCGCTTCTTTGATGAATACGACTCTCTTCTTCCGGAAGATCTTGCAAATTCCATTGCCTTTTCCATTTCTGCGCCGCAGCGCATGAATGTCAGCTTCATGGAAGTTCTGCCCACCATGCAGGTTATCGGTGGTCTGAACTTTGCAAAGAAAACGACTAAATCCTGACAGCCATGGACACTCAAGCTCTCAAAGCGCTGATAGACCTGTTTGGCCGTGCTCCTCTCCATGAGCTTGAGATTTCGGAAGGCGGCCAGACTCTTAAAATCACGCGCTCTGAGCAGGGGGCCGCATACGCTGCCCCTGCTCCCGCCCGTCCTTTGGCATCGGCAGAACCCTCTGCCGGACCGGCTACATCCGCTCCAGCTCCTGCGGCCCCCACTCATGCAGAGCGTGTGGTTACCGCCCCCATGTATGGCACCCTCCATCTGTCTCCCTCCCCGGATGCACCGCCTTTTGTAGCAGTGGGAGACACTGTGAGCGTCGGACAGCAGATAGGTCTGATAGAAGCCATGAAAGTTTTCACCCCGATCAAAACCGAAGTTTCTGGCCGTGTTGAGGCCATTCTGGTGACTGACGACAGTGAGGTCGAGGCCGATCAGCCTCTGATGCGTCTGTCATGAGCGCGCCCCACTCTTTTGGCCGTGTCCTGATTGCCAACCGGGGTGAGATCGCCCTGCGCATTCAACGCGCCTGCCGCCAGCTTGGGCTGGAAACAGTTGCCGTCTATTCTGAAGCCGATGCCCAGAGCCGCCACGTTCTGGAAGCCGATGTTGCTCTATGCATTGGACCGGCACCTGCAGCCCGCAGCTATCTGGATGCCGATGCTATTATTCTGGCCGCCAAGGTCACGGGGGCAACGGCAATTCATCCCGGGTATGGCTTTTTGTCGGAAAATGCCGATTTTGCAGAAGCTATTGAAAAAGCTGGCATAATCTTTATTGGCCCGACACCTGAATCCATCCGCCTGATGGGCGACAAGATTACCGCCAAGAAGACCATGCAGGCGTCCGGCGTACCCTGTGTTCCCGGTTCAGATGGCCCCTTGCCAGAGAACGAGCAGGCTATTCTGGATCTGGCCAATGCGGTTGGCTTCCCGGTTATTGTCAAAGCCTCTGGCGGTGGGGGGGGGCGCGGGATGCGGGTTGTGTGGTCAGCCGATGAACTGATCAAGGCTGTCGCCCTGACCCGCAAGGAAGCACAACAGGCCTTCGGAAATTCCACACTGTATCTGGAACGCTTTATGCAAAAGCCCAGACATATTGAAATACAGGTGCTATGCGACACACATGGCAAGGCTCTCTGGCTGGGTGCACGTGACTGCTCTTTACAGCGTCGTCACCAGAAAGTGCTGGAAGAAGCGCCACCACCCGGCATTCCGCACGAACTGATTGCAGAAATCGGGGTCAGTTGTGCGCAAGCCTGCCGCAATATTGGCTATCGCGGGGCGGGCACGTTTGAATTCCTATATGAGGACGGTATTTTCGCTTTTATTGAAATGAACACGCGCTTGCAGGTTGAGCACCCTATTACGGAAGAAACAACCGGCGTTGATATTGTGTGTGCACAGATTGAGATTGCTCAAGGCAAACATCTGGACATCGAGCAAAGCGCCATTCATACCATGGGCCATGCCATTGAATGCAGGATCAATGCAGAAGATCCTTTCTCATTCGCACCGTCTCCAGGCCGTGTAAGCCGTTGGGATGTTCCCGGGGGGGCTGGTATTCGCCTGGATACGCATATTGTGGCCGGAAGCGTTGTGCAGCCATATTATGACTCGCTCATTGCCAAAGTCATTGCACGAGGCGCCACACGGAGCGAAGCCATCCAACGGCTCAAAATTGCTCTTGCTGAAATGCAGGTTGAGACAATCTCAACCAATATTCCGCTCCATCAGGCGCTTTTGTGCGACCCTGCTTTTGAGAAAGGTGGAGTTGATATCCACCATCTGGAACACTGGCTGGAAAAAAGGGAACACTCCTGATGAACACGCCATTATCAATTCCAGCTTTTGACAACCTTCCGAATTCAGAAGAAGTGATCCAGATCAGCCAATGGCTGAGCGAAGCTGGTCTCAGCAGCCTTGAACTGTCCAATGTGCTGGGTGCACGCCTTCGCATCACTGTGAGAGAGAGCGATGCCCCTACTCCCGACGCGATAAGCCATACGGTAACCACACACGGGCCGCCTGAGGCTGCTGTCTCTACCTCTACAGACATTTCTGTTACAGCCCCATATTTTGGGAATTTGTTACGAAAAAATCTACTTACAAAGGAAGAATTTGCACCGCCAGGCAGTTCTGTCTGTGCGGGAGAGGTGGTCTCCATGCTGCAAATCGGAGAACTGACTGTCCCTATTACAGCGCCACAAAATGGAACCGTGGTACATTTCATGGCTGAGGAAGGCGATCTGATCAGCTATGGACAAACCATTCTGACCCTTCATCCTCTTTGATAACAAAAAACTTCTGTCTGAAAATCAGTTAAAAGAAACCCTACCTCTTTTCAAAGCGGGGTTTTCTCTATCCGGCACGTCCCTTTGGATGTGCCGGATATCTTTTTTGCTTATTTCAAACCTGCGACAAACTTTGCAATCCGGTCACATCCTTCGCGGAGCGTCTCGACATCGGTCGCATAGGAAACGCGAAAAAACGGACTCATACCGTACGCTATACCCTGCACCGTTGCCACCTGCTGCTCCTCCAAAAGGCCCATGACAAAATCTGTATCTGTTGCAATGGTTTTTCCAGTAGCAGAAACCTTATACATGCATGCACTTATATTCGCATAAACATAAAACGCGCCTTGAGGCTTATGGCACTGAATTCCCGGAATGGCGTTCAGCAGACCGACCAACAGGTCCCGACGGGTTTGATATTCCCGCGCGCGATCTTTCAGGAAATCCTGTGGGCCCTCCAAGGCGGCAACGGCAGCCGCCTGCGCCAGAGTGTTGATGCCGCTGGTTGACTGTCCCTGCATGTTGTTCATGGCGGCGATCAGCTTTTTGGAACCACCACAATACCCAACGCGCCAGCCTGTCATGGCGTAAGCTTTAGAGACACCATTAACTGTAAGAACACGTTCTTTCAGACGGGGCTCCACCTGAGCAATCGTACAAAACTCAAACCCGTCATAGACCAGATGTTCATAAATATCGTCTGTCATGACCCAGACGTTGGGATATTTAAGCAGGACAGCCGCAATTGCTTCCATATCCTCGCGCGGACAACATGTGCCTGATGGATTGTTCGGGAAATTCAGGATGACCCATTTTGTTCGCTCTGTAATGGCCGCTTCCAGATCATCCGCCGCAAGCCTGAAGCCGTTTTCTGCTTTGCAAGGAACCTGAACAACGCTGGCCCCGGCCAAACGCGCCTGATCCGCGTAGCTGATCCAGTATGGGGTGAGCAGTACAACCTCATCGCCCGTATTGCAGGTCGCCATGATGGCATCAAAAATGATCTGCTTTCCGCCATTGGCAATCAGGATTTCATCCAGCGCATAATCCAGATTATTTTCACGCAGAAATTTATTACGGACTGCCTTTTTGAGCGCCGGTTTACCAGCCTGAGGCGGATATTTTGTATCACCCGCCCGTGCTGCCGCCACAGCAGCTTCCACCACATGCGGAGGTGTCGGAAAATCCGGCTCACCCGAGGAAAGACTGATAACCTTAATACCTGCGGCCTTCAACGCCGAGGCTTTATCCGTCATTGCAGCAGAGGCTGATATGGAAATTCCGTTAAGTCGATCCGCTAAACCAGGCATCACACATTCACTCCGAGAACTTCTTTGATGCATGCGCACCCTAGAAGACAGAAAATTATCAATATGAAATGAATTTATGCCTAATGACCGTGCAGGAGATAGCATTGAAAAGCATCTACCCCCATACAAGAATTCTATGACAAGAAATAACACGTATATCTTCGCAATTTAGTCATCCAAAATCGAATAAAGCAATATTATAAAAAATATTGGTTTATATTTTGAGATTAATATTCATATCTAAGAAATAAAACCGATTAAACTTGATGTATATACAAATATATATTTAATAGGAAATTTTTCGAATTTATTGACCATTTACAAAAATTACATTAAAATCCAATAAAGTACGGCGCATGGAGAGGGCAAAATGGATATTCGTCGGTTGCAAGCGTTCGTAAAAATTATTGATATTGGAAGTATTTCTCGTGCTGCCGATATTCTGAATATTGCACAGCCAGCTCTCAGCCAGCAGTTGGCATCGCTAGAAACCGCGTTCAAGCAGAAACTGCTGATCCGCAGCAAAATGGGTGTCACCCCAACGACCGCTGGTCTGGAATTGTATCGCCACTCACAAACCATTATCAAACAGCTTGACCGCGCCATGACTGAGATCAGTAACGGTGCAGGACCATTGGTAGGCAAGGTTTCGGTTGGGCTTTCGCCTTACTCTTCGGGTTCCACGCTGTCTCTGGCACTCCTCAAGGAAGTGCGTGAGAAATTGCCGGGCATCACGCTCCACCTGACTGAAAGTTTTGACGATATTTATAGTGAAATGGTCATGACAGGCCGATTGGATATGGCGGTCATTCATGGGGCTGGACCTATTAAAGGGGTACATTTCACTCCTCTCATGAAAGAAGATTTCTTTCTGGTTGCCCCGGAAAGCTCTTCTTTTACAGAGAGCCTCTCTTCTCCGGTCAGGCTCTCTGATTTGACGGAAGCTCCCTTACTCCTTCCCCCAGGCTACAACTTTGTCCGCAAGCGAATTAACATGGCTTTTGCACGCAAACAGATTACGCCGAATATTGTTGCTGAAGTTGAAGCACTGCTGACGCTTCAGGATGCTGTTGCCGCAGGCATTGGCTGTACAATCCTACCCTGGTCTGTCGCCAGCAAGATTATCGTTCCAGGCAAATCCCGTGTGTATGAACTATGTAGCCCCGTGATTCAGGAGGATGTGTCCCTCTGTGTACCGGAAAGCATTCCAGAGACGGAAGCTGGTCTAGCCGTACGCGAAATTCTCATTGATCTGGCAAAAAACATGGTTACGTCACAAAACTGGCCTGGTACTAAAATCACGAAAACATAACATCAGCTCAAAAACCAATTCCAATACTTTTTCGGCTCAGAACCTATTTTGTTACACAAATAGCATGTTCGAAAAACCGCTTATTTTTGGCTATGTATTTATAATGCCATTCCTCCTGTGATAATTAGGCTCAGGACTCATTCTTTGAGATAGAAGATGAAGCTTGCTGCGATGTGGATTGCGGACATGAAGGTATGAGCGCAGCGGTCGTATCGTGTTGCCACCCGTCGCCAGTCTTTAAGCTTTGCGAACATGTTTTCGATTAGATGGCGCTTTTTATACAGATGCCAATTGTAAGGTGGCTTTGATTTCCTATTTTTCTTTGGTGGAATACAGGCGGTGATGTTCCGGTCTGCGAGAGACTGTCTGATCTTATTGCTGTCGTATCCCCGATCACCGATGACTTCCTCTGTCTCATCCGGCAGGTCCGCCAGCAAAACATCAGCACCTTTGAAATCACTGACCTGTCCAGCAGTCAGATGAAGGCGGACAGGTCGGCCCTGATCATCGCACACGGCATGAAGTTTTGAGTTCAGGCCGCCTTTTGTCCGTCCGATATGGCGGGGAAAAGCCCCTTTTTGAGCAGGGACGCCGATGTCCGGTGTGCCTTGAGGTGTGTTGCATCAATCATCAGACGCTTCGAGCGGCCAGCCTGTTCTGTCAGGGCAACAAAGATACTGTCAAAAACACCGAGGCGGCTCCACCGGATAAAGCGATTATACAAAATCTTGTGCGGACCATACGCTTTCGGAGCGTCTTTCCACTGAAGACCGTTACGGATGACATAAACGATCCCGCTCAGAACACGCCGATCATCCACGCGTGGCACGCCGTGCGCCAGAGGAAAAAACGGCTCAATCCGCTTCATCTGGCTCTCAGACAGCATAAACACATCACTCACAGGTCCACCCTCCATCGGTAAGCCTGTGAATCATAACCGTTCGCTCAGTTCAATAAATTAATAGGTCCTGAGCCTAGCACCATGCTCTCCATAGAGAATCAACCCTCAAGTATAAGTCGTTTCTATAACCCTATTCCAGTCTGCTACTACCAGCCTCACACCTATAGTCCGCGACGATCTCGGTGAGTGATACTGGAACTCCTCTTTGGAAAAAGATCGTCCACGATCCAAAATATGATAAGTGCTCTAAACTATAAAAAATAACTGCCTGCCTGATGGGGTGTTTTGGATAGAATTGAATACCCATGACATAAAAGTTTAATTATTTTTGAACGTAGTCATAAGATACACAAAAGCGTTTTCCAAATCTAGGTTGTGTTGACTAGCCATGTCGTGGGATTATCTACAAAATCAGCAGACATGGAACAGTATACGTTCAAAAATAAAAGCTCTAGTTTCAAGACAACCGAACTATACATCTCTTGAAGCCGAAGATCTTTTACATGAGGCCATGACGAAATTACTAGAGCGGCCAGACCGCATTATAAAACAGCCTGATGCATATCTGCGTAGTATGGTTCTGAACATGATGCGAGATGCGCAGCGTGTAAAACAATACAGAGAACTTGGTTCGGACGATGAGGTATGGCTGTCTCTTCAGGACCCTACCCCTCTTCAGGACGAAATTCTGGAGATCAGACAACAGATAGAAGTGTTGTGTTCAAAATATAAACAACTTTCAAAATACAACAGAACGATCCTTGAAATGAGCAGGATAGACGGCCTGACCCACAAAGAAATTGCAAAATGTATGAACATAAGCGTCAGTGCGGTTGAAAAGCATATTGCTAAAGCGTTGAAAATATTAAGCAGTGACTAACATCTATAATAGAACAACCACCCTCCCGCCTTCAGCCGCTGAACGATATCGGGAGGAAGCAATTTTCTGGGTGACGCACCTTCATGCTGCTCCGCTGACACCAGAAAAAGAGAGTGCATTCCAAGAATGGCTGCAGACAAGCGAGGCGCATCAAACTGCGTTTGAGCAGGTGACAAACATATGGGACACTGTCGGCAGTTTAAGTCACTCCGGCCCGGAAACACGCCAGCATTATGCGAGAAAACTCTCCCAGCGCCGGCGTTTTCTGCAAATGGGGATGGCGTCTGTTCTGGCAGCAGGTGTCAGCAGTCCGCTCGCCAGCGCACAGACGATTGCAACAAACGTCGGGGAACGCAGACGGGTTACGTTGGATCACAACGCTGAACTGTTGCTTGATTGCCTTTCCGCGCTTGTCAAAACACATGAACAGGGAAAAACACGCTCTGTTTTTTCATCAGGGCAGGGATTTTTAACCTGCCCCTCAGGGACAGACCTCCAGTGCCTGCCATCAGACTATCAGGTTGGACGAATGCAGGGGCAAATGAATCTGAAAAGAACTGAAACGCAGGTCTCGATTTTTGTCGCGCAAGGTATTTTTTCTTTTACATCCTATAAGAATAACCAGCTTTATACACTCACAGCAGGAGACCGTGTTGTGTTGCAAAAGGATAGCGGGATAAAACAGGATCGCCCACATCCTCATTCCGTTACAGCCTGGCTCCGTAACCGTATTGTTTTTAACGATGACCACCTGGACGATGTCGTTCGACAAATGAACCAGTATGACGGCAGACAAATTGTTCTGCGCGACAAAAGACTGAGTAGTCTCCAAATTTCAGGAGAATATACGCTGGGCAATAACATCGCGTTCTGCCATTCTTTAGCTCTTCTCCTTCCCGTAAAAATAGAAACCGGCCCCATACTGAATATTTCATTTTCATGACGGTTTTATAAAAAATAGAATTTTGACATGCGGTATCTGTCCCAAAAACCGTCAGAGGAGGAGACAGTTTAAATTCCAGGGAATGTTGTAAGATGCCGTCGCCGTTCGTTTCGATCTCCAGACGATTTTATTGGGTTTCCGCGTTTATTGCACTTTTAAATGCCTCCCTGAATGATAATGCAAATGCAGCCAGAACCGACGGAAAAACCGTTACCTCTGCGTCGAGTGTTTTGCTCTCTGACGCACTCACAAATATGGCTGAAAAATCCGGCGTTAACATACTTTTTCGGCGTCAGGATGTTACTGGCCTGAAAACACAGCCTGCTGCGGGAAACCTCCCTGTTGAAGAGGCCGTCAGGCATATGCTCCGCGGCACCCATCTGACTGTGAGGCGGGACGAAAGCGGAGCGCTTGTTATAAGCCCTCCTGTATCAGGACTTGGTGTTCCTACAGCAACTGCCAAAACTGCGAATAGCCCCGCAGCGAAGAAAAAGGCTTTCCGAAAATCAGAAGAAATTACCGTCAGTGGTAATAAAGTTTCAGATACAACAACCAAGCGACACACTGTTCAAATTATGGATACGCTCAGTGCCGAGCAGATCCGCACCATTCCTGATACAACAGTTGTTGAAGCGGCACGCCGTATTGTCGGCGTCTCAGTCATGCCAAGCACAGATGATAACCATGCTGATAACAGCATGCAGAATGTGACAATTCGCGGCCTTGATGCAGCTTATAATCTGGTCACTATTGATGGCGCACAACTGGCGAGTGCGGATAATAGTTACCGTGGCGCCAAGCTGGATATGGTCCCTTCTTCCATGCTCGGGGAATTACAGGTTCTCAAAACACTAGATGCCTATAATGACCCTCAGGGGCTGGGCGGACAGCTTAATCTGGTGACAAAAAATGCTTTTAAACTAGGAAATTCAAACGACGTTCAGGTTCTGGGAGGGTGGAACAGTCTGGCAGGCAGTGTCGCCTCAAAAGAAAATAAAAACTGGCGCGCCAGTGGCACAATCTCGCGTGTGTTCGGGAAAGACAAGCGGTTTGGATTTGTTCTTTCCGGGGATTATCAGGAAATTCATACAGCGCAGCATGCCATCCTTCCGGGTGACACAACGGGCGACGGATGGGTTTATTACCCTACCTCCGGCACATCTGCCAGCAATCAGACCACCAATATTGACGCCTCAACCGGATCAGCCGTGCCCGTACGAGTGCAGGACTATGCTTTTGATGACACTTACCGGCGTTATGGATTGTCAGGCAAGCTACAATATAAAGTGACAGACCGCCTCCACCTTTCATTCTTTACTGGCTACTACCATGAAGAAGATCAGGAAGTGCGTTATGAGGCTCTGGCCATGCCTTCCGGTATCTGGCAGCAGGGCACCAATGGTCAGACAGGCCATTTTACCACAGGACAGTACCAATTTGGCACTACCGTGCAGCCGGATGTCCGGCATACGTGGTTTTTTAACGGAAAACTGCATTATGATATTACAGACGCCATGCAGCTTGATCTGCTTGCATCAGATTCAATTGCCCGTGATCATCAGGGGCGGTTTATGTACAAATATAATACTGGCATGAACGAAACCACCAATAAGGCACAGTATCAATCGCCTTACGGTTATAGCTATAATGTGCGCAACGGCGCCCCGACCATTGCGTTTAATGACCCGGCAGCAGCAAACGATACAGAAAATTATCAACCCCGTTACTGGCGCGATTATAATTTTAATGTCGATAATACTGTTCGTTTTTTAAGGGCCGACTGGAAATGGCGGCTCGGCCACGGCTTCTGGGTTGGGCTTGGAGCGAACCAGACGCTTACGCATGTACGGAATAGCGAAACATATAACCAGTGGATTCCAACCGGGACAGAAGCGGCCAGTCTGATTGGCAATATGTCGGACGTTCTTATGAATAAAACCATTTCCATCCAGTCCGCTCCGGGCGAGACATTTTACCTGATTGATCCGGACAAAGCTTTTGCAAAACTGAAAAATAATAAGAGCCTCTTCAAATCAACTGATACAACCTCAACAACCAAACCCGCCTACTATCATTTGCAGGAATCTATTACAGCGACCTACTTCCAGACGGGCTGGCAGAACCGCTACGTTACTCTGCAGGGAGGGTTCCGATGGGATCATACGCGCGTAGGGATAGGAAATTTCAACGGGGTTACAGAAAACTCTTCAACAGACTGGATCTATCAAACCCGAAATTCAGGATATGATTATTATTTGCCATCTGTTATCGGCATCCTAAATCTGACGCCGGCCATGAAGGTTCGCGCGGCCTTCACGGAAAGTGCCGGCCGACCGGACTACGGGCAGTACGGGGCTGCAACGTCCACAACGTTTGACGGTGCTACTGTTAATATTTCTCAGGGCAACCCCAATCTCAAGCCCCGGAACGCCTACAACTATGATCTTGATTATGAATGGTATCCAACCACAGATACGCTTCTGTCTGTCGGTCTTTTTTACAAAGATATTCATAACGAAATTTATGACCGCACATCTTATGGCGTAACGAGTATGAATGGCACTCTGTATCCTACTGTAGTGTCTGAACCCCTGAATGCATCCGGAGCCGGATTACGCGGAGTTGAATTCCAGTTTCTGAAGGAAAAAATGACCTTCCTTCCCGGACCGCTCAAAAATCTTGGAATTTCTTTCAACGCGACATTTTTGCAGGGCTTTTATGAACTGGAAATGGATGACGGGTCTCAGCGCCGCATCAATGGCCTCCAGAATCAGCCGGGCCATATGTATAACGCATCCCTGTTTTACAGCACCCCCAAGTTTGAAGCCCGCTTGGCATATAACCGCGTTGGAAAATCTCTGTATTCAGCCTCCGGCACGGCAAGCTGGCAGGATATCTGGATGCAGGAACGGGACCAGATTGACCTTCAGGTTGGTTATCGTTTCCTTAAATGGGCGACAGTAACAGGTCAGGTCCAGAACCTCACAGCCTCAGGCTATCAGACACGTATGGGACGCCATTTTAACCTCATCCAGAACAGTCACCCCGTAGGGCGGTCTGTATGGATTGGACTACGCTTCCAGCCGGATTTTTAAATCATGGAAACTCTTAAACTCTTCAAAACAGCCGTGTCTTTCTCAGCTCTTTTATGTCTTTGTACGAAGCTGATTCATCCGGCATTTGGCCAGCAACCGCAGATTATAAAAACCTTGCACGCTGAGGAGGCTGATCAGGGTGTGGCAACCGATGCCCATTTTATTTACGCCATCAATAACAGCACCATTGGCAAATATGACCGTATAACCGGGCAGCGCGTCGCCGTCTGGCAGGGTGATCCGGCTCTTTATGTGCATATCAACAGTTGTCAGAGCCATGCCGGGCAACTGGTTTGTGCTATGTCAAATTTTCCACATGTGCCCATGATTAGTTCAGTCGAGTTTTTTGATCCGAGAACAATGACGCATATAAAATCGCACAGTTTTGGTCCGGGGCGTGGCTCTCTGACCTGGATAGACTGGCACGACAACTCCTGGTGGGCCTGTTTTGCCAACTATGATGGAGAAGGTCAGGACGGCGGAAGGACTCACACAGCGACGGTTCTGGTCAGAATGTCAGAGCAGTTTGATGAGCGCGGCGCATGGCTGTTCCCCGAAGCCGTTCTGGACCGCATACAGCCTTTCAGTGTCTCAGGAGGCCGCTGGAATCAGGATGGTTTTCTGTATGTGACAGGACATAGCCGCCCAGAAATGTATGTGCTGACTCTTCCTGAAGCCGGGGGGCGGCTTCAGTATATCCGGACTATTCCTATGGCAACAAATGGTCAGGCTTTTGACTGGGATTATCAGCATCCCGGAGTGATCTGGAGCATTCAGCGCAAAACAAGAGACGTTGTAGAAAGTCGTCTGCCATAACCGTGCTATTCTTTTCCGGAAAACCGACCTTTTCGTTTTGTCTTATCCCAAATGCACTTGAACCCCTTCGATAGATCATGATGACGGTGTTCCGTATCGTCTTAGGCCGTCGATACGGAATGCTAAATATCTCATCTCCAGAACTGATATCGGATTGATCCTTGCTGGAAGGCTTAATTCGTCCAGTTTGTAAAGTCGCCAGAAAAAATCTTCATAGGCTCTAAGCTACACGATGAATTTGTTCAGTACCCCAGACATAAACAGCAGAACCTTGAGAGAACAATTTGACGAAAGCCGGATCGGAAATGCTTAAACCGCCCGTGTAAGCCCCGAAGGCTGGTAAAATAAGGCGGTCGGTTGCTGTTATGAAACACGGTCGGGTTATTGTGTGTCCTTTGATGCGCATCCTGATTTTGGGATGCAGATGGCCCGCCAGTTCTCCTTTGCCGCCAGAAACATGCGGCGAGGGAATATGCCTGAGAATCAGATTGCCCAACCGCAACTCTTCAACCCATGTGCCAGTCAGACCAGAAACCGGAAGTACATCGTGGTTGCCCGCGACCCAGATTGTGGGTGTGGCCCGCGTTATGGCTTCAAGCCGCGTTTTTTCTGCATCCAGCATGCGGTCTCCCGCCTGACCATCATGAAAGCTGTCTCCAAGCGCTATCAGACGCTGTGGTGCATACACATCCAGTAATTTTGAAAGTTTTTCGAGGGTTGCAACGGTATCCCCCGGGGGCAGAAGTAAGCCGCGTGACCGGGCTGACGTTCCTTTTCCAAGATGCAGGTCCGCCACCACAAGCGTTGCTGTCTCCGGCAGGAAAACGGCACCACCGGGCAGAAGCCACAGTTGCTGATCTGCTAGTGTGATTTCCCGAAAGTTCATGCCTTTTCTGCTAATGCATAAAGTTTATCCGCTTCTGTCAGAAGATAATTCTCCCCCTCGCCACCCCGTATTTTTTCTTTACCCTGTTCCAGCAAAACCGGGACCGCAAGGGGTGACACATGGGAGAGGCTCACATGCTCAATCCGCCCCTGAATACGGGCCAGCATATCTGACAGGCGCTTGAGGTCAGTCAGACCTTCCTGCGCCTGCCGCCATGTGGCCTGCAAAAGAATATGGTCCGGGTCATATTTCCGAAGGACGTCATAAAGCAGGTCACTGCTGACCGTCATCTGGCGTCGGTTTTTTTCCCGTCCCGGATAATTCCGCTCGATCAAACCGGCAATAATGGCAACGTCCCGGAAGGTCCGGCGCAGCATCGCACTTTCAGCAAGCCAGTCAGTCAGATTCCCTTGCATAAGATCCTGACTGAACAATTCGGCCATAGAGCCCGTCGGCTGAACACACCAGCAGGCAATCATGTAGTCATTTGCGACAAAGCCCAACGGGCCTTTTCCGGACTCTTCAAGCATCTTCGTCAGTAAAAGGCCCAGAGTCTGGTGGGCATTTCGTCCTTCAAAAGGATATGCCACGATATAATGCAAGCCTGTATGCGGAAATGTCTCAACCAGAAAATTATCCGGTGCTGGCAAACGTGAGCGCTGGGCCTGTAGAGCCAGCCAGTCCTGAACCGGCCTAGGCAACACGCCCCATGCTGAAGGCTCATGCAGGATCTCACGGACATGCCTTGCCAGACCGGGCGAAATGGAAAGCTGGTTCCCTCCGTAAACAGGCACCCGCGGGTCTTTCCCCCGGCCACGCGCAGCCTGCACCGTGGTTTCGTGCAGGCCCAGAAACTCCAGTAATTCGCCACCCAGAAAAAACGTATCCCCGGGCACGAGCAAGGATGCAAAATATTCGTCGATTTCTCCAAAGGTTTTTCCGCGCCGGGATTTAACGCGCAACATGGGCGTATCAACAATCGTTCCGATATTCATGCGGAATTGCCGGATAATCCGCTCAGTGCGTACACAGAGTTGCCCCGTTGAATCCCGAACCAGCCGCTGATGGCGCTCATAAGCCTGCAAGGCATACCCGCCATCCTCTACAAACCGGATCACTTTGTCGAAATCCCTGCGGGTGATCTGGCTGTACGGAGCACAGAGCCTGCTTTCTTCATACAGAGCATCTGGAGAAAACGGGCCTGCACACGCGGTAATCATGACATGCTGGGCCAGAACATCCAGAGCACCGGCGCGTGGTGGTTCTCCGTCGAGTTCATGCCGGAGCACAGCTTTTCGGGCGGCCTCACATTCCAGCACCTCAAACCGGTTAGCGGGCGCCAGCAATGCGCGCGAGGGCTCATCCATCCGGTGATTGGCCCGGCCAATCCTCTGTGTCAGACGGGAAATCTGTTTAGGCGCGCCCACCTGAATAATCTGGTCTACAGCCCCCCAGTCCAGCCCAAGATCCAGAGAAGACGTAGCGACGACGGCCCTCAGCGTGCCCTGCGCCATAGCCTCTTCCACCTTGGTACGATGGGCCGCGTCAAGACTGCCATGATGCAGACCGATCGGCAGGTTATCTCCATTCTCTTTCCACAAGGCCTGAAACAGCAGTTCCGCCTGCGCCCGGCTGTTGACAAAAACGATGGTAAGATGGGCGCGGGCAATCTCCGTCAGAATAGCAGTTGCACTACCTAGTCCCATGCGGCCCGCCCAGGGGAGATACCCGTGCTTATCTGGTAAAAGAACATGCACCTCCGGGCGCACCCCGGCTTCCGCTTTGATCAGATGAACACCGGACGCTTTCCCTGTAGGGGAAACCCATGCGGCCATGGCAGAAGGATGCGCCACAGTCGCTGATAAGCCGTTAACGCGCAGCTCTGGCGAAAACAGGTGCAGGCGCCTTGCACACAGAGCCAGCTGATCTCCCCGCTTGGTACCCGCTAATGCGTGGACTTCATCAATAATCAGAACACGCAGAGTGGAAAAATACTTTGCCGCATCGGGGTAGGAGAGAAGAAGCGCCAGACTTTCCGGTGTTGTCAGCAAGATATGCGGCGGGTTTTTCTGTTGTCTTTTCCGGCGCGCTCCAGACGTATCCCCGCTCCGCACCTCAGCCCGAACAGGCAGATGCATATCCGTGATGGGACGTGACAGGCTTTCGGCAATATTGGTTGAAAGTGCTTTCAACGGACTGACATACAGGGTGTGCAATCCGGAATATGTGCCATCTGCCAGATCTATGAGGCTTGGTAAAAAGCCTGCCAGTGTCTTTCCGCCCCCTGTTGGGGCGATAAGCAGCGTGGACTTTCCCTGATGCGCTGCCTCAAGCATGGCAAGCTGGTGTGGGCGGGGCGACCACCCTTGTCTGGAAAACCAGTCCTTGAAACGTTGCGGCAGATGTTCGCTCATGTTCTGAGGAACGCACGCACGCCTGAGGGGTTCTTTCCCTGTTCCTGAATGACGGATGGAGATAACCGGGTGGACTGGCTTGAACTAAAACCAGAAGGGCTTTTTTGTGCACCCGGCGCATTTTATATCGACCCCCTCCAGCCTGTGGCGCACGCCATTATCACCCACGGCCATTCCGATCATGCCAGACCCCACCATGCGCATGTGACAGCCACCCCTGAGACACTGGCCATTATGCATTTGCGGATGGGGGAAGGCCGGGCCGGTCACACCCGGCAGCCTCTGCACTATGGGCAGGTTATTTCTGTAGGGGACGTACAACTCTGGCTCGCGCCAGCCGGGCATGTTCTGGGGAGCGCGCAGGTTGTCATGGAGTATCGCGGGCAGCGGGCGGTGGTCAGCGGCGACTATAAACGCGCCCCGGACCCGACATGTGTGCCGTTTGAGGTTGTACCCTGCGATCTTTTTGTGACGGAAGCGACATTTGGCCTGCCTGTTTTCCGGTTACCCGACCCAGCTCATGAAATTGGTAAACTGCTGCATGACGTGCGTCTCTTTCCCGAACGTACCCATGTGGTGGGCTGTTACGCCCTTGGGAAATGCCAGCGGCTGATCGCCCTTCTCCGGAACGCCGGGTATCATGAGCCTCTCTGGTTGCATGGTGCCCTTCTCCCCATGTGCAGATTGTATGAAAGTCTGGGTATTCCCCTCGGAGAGTTACGATCCGCCACTGTCGCACAAAAAGCAGAGATGCGCGGCGGCATTGTTCTGGCGCCTCCTTCCGCCATTGCGGACCGCTGGGCCCGCCGCCTGCCGGACCCTGTGGTCTGTCTGGCGTCAGGCTGGATGCATGTGCGCCAGAGGGCGAAAGCGCGGGGGGTTGAACTCCCTCTTGTCATCAGTGACCATGCCGACTGGGATGCTTTGCTTGAGACCTGTCGGGCCACGGGCGCAAAGGAAATATGGGTCACACATGGGCGGGAAGACGCCCTGATTTACGCTCTGGGTAAAATGCAGATTCACGGTCGCGCCCTGCGGCTCATCGGTTACGAAGACGAGGATGAAGACGTACCAGAGGGAGGCCCCGCATGATTGAATTTGCAACACTTCTGGAACGTCTGGCCTTCACCCCATCCCGCACCATGAAGCTGGCGCTGCTGAAAGACTATTTCACCATAGCCCCCGACCCGGACCGGGGATACGCACTGGCCGCAATGGCGGGCAGCCTTTCCTTTGCTGCGGCTAAGCCTGCCATGCTGCGGGCGCTGGCGATGGAACGTATTGACCCTGAGCTTTTCGCTCTCTCTTACGATTACGTTGGAGATCTTGCTGAAACAGTTGCTCTGATCTGGCGTCCGGAAGCCGGGCAGTCTGGTGACGTGCCAGCCCCCAGCCTGTTCGAGGTAGTGCATACGCTGGAACGCCTTCCGAAAGCGGAGGTCCCGGACGCGATAAGAGGCTGGCTGGATGCCTGCGATGCGTCGTCCCGCTATGCGCTTCTCAAACTTATCACCGGGTCACTCCGTGTGGGTGCCTCGGCACGGCTCGCCAAAACGGCTCTCGCCGATATCGCCTCCCTCTCCCCGGATGATATTGAGGAGGTCTGGCATGGACTTGAGCCTCCGTATGGCGCGTTGTTTGCGTGGATAGAAGGAAAAGCGCCAAAGCCTGATGCAAAAGACGCTCCGGTTTTTCGCCCCCCGATGCTGGCGCAGCCACTGGAAAATATTGACCTGACCGCACTCAACCCCGCCGACTGGCGGGCGGAATGGAAATGGGATGGTATCCGGGTTCAGCTGGTCTCCACGGCTCAGGGTGAGCGTGTTTATACCCGCACAGCGGAAGATATTGGGAAAGCCTTTCCCGATATCTTAGGAATCATGCAGGATCTCGGCAGTAACGTGGTTCTGGACGGAGAGCTTCTGATTGTGCATGGCACGACGGTTGCCCCTTTTGCCGACCTCCAGCAGCGCCTTAACCGCAAAGCCCCGACCGCATCCATGCTGCGGGATATGCCAGCCGGGATTCGTTTATACGACATCCTGTTCGAGGATGGAGAAGACCTCCGCAGTCTCCCCTTCGATACACGACGGCAGCGACTGGAAAGCTGGCACGCACGCCTGAACCCGCCCCGGATGATCCTGTCTGAACTCATTCCATTCACACACTTCGGAGAGCTTGCCAAACTCCGTGATGCCGCACGGAGCGAAGGAATTGAAGGGCTGATGCTGAAAAAAGCAGACAGTCCCTACGTTCCGGGGCGGCCCCGCGGCCTCTGGTGGAAGTGGAAGCGTGAGCCACTCACGGTCGATGCTGTGGTGATGTATGCTCAGCGCGGGCATGGAAAACGCAGCAGCTTCTACTCCGACTATACGTTTGGCTTATGGCGCACCGTAGAAGACAGGCGCGAACTGGTCCCGATCGGAAAGGCGTATTCCGGCTTTACGGATGAAGAGCTGAAATTTCTGGATAAATGGGTGCGCGATCACACCACCAAACGGTTTGGCCCCGTCCGCGAGGTTGCACATGGTCTTGTTCTGGAAATAGCGTTTGATGCTGCACAATATTCCAAACGGCATAAAAGCGGTGTCGCCCTGCGCTTTCCGCGCGTTTCCCGTATTCGCCGTGATAAACCTGTGGAGGATGCAGACACGCTGGAAGTGTTCATCACGGCATTTCTATGAGATGAAAAATCAATCTTGCCGGAACGCGTATTGTAGACAGTCCTGAATGCCTGCATCTGTCATGGCCAGTTGTCGTCCGCCGTACCAACGACGCCCAGTTTCCCACAGCAGGCGAACAGTGTTATCCTCCCGGACCTCCATGATTGTCAGAGCGGTGTGTGGCACGTTGAAACGGTTTTTTATCCCGGCTTTGGGTGCCCTGCTTCTTACGGCTTGCACGCCATCTGATTTCCGTAAACCTGGTCCCCTTCAGAAAGAAGACGTCTATAATAGTCTCTTCCCGCAATGGGTTGAACTTTGTGCTGTCTCGCAGATCTCAAAAAAGCCGGGTTATGGGGCGAATATCGCTGGTGGCCCCGGAGGGCACGCCGTGCTCTTTCTTCATGGTGCCTGCCTTGACCCCGCATCCCCTTACCCCGTTTTGAAGTCCTGCACGGATGGAGAAACAGGTATCAGCATGAACTCCCACTTCAGGAATGCAAACTGGGTCGGTATTCCCCACCGGGATTTTTTTTATAACGGCCTTCTGAAGCCTGACGAAGCCCTGACTCAAACGGCTTACACTGCAACAAAACAGGAAGCGCAAAAGAGAAACCTCTACACCGCCATTCGCTTTCAGGACTGGACAGCAGAGGGTAAACCGGCGGATGTCTCTGATGAACAATGGAAATATGAAATTTCAATCGGGACTGATTATGCTGTCAGTTTTGGGCGAGCCAGATATTGTGCACGACTCCCGATAAGTCAGGAACAATTAAAACAGGTCATTACATTCCTGAATGGTCGCAACGCACTCTACCAGAATGGCCCAAAGACTTTTGAAACAAACGTCTTGCAGGACAACTGTAATCACCTGACCCACAATGCCCTTGCTGCCGCAGATTTCTGGCATGAATTGCCAGTCCATCAGTTTATTCTGAAAGCGGCTTTGACGTTTCCTGTCCCCAAAAACGAAATCGTTAATCTTCTTGATCAGACACAACGCCATGCTATTGGCGACCTGCATGCGCTGTATCATGACAGGCTGACACGCAAAAGCCTTCTGGAAAAGGGCTGGCTGCCCGATACACCCGGCGTCATTCTGGATTCAAACCCGGTCAAAACACCTAACGAGATTTACAACACGCAGCTCTCTCTTATTTTTTATGATGATCCCCTGCTCGGGCATTATCATAAAGCGTTTGACAGATACCTTAACCAGCCCCGCTATCATGACCTGAAAGCGAACCTGCTCTGGTATCAGATGCTCTATGCAAAAATAGCGGCTGAACGCAGACCTTTAAGCTGGTGGTTGAAAAAAGAGCCTTCCGGATTTTCGGCTTTTTATAACGCCTATTACGTATGGCTTGAAAATCAGCAAAATCTGGTTCAGCGTGGCCTTACGATGCTGACTGAGAACGCTTCTCTCTCCACCGGGTCAATGCCAGCGCTGCCCGGAAGAGCGCCAGTGGGGCCTGAACCCGTAAACGGCCCATAAAATCCCCTGCAAGCAGGGAAATAATACTATCGCGCATCCGAAAAAGGTTCTTGGGGTTCAAAAACAGTTCACGCAGGGCGGGATCATTAATCCCGTAAATAAGCCAGGATACCCGCCGCATTTCGGCCCGGGTCTGGCGTTCCTCACGCTGCGCCACACGTCTGCCCTGTTCAGGACTGTGCAACCATGCCTGCGCAACACGGGCGCCGCGGAAAGCGCTTTTCATTGCCAGCAGAACACCGGAAGAAAACACAGGATCAAGAAAGGCGAAGGCATCGCCTATCATGTAGTAGCCATTCCCCCAGTTGCGGTCAGCACAATAGGAGTAATTACCCGTGGTACTTAAGTCACCAATCTGTTCCGCCGGGGCCAGACGTTCCGCAACACTGGGGCTTTCGGCTACCTTTTTCCAGAACAGATCGGCTTTGGGTCCGGTGTGAGACTGGAAGGCATTTTTATCCCCGACAAACCCCACGCTCATGATGTTATCACGCAGGGGGATCATCCAGAACCATCCATCGGGCACCAGATGAATGGAGATATAGCCTTCCATTCCGGGTTCGCGCCGCTGAACATTACGAAAATGGGCATAAATGGCAGCGGTGGAGTTATTTTTATCTGCGATCCGCGTGTGATACCGCTTTGCCAGAAACCCGTCCCGTCCTGACGCATCCAGCACAAAGCGCGGCTTTATAGCCTGCAGGTGGCCGTTTTCATCCTGCACAGTAATGTTCTCTGGGCCATTTTTTGAAAATTCAGCTTCTTTAACAAGCATATTTTCATAAGTTCTGACCCCGGCAGCGGCCGCATTCCGGAACAGGATTTCATCAAACTCTGAACGCCGGACCTGATAGGCATGACGCGCTTTGGGGCTGATAGCCAGACGGAACGGAAATGCGACCCGGCCCTCCCCCCGGTCTGACACAAATTCAGCACCGGGTTTGAAAACACCAATTTTCTCAACCTGATCAAGAACACCAAGGGTTTTCAAAAGTGGGAGATTGCAGGGCAGCAGAGACTCCCCGATATGAAAGCGCGGGTGACGTTCTTTTTCCAGCATGACAACCGCAAGCCCTTTGCGGGCCAGCAAGGTAGCGGCCGTGCTCCCGGCGGGGCCGCCGCCGATCACCAGAACATCACACTGAGCCGGAACCTGCGTCATGCCATACCTCCGTTGATGCCAATTGTCTGCCCGGAAATATAGGCAGCTTTATCGGACGCCAGAAATGCTATCAGATCTGCCACTTCCTGTGGTTTTCCTGAACGGCGTGCTGGCACAAGCTCTGCAATATCTCGGGCCGTCATGACGGCGGCTGTGGCGGGAGAGTCGATAATGCCGGGAGCTACGGCATTGACCGTAATACCGCGACTTCCCACCTCCCGCGCTAAAGACCTTACTGCACCTTCAAGGCCTGCTTTGGCAGCGGCATAATTAACCTGCCCCTTGTTCCCGATACGCGCGGAAACGGAAGAGAGCGCAATGATACGGCCCCAGCGCGTGCGCGTAAGCGGGAGAAGCAGCGGCTGAACAACATTGAAAAACCCATTCAGTGAGACGCCTATAACGTCATGCCACTGGGTGTCACTCATGCCTGCCAGAGTTGCATCCTCATGTGTGCCGGCATTATGCACAATGATCTGCGGCACGCCGTCCGCCAGAACAGGATCAAGCCCTTGACGGGTTTTTTCCGAACAGCTCAGGTCACACTGCCAGACTTCTGCACGGCCGCCCTGTGCGGTAAAGTCTGCCACCATAGCGCTGGCTCTGGCTGGATTATTATGGGTGTGCACAATAACATGCAGGCCATCAGCCACAAGTTGCTGGCAGATCGCCTGCCCCAGAGGGCTTGTTCCGCCGGTCACGAGTGCGCGTTTCATGCCGGTGTCTCGTTCACTGGCATTCTGGCCCGGAACATCACCATACCCCGCCCCTTCAGCAATGCAGCCCCATGCTGGCTTGTGATAGAAAAACCATAGACCATACCAGCAAGATCATGCTGTTCCCGCTGGACAACAATCCTGAGAAGACCGTATTCAGCCCGGTCAAGACGGTCACTCGCAGGCACCAGATCCCGCAGAGACGCCAGATAACCGCGGGTTTTTGCAGTCTGATCCCCCGTCAATGCACCATGTAACGCTGCTGCCTGCATGGCCATTTCCGCGCCGACAATAATCCCCAGCCTGCCCTGATAGCGTAAAGGATTATCGTCACGCAGATGGGCTGAGGTGTAGGCTGTCAGTGTATCATCAGTCCATGTCTCGCATGTATCCAGCAGACAGCTTTTTCCCTGATGCGGAATATGTTTTAAGATGTCTTCTCTGCTCAGCATGGTTTGACTGTGGCTGAGAGTGTGCCGGGCAAACAGGCCATTTTTACGCAGCCTTCTTCTCCAGTGGCGATTTTTTCCAGCAAGGGTAACGCCATAGCCGCCGGGTTGGTGTGCATCAGTTTTACCAGATCAGGATGCGCTACGTGATCAGACTGTGCAGAGGCGGCATCATAGCGGATATCAAGGTGACAGATGCCCTGCTGGTTTATGTCTGGGTGCAGCACAAACGCACATCCAAAAGGATTTTCCGTGATACGGACTTTTCCGATCGGGCCCGGAATAGGCAAATCATAAACCACCAGCACCGTAGGCGTTTTTTCCACCACACACTCGGCAACGGCCTTGAGGAGCCCCTGCGTAAAAGACCAGTCATAACAGCCCAGAGCGACCACTGGCACATGTGTATGATGCCCGATTGTCCAGTATCCGGCCGGAGCATTATGCACTGAATTATGGAACTGCGTGGGGGAGACCTCTCCGCCTTCCGCCGTGATGGCGGACAGAATGGAATCAACAACAGCGCCATCACTATTGGAACACGCAAAAACGCCGCGCAGAGCAGACGGCTGAAGGCCCGCCTGCTGGCAGGCTTCCTCTGCCAGAGCCAGCGCCAGACGTGTCAGAGCGCCACTTCTGCGGCGCTCGTTTGCCGGAAGGCACTGGGCTGGCGGCGGCGTGACGGGTCCATCCTGCCATGGCTCTTCGCCCCGCAGCACCCGTTCCGCCTGCGACCACCCGGAAAGACCCGGCCCCCAGACAGATACGCCCTGAACAACAACACGCATCAGGCGGCCTCAAATATCAGGCTGCAATTGGTGCCGCCAAAACCAAAAGCGTTGCTCATAACACGCCGGACGGGCCGATTTTGATTATCCGTCAGCACCGCGCTCTGAAACACCGGGTCAAGCTGCGTCACGTTCAGGCATCCCGGGATCAATCCTGATTGCATCAGACCAATACTGATCATGGCTTCAATAATACCGGATGCGCCAAGTGTGTGGCCGGTCCACCCTTTTGTAGAAGAACAGGGCACGTTTTTACCAAAAACAGCACTGACGGCCTGATCTTCCATAGCATCATTCACCAGCGTACCCGTGCCGTGCAGATTAATGTAATCAATTTGCCCGGGGGCAAGGTGTGCCAGCTTCAGCGCATCCTGCATGGCGATAACCGCCCCGCGCGCCGCAGGGTCCGGGGAGGACATATGGTATCCGTCACTACTGACGCCATAACCCGTCAGCCGCGCCAGAACGGGCACCTCGGGCCTCGCGCCTTCACGCTCAAGCAGAACAAAACCCGCTCCCTCCCCGATGGAAATGCCTGCGCGCGCGGCATCGCATGGACGGGTCGGGCCGTCAGACACCAGTCCGAGAGACGCAAACCCCCGCAGCGTCATGCGGCACAGACTATCTGCCCCTCCGACAATGACGGCATCACATACCCCCGCTTCCAGCCAGTGCCGTGCATCAACAAAAGCCCGCGATGACGATGCGCAGGCGTTGGAAACCGTCAGCAATGGCCCTTTGGTACCCAGACGTTCGGCCAAGAAACGTGGCAGGGAAAACAGGTCCTGTGTGCCAGCCTGATGAAATGTCGGCGGCGGGAAGCCTGTCTGCGGATCAACCTCCTGATACGCATTTTCGGCAGACAGAATACCGGAGGTTGATGTGCCCACCACAACGGCAATGCGGTCCGCCCCGTAAAACGCTACGGCTTCCTGCACTGCGTGGTCAAAACCATCCTGCTGGCAGGCCATGTCTGCCAGAGCGTTATTGCGGCAGACAAACTCGCCGGACCCGCGCGTGAGAACATGGTCCTCCACACCCGGAACACGGCCAACATAGCCTGTCGTGATCCCGAAAAAATCACAGGGGCTCAGACCGGAGCGGCGCGCCTTCAGAGCAGCGCCCTGTTCAGACAGTCCATTGCCGATGGCACTGACAACCGTGCCTGCCGTTAGCACAAGAGGGTTCATGAAAGTGCTGCTCATCCCGTTCTGGGGCGTTGCCCCGCCAGCAGAAAGCCATAGGCCATGGCAAAGAGGACGCCAAGAGCCACCGTCTTGCCAATTTCCTGCAACAGGGGAGTATTGCAGGTCGCCAGCAGGCCAAATGTCAGCACCGTCATGGCATTGCACGTCAGCAACGTGCGCATGGTGCGGGCCCGTTCGGCGTCGTCCAGTTGGGGCCGCGCGAAAAAGAGTGCGTAATCAAGGCTGACCCCCAGCACAAATTGCAGCGAGATCAGATGGATCAGCGTCAGCGGGTTCCCCATTATGGCAAGGACCCCCAGCAGGCTGACCAACGCGGCTCCCACACTTGCCGTAACACGCACCAGCCTGCTGACTGACCGTAACCCATAGACCAGAACAGCCAGAGCCAAACCGCATCCCGCTATCATCCAGCGTAGCGTGCGGGCTGTGTAGTGGGCGGATAAGCCGTCTATTTCCCGCTTCATATCCACCACCAGCACGTCTGGCTGGTTTGCCATGACGCGCTCTATAGCGGCACGGTCATGCACACGCTCCGGGAATACCAGACCGAACCACTGGCCCTGACGCTCAAACAGCAAAGGGGACAAGGCGGCTTCCAGCGGAGTGCCTGCCATATCCTGCACGGACAGAGGAGCAAGCTTACGCGCGGCAGCAACATCCTGCATAAAAGCGGAGAATGCATCCGGCCTGAAAGGCAGATTGTGACGGGCCTCTTCTATCGCGCTCTGTAAAACCGCTGGCGCAGGGAGCGCTTCAGCCCGCAGGCGCTGCGTCTGCATGGAGGGCAGCAGGCGTGCCGCGTCCTGCACACCGGACAGTGCGCCCTGCTGCTGCAAATGCGCCCACACGCCTGACAGGGCTTCCTCACGCTCCAGAACGGCCTGTGGATTTACGCCGGACACCGCCAGCATTAACGATGCATCTGGCACACCCAGTTCATGCCGTAATGCATCATCTACTCTGCGTGCCTGTTCGGGTATGGGGCTGAGGGCCGCCAGCCGGGTATCCAGCACCAAAGGATGCTGCCAGAGCAACACGCCACTTATGAGGAGCGGCACGGCACAGAGAACCCGATAGCGGCGCAGTTTTTCTGCCTGCGCCAGCTGAGGTGACGGACCGCTGACCGAAGGAGCAAGATCTGCCGCCACGACAAGACGTGGCATCAGAGACAGCGTCACACACGCGGCCACCACCAGCCCTGTAGCCGCAAATGTGCCCAACTGCGCCAGACCGGGCAACCCGCAGAACACCATGCCCGTCAGCCCCAGAACGGCGGTGGTCACACTCAGGCGCAGGCTATGGCCTATCCGCTGCAATGTCGCTTCTGGCCCTTCTCCCCTGTCACGGTGGCCAATCAGCAGCACGGGGTAATCAAGCGCGACACCCAGCATGGTCATGCCAAAGCCCAGAGCAATGCCATGCACATACCCAAACACCAGCCGCACAACGATCATGGCAACGCTGAGAGACAGAAAAAACGGCACCCCGATAGCCGCGAGCACCCAGAACGAGCGGAACCGCCAGTACAGCACCCCGGCGACCAGCAGGACCGAGCAGAACGCCATAAGGTCCATATCCGTCCGCATGCCGGTAGCACTTCTGACGGCAAAAACCGACGGGCCACTCATCAGCAAACGGGCCGTGCCCGGATGCAGGGCCGCGAACGTGGTCTGCAACGTCTGCTGCACCGCTTTCTGCCTGAGCAGATCCATTCCCGGCGCCGTAGTGCGTAACAGCAACAAGGCACGGGGCCTGTCTGACGCAAACCACACGCCATGCGCCATACGCACCTGCACGTCTGGCTCCAAAGTCTGCACTGTGTTCAGAAAAGCCTTTGTTGGATCACGCAGAAGCATATCTGAAAACACGGAGCCTGCACTGGAATTCAGGCCATCAAGCACACCCTCAAACGCCTGCCCCAGTGCTGCTGCGCTAAAGTCACGCGCGGAGGCATCCGGCGCAAGCTGGTAACGATGCGCCATCAGAGTATCCTGCAGGCCCTGCGTCTGCCGGGCGGAAAACACGCCATTCATGACAGAGACAAACTGCGGATGACCTGAAAGAGTCTTCTGCATACCAAGGCTGAGACGCGCCAGTTCTGGCTCAGCTGCGCCTTCAATCCCCAGCATCACTATCGTGCCGGCAACCCCTTCCTGCACTTCACGCAGAAGGAAGCGGGTGCCGTCATTATGCCCTTTTGGCAGAAAGCTGGCCATATCCAGCCTGAGCGGTATGGCCCACAACACAATGGCGGCCAGAATAGCGGAAAACGCCAGGGCGGCTGCCAGAAAACGAGGTCTTGCCGGGTGGGTCAATGGTCTATCATCAGGGTTTGTCTGTCACCGTTTGCCTGAAGGATTTTAAGGCTTTCTACGGCATTATTACGGCCAGCCAGCACCACCTGCCGCACCATTTTGTGGGCCTGTTCAGACAGAGGCGTCATGGTCAGCGTCCACGCCCCCATATCCCCTTGCGCCGATACGGTATAGGCCTGCCTCAGGGCCGCCATGTTCCCCGCCAGCGGTGCCCGGAGTGTTGTGGCCAGAAGCGCCAGCGCTGGATTTTGCGCCAGAAGGATGTGCCGCACATGGCCGCCGCGCTGCACTGAGACGGTATCCCCCTCAATTGCCAGTGTTTCGGGCTGTGGCAAGAGGGTTTCTTTTTCCAGAAAATCAGGATGCCGGAAAATCAGCACCCCGGAGGATAGCAGCGGATGCGTCAGCGCGCCAAGCTCCCGTGTTTCATGAAAATGCTCGGTACGTTCAGGAACACTGCCCAGATGCGTGACAATTTGCGCTGCAAGATCAGCCGGGACATCTTCACACCGGGCAGACGGCGCAGCTACAAAAAATCCGCCACAAAGCAGGAGGAATGCAAGACGCTTCATGACAGATCTTTCCAGTAGTCGTAAAAATTAAACCAGCAAAACGGGGCTTTCAGACACTCCGTCTGCATCCAGTCCGCATAGCGTTCTGCTGCGTCCTGAATAAACTGCGGACGGTCTTTCCTGCTGGCAGGGTAAGGCACGTCAAACGGTTCAAACCGTACCGCGTACGCCCCGTCCGCACCTCGGGTGGCACACACCAGAAGGATAGGGGCTCCCGTTGCCAGAGCCAGCCGGTACGGGCCTTCGGGCAAAGTAATGGCCTTCCCCAGAAAAGGGACTGTAACCGTGCGCCCCGTTGCCGGGGAGCGGTCTCCGAGCATACCAATGACGTGCCCCTGTTGCAGACTTTCCGCCACCCGCAGCATGGTGTCAGGCTGGCCTATGGGGATGATGGTATTCTGATAAGACGGGTCCAGTGCTTCCAGAACCTGCGTGGCCCCGCCAAGGTTGGAACGGTACATCACCATTTTCAGAGTAACGGCATGTTCACGCCCCAGAGAACGCAGTGCCTCGAAAGACCCGATATGGGCGCCCAGCAACAGGCACCCCTGCCCGCGCTCCATCGCCCGCAGAAAGACCTCCCGGCCGATGCAGCGGACGGCGGGCATGGTCTGGGGAGCCATCAGAAAAAATAGTCTGTCCAGCACGGCCTGAGCGAAGCTGTGAAAGTGCCGCACCACCTGCCGGTTACCCGCCCTCTCCCGCAAAATACGGGACAGATAAATGCGGGATGCCCGGCGTGCCCTGGCGTGGCAGAGGAAAAAATAGAAGGTTATCGGCCAGAGCAAAACCCGCAGACGCCGCCAGCCGAGGCGCTTTGCCAGCCAGATTGCCAGCGCCATGGCCGCACGGTTCCCGCGTTCCGGCACCACCCACCGATGATCGGTCTCAGCCTTCAACGGGACGTGCCCTGAACACCGCACGCAGCACGACATTCCCCAGACAACGGCCCGTCAGGCGCAGGGACTCTCCCGCCTGCCGCATGGAAAACACCACCGGCTGTTCTGGCAGAACAAGGTGCAGAAACTTGACCATGTCACACTCAAAGCCCGGCTCATTCAGCAGGGCACAAGCTGCCTCCAGCAGCAGAACACCGGGCACAACCGGCTGCCCCGGAAAATGACCTGCCAGACAGGGATGATCACGCGGCACGGTAAAAGTGCCAATTTCCTCTTCCGCGTTTTGCGCGGCTGCCAGCTCACGCAAAGCCTGCAAGGTCAGTTTCCCCACCGCGTTGCGCGGCAATGCGGCGACCGGAACAAGACACCGGGGCAAAAAAACCGGGTCTATCAAAGGCCGTAGCGCCTGTAACAGGGTCTCCGCTGGCACTGTGGGGGCGACAACAAACGCCTGCATGCGTGCCTGTGGGTCTGCCCCGGACATATCCGGCGGCAGAAACGCCCCGTCTTCAACCCCCGGCAGACTATTGAGCACAGCATTCAGCGCAGCCAGAGAGCCACGCTTGCCACCCAGTTTCAGCAGATCCGTGACACGCCCGAGCAACTTGAATGTTCCTGCCTCACCCGTTTCTATAAAGTCCGCCAGAACATGGTTCAACGCACCGGGAGCCGAGAGTTCCACCCTCCCGTCAGCCAGAGTCTGTAACCCGATATCCCGGTACCAGCTCCAGTACGGGCCGCTCAGGGTGCGCCGGATGGCGACCGAGCCTGTCTCGGTTGACCCATAGATTTCGGTCACTTCAGTCTTTAGAAAACGCTCGGCTTCTTCTGCCAGCTTTTCAGGCAGGGGTGCCGACGCCGATACGACACGCCGCACGGCGGGAACCGTCAGGCCCGACTTTACCAGCCCCCGCAATTGCAGAGGGGTTGTGACCAGAATACGCGGAGCCGAGGCTTTCTCCAGCCGGGCAACCCAGTCTGCCGGGTAATGATCTGCCCCCGCGATGGTTTTGACACGGGTATTCAGCGCCTGTAGCACCAGTGTCTCAAAACCATACATATGATACGGCGGCACCGTGCCAACCAGAGACGCTGGCCCGGTTTCCGGGTCAAGCAGGACACGGGCCGTGACGCTTCTGGTCACCAGCCCTCCCCAATATTTTTTATGCCCGACAGGCTGCCCTGTGCTGCCAGACGTAAACACGACGGCAACCAGACGCCCGGCGTCTATAACCGGATTAAAATCACTGTGTCCGCTCAGAGGCGGATCATCAGAAAGAGAGACATCATTCTGTAAAACTTTGCCGCCAGCGGGCAACTGAGAGGCTTCAGGGTCTCCGGCCAGAGTAATACAAACGGCGTTGTGCTGCTGCGCCAGTTCAGCCAGCCGGGCTGATGACCGGTCACTTGAGAGCAGCACATACTGGCCCTTCATCAGGGTCGCCGCAAACAGCAGAGAGAAAAGAAACACATCCGCGCAGACCGGAACCACGGGCTGATCTGGCAGATTTTCCGCCAGACGATGCGCTGCCCGCAAGAAAGCGTGTCCGGTGACTGGCCCTGCCGAGGTGACAAACACCTCGCGTTCCGGCGCATAGAGCAGGGACAAGTCTGGCCAGTTCCGGTTTCCCACGCCCTTGCTCAACAGGATTTATCCGGCAGAGGAACGGTTAGCCTGCAAATACTGGCACAGCGCCCGCAAAGAGCTGAAAATCTGCTTGTTGTCCGGGTTATCAGACCGCAGGGTGACGCCATAATCACGCCCGACCAGCAGAGAGATTTCAAGCGCATCAATGGAATCAAGGCCCAGACCTTCCCCAAACAGGGGGGCTTCCGGCTCAATTTCGGACGCTGTGACTTCGAGCTGCAATGCCTCGACCAGCCGTTCAGCCACTTCATGTTCAAAGGGGGTTTGCGATGCGGGAGAACTCGTCGTATTCACAGCATAATCTCATCACTAAAATGCAGATTGAATGAGTCAGCTAACATAAACAATGCATGAAGAAAAGCCACGCTATAACAGAAGCAGAGCCATGCCCGCAAAAAAGATTCTAGGCATTGCGGTGTTTTTTCTCTCGCTTGTTTTAGGGCATATCGCTCATTTTTCCGCTATAAACAGCCTGAATGTTCCTCTTATTATTTTACTACAAGGCACAGCGCTTGCCCTGCTGAGCAGGCATATTCTGACTGTAGCGTGCTGCACCCTTCTTTTCTGCCTTTTCGGGGTTTATTGTCCCCAGCAGGCGCGCACTACCGATACCCTTCTCCTCTATGTGGTCCCGCTGGGGGCATTGCTGGGCACATTTGCCTGTTCCCTGCTCCCTGCACACACACCCCTGATTTCCCGCGTGGCGCAGCAGGTGCACGGGCCCTTACGCGCAGATGTGGCGCGCTACACGCGGTTTTTGACCCTCTTCTGGGCGGTCTTTTTTGCCGGAGCATTGCTGGCCCCCGCGGTTCTGGAGCTGGCAGGCCCAGACGGATCATGGCGCTGGCCGTTATCAGGAGGAACGTTTGCGTGCGCTGCGGGCGTTATGCTGGTTGAAGCGTACGTCAGACGCCGTGTGATCCGCAATTTTGAGCATGTTTCTCTGCGGGAAACAGTTTCCGCTTTCCGCAAAGCCTCTTCCAGACAAACGTCAGGATGAGCCTGACATGCATAAAGATCAGGCGGGCATTATCTCTTCCATAATGAAAATGGGAAATCCCGCCTTCAGATTTTTCAAGATAACGCACAGGCGTTGCCTTGTTGCAGGCAGGCACCCCCATCCACACCAGCCTTACCGCAATTTCCGGGTCAAAATCAAAGCCACGCATAAAATGGGACATCCGCATGGCCTGCAGGAAGGGCTTAAGAGGATAAATCCTGAACCCGAACAGGCAGTCCTGCACCGCACCGCCAGTTTCCAGCCATACCAGACCATTAGACAGTTTTCGCCCCCAAACCCGTACAGCCGGAGCCTCGGGACCGAACACCGGTTTCCCGAGAATCATGGCCTGTGGGTTCTGGCGTCCTGCCGCCGTAAAGTCCGGCAGGTCCTGTGCCGGATGCTGGCCATCGGCATCCATCGTGAGAATATGTGTAAAGCCCGCCTGTTCCGCCCATTGTGCGCCGTATAAAACCGCCCGCCCTTTCCCGCCATTACGTTGCAGGCGGACAAGATGCAGGCCTGCATGCTGTAACAGCAGATCATCAAGCGCGTGCTGGCTGCCATCCTGACTGCCATCACTCACCACAACAACATCCGGCCACACGGCCAGAACCTCAGACACCGTGCGCCGTAGCAACTTGCCTGAATTATAAGACGGGATCAGGACAACACAGCGAAACGCGTCCGGCATAACAGAAGAGAACTCCAGCACCACAGGAACAAGGCTGTTCCGCCTCCCATAATTACGATATGACCCGATCACCCCGCCTTTGAGAAGCGATCTTTTTCATGCCTGATCAAAACCCCTGCCCCCCACACCCTGTGCTCCCGGCTTACTACGAAAATGGCAGCGAACGCGCGGTTTTTATTCGGTCCATTTTTGATCGCACCGCCAGTTATTATGACCGCATTAACAGCATCTTTTCTCTTGGGTCTGGCAAATGGTACCGCAGATGGATGCTGCGCACAGCGGGCCTGCGTCAGGGGCACAGGCTCCTTGATGTTGCAACCGGCACAGGGCTGGTCGCGCAGGAAGCCGCAACACTCACCGCCCCGGCAAACATTGTCGGGCTGGATATGAGTCCGGGGATGTTAGCGGAGTGCCGCCGCAAGTTGCCCATTCAGGTCGTGCAGGCGGATGCGCAGGCTCTGCCTTTTGCTGAGAACAGCATGGATATGCTCAGCATGGGATATGCTTTGCGTCATGTGCGGGATCTAAATGCGACATTCAGGGGGTATCTGCAGGTTCTTAAACCCGGCGGCAACCTGCTTATTCTTGAAATAGGGCGGGCACGTTCTCCCGCAGTGCAAGCCTTTCTGCGCTTTTATCTGGGAAAGGTCGTGCCGTTTCTCTCAGGCGTTACCGCATCCCGCGAAAGCCGGACCCTGATGGCCTATTACTGGGACACGATTGAACAGTGTATTCCCCCAGAGCAGATCCTCCAGAACCTGAAACAGGCCGGGTTTGCAAACGTGCGCAAACACACATCTTTCGGTGTTTTTCATGCCTATATGGCAACGAAGGGCCGTGACTGAGCAGGCAGATCAGGCGGCGCATCGTACTTCGGTATGACGACTGTGTTGAGAACGTCATACCGAAACGTCGCGTCGCCGCAGGCCCCCTCTCTTACATCAGCGCAAGGAGTCTGATCCTGACGGGTTTGTCCTGATCAGACAGAAGGCATGCTCTTCATGCCTGTAAGATCAAGGGAGTAGAGCCCATACCGTGTTTTTCCTGCACGAAGTTGCAAATTGTCTGAACGATTTCCTGATCTGTCAAAGTGGACAGATCACCAAAGTTTTCGATTTCACCACTTGCGATTTTACGCAGAAGACGACGCACTATTTTACCAGAACGCGTGCGCGGCAAATCAGGGACCAGATAAACAGTTTCCGGCATTGCATAGCGGCCCAGAGCGTCGGCCACCATGCGTTTAATCCCTGCCTCTGTTGGCTGCGCTGTGACATTTTTACGGGCGATTGCAAAAACCACCAGCGCCTGCCCTTTAACAGGATGCGGCACGCCAACAGCGGCACTTTCTAACAAACGATGGTCCGTCGCCAGAACATCTTCCACTTCTGCCGTGCCAAGCCTGTGACCAGCAACATTGATCACATCATCCATTCTGCCCGTAATCCAGTAATAACCATCATCATCCCGCCGGGCGCCGTCGCCGGTAAAATAGAATCCGGGCACCATAGAAAAATACGTTTTGCAAAAACGTTCATGGTCGCGCCAGATTGTTCTGGCCTGTCCGGGCCATGACCTTGCAATACACAGGCTTCCTTCCGCAGAGTTTTCCTGAATACGGCCTTGCGGATCAGCCAGAGCCAGATCCAGTCCCGGCAGGGGCGTGCTGGCTGAGCCGGGTTTTAAGGGCTGGGCACCCGGCACCGGCCCCAGCACAACACCAGCCGTTTCAGTCTGCCACCATGTATCCGCCACCGGGCATTTTCCACGACCAATCACATCATGGTACCACATCCACACATCGGAACTGATGGGTTCCCCGGCAACGCCAAGCAACCGGAGCGTTTCCAGACTGTGCGCCTGCACAACCGCATCACCATCGGCCATCATGGCTCTGACAGCCGTCGGGGATGTAAACAACATGGTGACTTTATAGTCATCAATCAGATCCAACCACCGTCCGGCATGCGGCGCATTTGGCAGACTATCCGAAATCATAGTGGTGCCACCATTCGCCAGCGGCCCATACACAACAGAGGTATGCCCGGTGATCCACGCCACATCCGCCGTGCACCACAAAACATCGCCAGGTTTTTGCGCGTAAACCATGCCCATTGTGTAGGCAGCCCACACCATATATCCCCCGGTTGCATGCACAACAGCCTTCGGCTTTCCTGTGCTGCCGGATGTGTAGAGCATGAACAACGGTGCTTCCGCAGACATGACAACGGGGACGAAATCAGGTTCAAACCCGTCTACAAAATCATGATAATCATAGTCACGGCCGGGGAGCATGGGAACGGCAGCGTCAGACGTTCTGACAACCAGCACGGATTTTACGGTGCAGTTCTGGCCACATTTCAGTAAGGCATCATCCATCGTCTGTTTGAACGGGATGGTTTTGTTGCCACGTCTGGCCTCACTGGCGGTCATAACCAGCACGGCCCCGCTATCCATCAGGCGTTCCGCAATGCCTTCGGCTGAAAATCCACCAAACAGCACAACATGCACGGCCCCGATCCGGGCACACGCCAGCATGGCCACGACAGCCTCGGAAATCATGGGCAGGGAGATAGCGACACGTTCCCCTTTTTCCACCCCGAGATCCGTCAGCGCATTGGCAAGGCGACAGACGCGCTCATGCAGCATGGCATAGGTTATCTGCTCTGCACCGGGGCGCCCTTCCCTGTGGCTGATCAGGGCGACCTGATCACCCCGTGCGGTAAGATGGCGGTCAATACAGCAGACAGAGGCATTCAGATGGCCATCATCATACCATTTGATGGAGACATCTCCCTCAAATGACCCCCGGAACCCCTGTGTTGGCTTACGGTGCCAGTGGATACGCCGGGCCTGCTCCAGCCAGAAGCCTTCCGGGTTTTGCTGCGCATGCGCGCGCATGGCCTGCAACTCTGCCGGGCTCATGCTTGCGGTGTAATGCGGGTGAGAGTGCGTGGGGATAAGGGACAAAGTGGACATGGCTTTCGCTCTGTTGTTGTTTTATTTTGTCCGGCAGACGGAAGATCAGGCAGCGTGACAGCTCTGTTTTTCGGGAATGACGCTGGGCAGCACTGTCGCAACAATACTCTGGTCCAGTGCCTCGTAATCATAATACCGAATTGTTTTGTAGAGCTCTTCACGCGTTTGCATTTTTGGCAGCAACTCCTGCGTACTGCCTTTTTGCGCCAGTGTACGGTACAGATCAGCCTGCGCTTTATTCGCAACACGTAAGGAACTGACTGGCCATATCACCATGCGATAGCCCATGGCCTGAAACTGCTCAGCCGTGAAAAACGGAGAACGACCGAACTCGGTCATATTCGCCAGCAGAGGCACATCAGGCAGACGCCGCGCAAATTCACGGAACATCTCTTCAGACGTCAGTGCTTCCGGAAAAATAGCGTCTGCCCCGGCTTCTCTGTAGAGTCTGGCCCGGGCCACAGCCCCCTCCAGCCCTTCAGACCCTGCGGCGTCTGTTCTGGCGACAATCACCATTTTGCGCCGTGCCTTGACGGCCGCGGCGACTTTCTGAGCCATCTCATAAGGTGTCGCCAGCTTCTTATCGTTCAGATGGCCGCATTTTTTAGGCAGAATCTGGTCTTCAATATGTACGGCGGCGGCACCGGCATCCTCAAATGCGCGTACCATGTTCATGACATTCAGGGTTTCACCATAGCCGGTATCCCCATCCACCAGAAGCGGCAGACCAGATGCACGCGTAATCTGACGAATAAAGAAGCAGACATCTTCTATCGTGATGATACCAAGATCTGGCAACCCCATACTGGCCGACATTGCCGCACCAGACAGATAGAGGGCTTCAAACCCTGCGTCTTTCGCCTGCAAGGCGGCCTGCCCGTTATGTGCCCCCGGAATGCGCATAATGTCTTTTCCATCCAGCAGGGTACGAAAGCGCGTTCCTGCGGGCGATGCCGGTGCATCATTTCCTGAAAGGTATGTCATGCTGCATTCTCCAGTCCATCGCGTTCACGGATCGAGACAAAAGGACGGTTGTCTGGCCCGGTGTAATTGGCAGAAGGGCGAATAATCTTGCCATCTTCCCGCTGTTCAATGATATGCGCGCACCATCCTGTCACACGGGAGATGACAAACAGAGGTGTGAACATGGATGTTGGAACACCCATAGCCTGATAAGAAACCGCGCTGAACCAATCCAGATTGGGGAACATGTTTTTCTTTTCCTCCATAACGCGCTCAATGCGCTCGGCTACGTTATAAAGCCGCATGGTGCCATTACGGCGTGCCAGAGCGTGCGCTGTGTCTTTAATAATTTCGTTGCGCGGGTCAGCAACTGTATAAACAGGGTGCCCAAAGCCAATAATGACTTCGCGGTTTTCCAGACGGCGGCAGATGTCAGCCTCAGCATCGTCCGCTGTATGGTACCGCTGCTGGATATCCAGCGCCACCTCATTCGCACCGCCATGTTTCGGACCGCGCAGCGCACCTATGGCAGCGCCGACCGCAGAATAAACGTCCGACCCTGTCCCTGCGACCACACGCGCCGTAAAGGTGGAGGCATTAAATTCATGCTCGGCATAGAGAATAAGGGAGGTATGCATCGCCTGCACCCACGCATCCGGCACCTTTTCTCCATGCAACAGATGCAGGAAATGCCCGCCAACAGTCTCATCCTGCGTAAAGGTCTCTATTCTGCGGCCATGCGTGGAAAAGTGATACCAGTAGAGCAGCATGGACCCGAGGGAGGCGACCAGCCTGTCCGCAATCTCGCGCGTGCCTGCCACCGGGCAATCGCTCCGCTCCGGCAGGGCACACCCCAGCAAAGACACTGCGGTACGCATCACATCCATCGGATGAGAGGCGGCAGGCAGACATTCCAGACCATTTTTGACAAGTGCCGGAATCTCGCGCAGCCGCATCAAATGCTGCTGGTAGGACGCCAGTTCATGCGAATTTGGCAGATAGCCATAAATCAGCAGATGCGCCACTTCCTCAAACATACAATTCTTGGCAAGATCTTTAATATCGTATCCACGATAATGAAGATCATTCCCGCTGTGGCCTACAGTGCTGAGAGCCGTATTGCCCGCAACCGTGCCGGACAGGGCAACTGATTTTTTGGGCTTTCTGTGCAGATGTGTTGTCATGATTTTTATCCTGTCTGCAAGGCATATGGATAAGGTGACGCTCTAGGACGCCAGAACGGCAGAGGGTCGGGTGACGTCTGCCTCGGTTCTGGACTGACCAAAATTGAAGATGCCTTCAGCTCTGCTCTGCTGGAGTGAGGCTGCCGGTAACTGAAGTTCCAGCAGGTGCAATTCTCCCGCCTGCAACTGAGGCAACTTCTGAACAACATCCAGAAACCGCCTGACTTCTTCCTGAGGAACAATGCCTTCAGACAGTGTGCGGAATTTCCGGATATAATCCGTGCGCTGCCAGGGCGTTGCGCCGAGCGTATGGGCATTGGCAACAGCCAGTTCGTCTTCCAGAACGGAGCCATCTTTCATACGGATGATAATCCGGCCGCCAAAGGCCTTACGGTCGGGGTTGGCATCGTGATAGCGTTCAGTCCATTCAGGCTTTTCTACCGTATGAATTTTACGCCAGAGCCGAACAGTATCCTCACGCCGCGCCCGCTCGGGGGCGTAAGAACGTTCATGGTGCCAGGCCCCATCCTGCAAGGCGACGGCAACGATATACATGATCGAATGATCCAGTGTTTCACGCGAGGCATGCGGGTCAAACTTTTGCGGATCATTCGCGCCCGTGCCAATAACGTAATGCGTATGGTGGCTGGTCTCAATGAGGATATCCTCTACCGCATCCCAGTCAGAAATTTTCCGCCCCATTTTAAAGGCGAGGTCGATCAGCGCCTGACTCTGATATTCCGCGGAATGCTCTTTGGTGAAAGACGACAGAATGGCGCGCTTGGCTTCACCCTGTGCCGGAAGCGGCACATGATACTGCGCGTTTTTCCCATCCAGCATCCACGCGATAACCCCATCTTCTCCTTCATAAATCGGAGCAGGAGCCGTTTCCCCCATCATGGCACGGTCAACAGCTTCAACCGCCATTTTGCCAGCATGGGCCGGGGCATAGGCTTTCCATGAGGAAATCTCGCCCTTACGGCTTTGCCGGGTGGCCGTCGTCACATGCAGGGCCTGCCCGATAGCCTGATAAATGACTGCTGGCGGCAGACGCAGCAGGGTGCCGATACCCGCGGCAACGGATGGCCCGAGATGGGCAACATGATCAATCTTGTGCTTGTGCAGGCAGATGGCGCGCGCCAGATCTATCTGAATTTCATACCCCGTGGCCGCGCCACGGATAAAGTCTGCGCCGCTGCGGTGGCACTGCTGGGCCACCGCCAGAATACCGGGCAGGTTATCGCCCGGATGCGAGTATTCAGCAGCCAGAAATGTGTCATGATAGTCAAGCTCACGCACCGCCGTGCCGTTTGCCCAGGCAGCCCATTCGGCATGCACCCGGATATCCGGCCCCATGCCAAACAGCGTCGCCCCGTTGGGGCGCTGGTGCGCCAGAGCCTCGGCCCGTGCGCTCACAACAGAATGACGGTTAAGGGAGGCAACAGCCACGGAAGCGTTATCAATCAACCGGTTGACAACCATTTCCGTAACTTCAATGTCAACAGGAACAGGGTCAGCCGCGACCTGTGCTATCTTCCATGCGAGCTGCCCGGAACGGGGCAGACGTTCAGTTTCCGGGTGCACTCGAACATCATGGTACTGCATGTTTTAAATTCCTGATCTTGCCTCTGAACACACACGCAATCTGACAAACAAAAACAAAAATCAGGAGAGAGATAAGAGTGGAAAGAAGCGAAGGAATTTGCGGAACTTGCGAAGTTTGCGAAGTTTCGTCATGCCGGTAACCCGCACAAAACTTTTTGCTGGCCAGCGTTTGCGTGAACTGCGCAAGCGCGACAATCTGACCCAGCAGACGCTTGCCTCACTACTTGGCATATCGCTCAGCTACCTCAACCAGCTGGAGCGTAACCATCGCCCCCTGCCTGACCGCCTGCTTCATCTTATTTGTGAGCACTATAACCTTACACCCGTATGGTTTAATGACACACGCGAAGCTCACAGGCTTCAGGCCCTGCGCGAAACAATGGGAGATCCTGTTTTTAAAGACGCTTCTCTGACTATGACGCACATGGCTGAAGCAGCCAGACAGACACCAGCACTCTGCGACGCTTTTTTAACGCTCTATCGAGCCTATATGTTTGAGCAACAGCGGGCAGCGTCCTCCTTACCGGATACGGCACCGCTCGAACCTTATGAAGAGGTTGGAAACTGGGTGCAGGAAAAGCAAAACTATTTTCACGAACTTGATTGCGCTGCCGAAAATTTTTATCAAAATCTTCCTGAAAATAAAGACAACCTTGAACCCGTTCTCGCCGCTTTTCTGCAGGAACAGCATGGCTTACAAATCGTGCAGGACATGGAAATGGAGCAGGAAGGTCTGGTCTGGCGTATCAACAGACAGCGCAGCACAATCATGCTGCCTTATAACCAGACGCAGGAAAGTCGTATCTTTTATCTTGCGCAGATTATCGGGCAATTAAACTATGACAAACTGATAACCAGAATTTTAAAACGCTCGGCACCGAAAAATAAAAACTCCTTCCAGCTCGCGCGGGTTTATCTGGGCAATTATTTTGCTGGTGCGCTTCTGCTTCCTTACGAGAACTTTCTAAAAACTGCAAAGACCATGCGGTATGATGTAGAACGTATCCGCAGGCACTTTGGCGTCAGTTTTGAGCAGGTCAGCCATCGCCTGAGTACCCTGCAACGCCCCGGCATGGAAGGTATTCCTTTTTATTTCCTCAAACTTGATATCGCAGGAAATATTTTAAAAAGCTTTTCTGCCAATCGTTTTTCACAAGCGCGCTTTGGCGGACCGTGCCCGTTGTGGAATATTTTTCGTGCTTTCGCCACGCCCGGACAGGTGCAGGTACAACTTTCAGAAACGACGGATAATACAATTTACCTGAATATCGCCAGAACCGTCTCCCACGAGGGGCGTAATTACACAGACAGGCCCCGGCAGAGCGCCATTGTCCTTGGGTGTCATATTCAGGATGCCACGCAAACAGTATATGCGGACGGATTGGATCTGAGCGACCATAGTCTGGTTATTCCCATTGGTCCGGGGTGCCGGGCCTGTAGCCGGGATAATTGCAGCCACCGATCTCTCCCACTGTCAGGCCGTTTGCTTGATACCGGCAGCGATGCCCGTGGTGTTGTGCCGTATCGCGCTTATCCAGAATAGCATTTGTCATAATTGCGCGTGGTGGAGCGAACCCCGTTATGAAAGCGTCGTCCCCCCTCTGTGCTGACAATACGTTCCCCGCAGACAGCGTGCGTTCCGCCAAAACAAACAAGTGCGCCATTCGCGCAGAGCGAGAAGCGAGAAGCGAGAAGCGAGAAGCGAGAAGCGAGAAGCGAGAAGCGAGAAGCGAGAAGCGAGAAGCGAGAAAGCCTGATCGTCTATAGTCCGCTGTAAATAGTGAGGCTAAAAATCCATTTATTCTTGAAAATCATTTTGACATCGGATTATTCCGGCCTTACTGTTTCAGAACATTCTTCTTTCCGTCAACGGCGGCGGAAAGAACAGGCGCCTTCTTGTTAAGGCAGACGCGGCACACAGGGCGGATCAATGGCGGTTCGCTGGCTCAGAGAGCGATGGTTTTCCGTGCAGAAAATGCGGACCATCTGGAAGACGTTCTGTGGACAAAGGGTTCCTTAAAGCCGGTCACGCACCGACTCTGCTTGCCGCATTTCTCTATTTTGATGTCTCGTTCATGGTCTGGGTGCTCCTCGGCCCCCTTGGGATTTCCATTGCGCATGACCTGCATCTGAACGCCGGACAGAAGGGGCTGCTGGTGGCAACCCCTGTTCTGGCTGGTGCTGGCCTGCGGGTGATTGCCGGAGCACTGGTGGATGTGTTTGGCCCGCGCCGCGTCGCCATTGCGGCGCAGGTGAGTGTTATTCTTGGACTGTGGCTGACATGGCTTCTGGCGCCACACAGCTATCTCAGCATGTTCTGGGTCGCTCTGGTTCTGGGCATTGCGGGGGCCTCCTTTGCTGTTGCGCTGCCCCTTGCGTCCGTCTGGTATCCGCCCCGTTATCAGGGCACGGCTCTGGGTATTGCAGGGGCCGGGAATTCCGGCACGGCTCTGGCATCCCTGTTCGCGCCCGGTCTGGCTGCCATGGTGGGCTGGCTGAATGTTCTGGGGCTGGCAACGCTGCCGCTGATTGCAGTGCTGATTGCCTTTTTGTGTCTGGCTCGGGAACCGGCGAGCCGTCCGTCCATGCCGTCCCTGTCTTCATGGGGGCCGATCCTGAAATCGGGCGGCTGCTGGGCTTTGATGTTCTTCTATAGCGTCACGTTCGGCGGATTTGTCGGTCTGGCCGCCTTTCTGACCATCTACTTCAATGATCAGTACCATCTGGCCCCGGCCACCGCAGGGGCGTGCACCGCCTTTGTGGTTTTTGCCGGTTCTTTTATCCGTCCGGTTGGCGGGGCTCTTGCGGACCGTATTGGCGGCACAAAGGCGCTGATGCTGATTTATGGGGTAGCAGGGCTTATTTTCCTGCTGATCTCAACGGGGCTTCCTTCTGTCTTTCTGGCGTTTGGCGCTTTCTTTCTGGGCATGGTGACGTTGGGGCTGGGGAACGGCGCGGTCTTTCAGCTTGTACCGATCCGGTTCCCGCAGCAGGTCGGTATTCTGACGGGTCTTGTTGGTATGGCTGGCGGAGTGGGCGGCTTTTATCTCGCCTCCTCCCTTGGCGCCGCACGTCAGACGACGGGTTCCTACGGCCCCGGCTTTTTCATTTTTGCACTTGTCTGTTTCATCGCGTGCGGGTGCGTCACGGGCTGCCACGCCCGCTGGACGGAGCGTGCGCAATGAAACGTATTTTACGCTGTTTCCAGAGTTGGAAAAGTGGAAGCCTTGTCCTGAGTGTCGCGCTGAGCGGCACCGCATGGGCGGCAGAGCAAAAATCCGCAACCCAGAAAACGCCTCTTCCTGCCGCAGTGACGCCTCTGACGCCCGTTGTCGCAGTTCCGGTGCTGCCTCTGCCAGACAAGAAGGCCGTTCTAAAAGGGGCGGTCTATCACCCCGACTGGAAGATCTTTAACGCCGGAAACGGTGCTGCTTCCGGGTTTGGGGTTGTGAATGGCTACGGTCAGGCCCGCTGGACGGAAGACTGGAGTCCTCTGGCCCGGACCCCACAGAACATTCGGAAAAACGACTGGTTCAACCGCCTGAAATACGTCCGCCTTAATGATAGCGGCAGTATCTGGATGAGCTTCAGCGGGGAAGAACGGCTACGGTATATTTTTGAAAATCAGCCCCTGCTCGGTCAGGCAGGCAAAACAAATGCCAGCCGTGTTCTGCTCCGCAACCAGTATGGCGCGGACCTGCATCTGGGAGAGCATGTGCGGGCTTATGCGGAATTCCTGTATGGCGTGGCAGGTGGTTCCAACACATACGGCTACCAGACGGGTGCCCAGCGCGAAAGTCTGGACCTCCAGCAAGGGATTCTGGAAGTTAAAGGCCACCTTCTTGGGGCGCAGATGGGTGTTATCGGCGGCAGACAGATTTTTCTGGATGCACCCGTTTCCCTACAGTCCCCGCGTGACCTGACAAACGTGCAGCAGACATGGGACGGCTTCCGCGGATATGCCGTGTGGAACCGCTTCAGGATCGACCTGTTCGACTTCATGCAAACAAACAAGCTGCCGCAAAAGGTTTTTGCAGACGGCACAAATTATAATGCGCGCCTTTATGGTGCCTATACGTCCACAGCACTCCCCGCTTTCCAATTCATGGGCCAGAAAAGCCAGATGTTTGCGGATCTGTTTTTCCTTGGATACCTGTATGGCGGCGCTGCGGCTTCCATCCCTGCCGCAACACAGGGAAGTGTGCAGAAAGGCTCTTCCCGCCGGGATAATGTCGGGCTGCGCCTGTGGGGGAATGTCGGCCCGTTCTCTACAAATCTGACAGGTATTTTTCAGGGTGGGGAGTTTCGTCCGGCCAAAACAAGCCAGAGCACACGCTCCGTGCGCGCTTATGCGGTAAATGGCAGCATAACGTACACGCGCGCGGACTGGGCGGGCAAGCCGGGCTTTGGCGTGCAGGCTGACCTGTTCTCCGGTGGGTCTGACCGTAGTCAGGGCGGCGCAGTCGGCACGTTTGCAACGCCTTTTGTCCCGCTGCCTTATTATAACGATCTCTCTCTTTCCCTGACGTCACAAAACCTGATTGGTGTGGGGCCGATTGCCAATTTTACCATGCACCCGACCCTGCACCTGAAGCTGCATGTGCCGTTCTTCTGGCGGGCCAGCACGCAGGACGCTGTTTATGGCGGCAACAGTAAAATTTATAACTGGCGTGCCAACCTGCATGGCGGGTTTACCGGCGTCATGCCCTACACCCAGCTTTCCTGGAACTTTGCGCCGCACTGGGCCTGGACGCACGATATTGAAGGTATTCTGCTCTCACGCGGGATGCGGACTGTCGGCGCCAAAGAGGGCGCGCTCTACATGCAAACGCTCGAATTCAAATTTTAAAAGCAGAGGGCAAACCAATGACCATCAAAGACAACATCATCATTGTCGGCAACGGCATGGTTGGCCATTACTGCGCAGAGCAGCTCATTATGCATGGCCTGCACGAAACGCATCAGATCCATGTTTTTGGCGAAGAACGCCACCATGCGTATGACCGCGTGCATCTGACGGATTATATGAGCGGACAGGATGCGCTGGCCCTGCGGCTGCATCAGGACGACTTCCACACAAGCCACGGCATCACACTCCACCTGAACAGCCGGGTGACGGACATTGACCGGGCACAGAAAACCATTACCGCCGAAGATGGATACCTGCCTTACAGCACACTGATTCTTGCAACCGGCTCCCGCCCATTTGTGCCGCCTGTACCGGGCAATACCGGCACCGCCGGTCTGGTCTACCGGACGCTGGAAGATCTGGACCTGATCCGCGCGGCGGCAGAAGGTGCGCGGCATGGTACCGTAATTGGGGGTGGGCTTCTGGGGCTGGAAGCCGCCAACGCCCTGAAAGTTCTGGGTCTGGATGTCAGCGTTATTCAGCTTGGCAGCCACCTGATGCCAGCCCAGCTTGATGAAGAGGGCGGCCGCGCCCTCAAACATCGGATTGAAGCCCTCGGCATTGATGTGCGTGTTCTGCACGTTACAAAAGAAATTGTTGCGGGCACGGCGCACCGGCACAAACTGGTTTTTGCTGATGGCACCACGCTGGAAACAGATATGGTTGTCTTTTCGGCCGGGATTCAGCCTCAGGATATGCCGGGCCGTGGCTGCGGGCTGGAGATCGGGCCGCGTGGCGGCATTGTTGTGGATAATCAGTGCCGCACATCAGACCCGGATATTTTTGCCATTGGGGAATGTGCGTTGTGGGAAGGGCAGATTTTTGGTCTTGTCGCCCCCGGCTATACCATGGCCCGCACGGTGGCCGCCCTGCTGGCGGGAGAGGCAGATGCCGCTTTTACCGGCGCGGATATGTCCACAAAGCTTAAACTTCAGGGGGTCGATGTCGGCTCCATCGGGGATGCGCACGGGCAGGAACCCGGCTCCACCAGCTATCGCTTTATTGGGGAAGCCGAAGGCTCTTACCGCAGGCTGGTTCTCTCCGCCGATGGCACGCGCGTAACCGGTGCTGTGCTTGTTGGGGATAACTCTTACTACGACACAATTTTTCAGTATGTGCAGAATGGTATTGCCCCCCCGGCAGACCCGGCCGTTCTGATCCTGCCGCGCGGTGAAGGGGCTGAACTTCTGGGCGCGGATGCCCTGCCTGATACAGCAACCATCTGTTCCTGCCACAATGTGACCAAAGGCGCGATCAGCACGGCTATTGAACAGGGCTGTACGGATCTGGCAACTCTGAAAGCCGACACCAAAGCCAGTACCGGCTGCGGGGGGTGCAGCGGCCTGCTAAAAAGTGTTTTTGAAGCAGAGCTAACCGCCCGTGGCATTACGGTTGATAAAAGCCTGTGCGAACATTTCTCCTACACCCGGCAGGAATTGTATTCTCTTGTCCGTGTCCATAATCTCCGGAGTTTTGAAGACCTGATGGAGCAGTATGGCAATGGGGGGCTGGGCTGCGAAATCTGTAAACCTGCGGTCGGCTCGATCCTTGCTTCCGCATGGAACAAACCCATTACGGACCCGCTCTATATCCCTCTGCAAGATACAAACGACACCTTTATGGGCAATATGCAGAAAAACGGGACCTATTCCGTTGTGCCGCGTATTGCCGGAGGGGAAATCACCCCCGACAAGCTGATTGTGCTGGGGCAGGTTGCCAAGAAATATAACCTCTATACCAAAATTACTGGTGGGCAGCGCGTGGATTTGTTTGGCGCGCAACTCCACCAGTTACCTGAGATCTGGCGTGAATTGCTGGATGCCGGGTTTGAGACCGGTCATGCGTATGGAAAATCCACCCGCACTGTAAAATCCTGTGTAGGCAGCACATGGTGCCGCTATGGGGTGCAGGATAGTGTTGGCAAGGCGCTTGATCTGGAAAACCGCTATAAGGGCCTGCGGTCGCCCCATAAGCTCAAATTTGCTGTCTCCGGGTGCACGCGGGAATGTGCAGAGGCCCAGAGCAAGGATGTGGGCGTTATTGCTACTGAAAATGGCTGGAACCTGTATGTCTGCGGGAATGGCGGCATGCGGCCCCGCCATGCGGAGCTTTTTGCAACAGACCTCGATTCTGAAACTCTGGTCAAATATATTGACCGCTTCCTGATGTTTTATATCCGCACTGCGGATAAACTTCAGAGAACTTCTGTCTGGCGTGAAACGCTGGAGGGTGGGCTGGATTATCTGAAAGATGTTATCATCAATGATAGCCTTGGTATCTGTGCTGAGCTGGAACAGCAGATGCAGCATGTGGTGGAGACCTACCACTGCGAATGGAAAGACGCGCTGACGGATGAAGAAAAGCTGAAGCGCTTCCGCACATTTGTGAATGACAGCCGCCCCGACCCAAATATCCGCACCGTTCCGGAACGGGATCAGGTTAAACCTGCGGAGAACCAGCCTGAGCAGGCTGTTGCAGCAGGCCCGGCAGACTGGACGGATTTGTGCGCGCAGCGGGATCTTGTTGCACGCTCTGGTGTTGTGGCCCTGCTTGGAACTACACAGATCGCTCTGTTCTACCTTCCGGATGCAGGCGGAGAGGGTCGGGTTTTTGCCATTGATAACCATGACCCGTTCTCACACGCCAATGTGCTAGGGCGCGGAATGATAGGAGACCTGAAGGGGCAGCCTGTTGTGGCCTCTCCGCTCTACAAGCAACATTTCAATCTTGAGACCGGGACCTGTCTGGAGGATGCCTCCCGCTCTGTTCAGGCATGGGAGGCGCGGCTGCATCAGGGACGAGTGGAAATCCGTGCCCGCACAACAACCCGCCCTCTGGAAACCCTCATGGCGTAAAGCTTATGACGTGTCAGGACATCCGTTCTGTCTGCCCCTACTGCGGTGTGGGATGTGGCATTGTGATGGAGGTGGAAGACCAGAAAATTGTCCGGGTGCGCGGCGATACTGAGCATCCGGCCAATAAAGGACGGCTGTGCACAAAGGGGAGTTCCTGCGACAAACCCATAACCTCCCCCGCGCGCTTAGAGACCGCGCTGCTGCGGAAAGACCGCGCCAGCACGCCAGACCCTGCGCCAATGGATATTGCCATTCAGGAAACTGCAAGACGCCTTCAGACTATTCTGGACACAGATGGCCCCGATGCCATTGCACTCTATGTTTCCGGACAGATGTCCATGGAGGCCCAGTACCTCGCCAACAAACTGGTCAAAGGGTATCTGCGCACGCCACATATTGAATCCAATTCCCGGCTGTGCATGGCGGCCGCGGGCACTGGCTATAAATTATCTCTGGGGGCAGACGCTCCTCCCGGCTCGTACGAAGATTTTGACTGTAGCGATCTGTTCTTCGTCATCGGGGCGAATATGGCGGATTGTCACCCCATCCTGTTTCTGCGCCTGATGGACCGGAAACGTGCCGGGGCAAAGCTGATTGTTGTGGACCCCCGGCGCACCGCCACAGCCGAGAAAGCGGACCTGTTTTTACAAATAAGGCCGGGCACAGATCTCGCTTTACTCAACGGTCTGCTATTTCTGCTTATGGAAGCCGATGCGCTTGATAGGACCTTTATCAACGCCTGCACCACAGGCTGGGACGCCCTGCCCGCTTTTCTGGCAGAGTACACACCACACCGTGTTGCGGACATAACAGGGCTTGCGGAAACAGATATCCGCACCGCAGCACACTGGATTGCCGAAGCCGGGGCGTGGATGTCCCTCTGGACCATGGGACTGAACCAGAGCGTTTCCGGTGCATGGCACACCAATGCCTTGTGCAACCTGCATCTGGCAACGGGTAGCCTGTGCAGGCCGGGTTCTGGCCCTTTCTCCCTCACTGGCCAGCCAAACGCCATGGGGGGGCGGGAAATGGGCTATATGGGCCCAGGTCTGCCGGGCCAGCGCACAGCCCTTTCTGAAAAAGACAGAGCTTTTTGTGAAACCCAGTGGGGTCTGCCGCCCGGCACCATCCGGGCTGAGGGCAGTCAAGGAGCGATTGCCATGTTTGGCGCCATGGCCGCCGGGGAAATTAAAGCCTGCTGGATTATCTGCACTAACCCGGTGGCAACCGTCCCCCGGCGCGGCACTGTTCTCTCTGCTCTTGAAAAAGCAGAACTGGTTATTGTGCAGGATGCTTACGCAGATACGGAAACAGGCCAGTATGCCGATATCCTTCTGCCCGGCGCACTCTGGGCAGAGGGTGACGGAGTCCAGGTGAATTCCGACAGGACAATGACGCTCGCCCGGCAGGCCGTCCGCCCACCCGGCGAGGCCCTGCCGGACTGGCAGATTATTGCCCGCGTGGCCTGCGCCATGGGGTTTGAGGACGGGTTCTCCTTTGCCTCTGCGGCTGAAGTTTTTTCGGAAGCAAGCCGATTTGCAAATCCTGTGACAGGATATGATATTTCCGGCGTAAGCCATGAACGCCTCCTGAGCGGGCCTGTGCAATGGCCTGCTGCGGCAGGAGATGAGGCGACGCGCCACCCCATCCGCTATCGGCCGGACCCGGACGCCTATCCCGTCTTTGCGACCCCATCGGGCAAAGCTGTGTTTTTTGCACGCCCATGGATGCCGCGGGAGGAAGAACCGGATGACGCCTTTCCCTTCCTACTCAACACAGGCCGCCTGCAACATCAATGGCATACCCTGACCAAAACAGGCCGGGTAGCACAGCTTAACAAGCTGAATACTGGTCCGTTTTTAGAAATTGCGCCGGAAGACGCAGAAAAGCTCGGACTAAGTGAGCAGGACGCCGTAGAAATCCGGTCGCGCCGGGGTACAGCGACACTCCCCGCTCTTGTTTCCAGCCGTGTTTCTCCGGGGACCTGTTTCGCGCCATTCCACTGGAATGACCGGTTTGGCAAAGAACTCTGCATTAATGCTGTGACGTCCGATGCGATTGACCCGGTTTCCCTGCAACCCGGCATCAAACATTGCGCCGTCTCCCTCACCCGCGTTCAGACCGCACCACCTTCTGCACAGGAGAGGACCATGCCTCCAGACCGCCTCGCCCGCCATCTCGGCCTTGCTGAGCAGAACACGATCACATTTTCAGAAGAAAGCCGTGTCTGGATCAGCGGGTTTCTGGATGGTCTCCGCCTCAATCCGCCAGAGGGCACTTTGCCGGTTATCCCGGCGACAGCACCGCTCTCCGCGCAACAGGCCACCCATCTGAATGGTCTGCTGGCCGGACTTTATTCCCGCACAAGGACTGTGGAGGCCGCATATCCGGCCACAGCGTCAGCATTGGCATCACCATCAGCCAGCGCGCCCGCTCTGACCGTCTGGTGGGCCTCCCAGACCGGGCGAACAGAAGCTCTGGCCGCAGAGATTGCCGCATGGCTGCAAGACAACGGCCTGTCTGTGCGTCTGGCAGAACTGACGGAGTGTGATCCGTCCGCGCTCTCAGGCACAGGCCTTTTTCTGGTCTCCACGTTTGGAGACGGGGATGCCCCGGACACGGCCGCACCGTTCTGGGATGCGCTGCGGCAGCATAAAACACCTCTGGCAGACTTGCGCTACGCCGTGCTGGCGCTTGGAGACTCCTCCTATGCCAGCTTCTGCGGATTTGGCCGTGCTCTGGATGAAAAACTGGCTAACCTTGGAGCCTCCCCTCTCCTCCCCCGCGTGGATTGTGAACCGGATTATGAAGACGCCGTCGAGGCGTGGAAAGGCCATCTGCTTGCAGCACTCGGACCGTCAGCGTCAGCCTCGCCCCCGCCTGCTCCTGCACGGCCTGCTCCCGCACAGCCTGCCCCGGCCCTGACCACAGGTATTACCCGCACCACACCGGCACTGGCCCGCCTGAGCCGTGCAACCTGCCTGACCGGAGAGGACACGGAAAAGGAAACTTTCCATATTGCTCTGGATATTTCCGGGACAAACCTGACCTATAAAACAGGCGATGCGCTGGGGGTCTGGCCCTGTAATAATGAGGCTACTGTCCAGCAGGTGCTGAATGCGCTTCAGCTACCCGAGCAGACCATGCTGACCCTGCGGCGTCAGGGACCGACACCGCTTGGGGATGCTCTGCGGCGCTGGTTTGATCTCTCCCGCCCTGCCCCTGCTCTTCTGGAGCGTCTTGGCCGCCCGGAAGGCGGGTATCTGCCGGATCTGATCACCACGCTTTCCGGCATGACCGACCCGCAGACAGTGCCTGCCCTGTTCCGGCAGATGCAGCCGCGCCTTTACTCCATTTCCTCATCTCCGCTGACAGACCCGGACCATATTCATCTGACAGTGGGTGTGAATCGTACGCCCTACCCCGGTGTTTCCTCCACATGGCTGACCGGGCTCGCGGAGGGGGAAGAGGTGCCGGTTTTTGTACAGCCCACGGCGCATTTCCATGTGCCTGCGGATGACAGCACACCCGTTATCATGGTTGGACCCGGCACCGGCATTGCCCCCTTCCGGGCTTTTTTACAGGAACGCACCGCCCGGCAGGCCACAGGCGAGAACTGGCTGTTTTTTGGAGAGCGGCATGAAAGCACCGGCTTTTACTACCGTGAGGAACTGGAAGCCTTCATGGCGCAGGGCTGTCTGACGCGGCTGGATACGGCGTTCTCCCGTGATCAGCCAGAGCGTATTTACGTGCAGGACCGCATGGAAGAGCATGGCGCGCTGCTATGGGACTGGCTTAACCGGGGGGCGTGCCTGTATATCTGTGGAGATGCCGCGCGGATGGCACGCGATGTTGACAGCGCCCTGAAAAGGATTATCGCACGACACGGAGACATGAGTGCTGAAAACGCAGACGCCTATTTGTCAGACTTTGCCCGCAATGGCCGCTATCTGCGGGATGTGTACTAAAGCAGGACGACACTGTGCATGAAAGTTCTTCTGGCAGATGAAAACTCACACCGCGCCGGGGCGCTGGCGCGCCTGCTGGAGGCGGAAGCAACACTGGATGTTATTCTGCTGGACGACGCCACAAGCCTGATTGATGCCGTGCGCCACCATATGCCCGATATTGTGCTGGTGGATATCAGCCGGGCAGACCGTGATGCTCTGGATAGTGTGCGGGCTCTTTCCGCCTCCGGGCAGGAACGCCCGGTTGCGCTGTTTGTTGATGAAGATGATGAAAGCCTGATGGAAGATGCCTTTGCCGCAGGTGTCTGCTCCTACAACGTGCTGGATACCCCGGTCAAAGACGTCAAACCGCTCTTACGCTCCGCCATTGCCTTGTACCGCCGTTTTCGGGAGACAAATGCGGAACTGCTTGCGGCCAGAAAAACGCTTTCCGAGCGTGAGACAATAGACCGCGCCAAGATCCTGTTTATGAAGCAGGAGCGCTGCAAGGAGGAAGACGCCTATCGGTGGTTCCGCAAACAGGCCATGCAGCAGGCCCGAAAAATTATTGATGTTGCCAGAGATTATCTTGCTCACCAGAACAGGACTCCTTCACCATGACTATCTCCTGCCGTATCGGACTCCTGCGACTGGCAGACAGCGCCCCGGTTCTGGTAGCCCGCAGCATGGGTTTTTTTGACAGGCATGGACTGGATGTTGAACCTGTTATTGTGCCGTCCTGGGCCAATATTGCAGATGGGCTTGTCTGGAATGGTCTTGATGGCGCAGTGATGTTTCCGCCTCTGGCGATCATGACAGCGCTTGGCCAGCGTGGACGCCCGGTTGCGCTGCGCCCCGGCCTGCCTGTCAGCCGGGGTGGGAATATGATTGTTCTGCGCGGACAGGCCGAAGCGCAGGCACAGTGGCAGTCCGGGCGTGACAAGCACACGGCTTTTACAAACTGGGCGCAGTCGCTCGCCCGCAAGCCCCGTCTGGGTGTGGTGCATCTCTATTCAACACATTATCTGATTCTGACACGGTTCCTTCAGGCTCATGCCATTTGCCGGGATACAGAGACAGAAATTGTCATTATGCCACCCAGCAGCATGATTCAGGCGCTTGCAGCCGGTGAAATTGACGGGTTTTGTGCAGGACCGCCGTGGGGGGCGGATGCCTGCCTGAAAAATCTGGCCTTTGTCGTCGCCGGGTCAGCACAGGTTATGCCGGGGCATCTTGAAAAAATACTGACCTTACGGGACCAGTGGACCAGCGAAAATCCGGATGGCGCGGCCCGCCTGTATGCCGCAGTCCGGGAAGCTGCCGCGCTCTGTAACCAGCCTGCGCATGCAGCCGAAATTACCAGACTCCTCAGCGCCCCGTTAAATGCCGAGGGGCTGGATCTGCCTTATGAGGCTGTGAAGCGTATCATGCCGGGAACGCCTGATGCGCCAGACGCCATGCTCTTTGACACACACCCCCGGAGCACCCGTTCTTCCTGCGGATGGATGATTGAGGATATGCAGCGCGAAGGCTGGCTCACGCCCGCACAACTGGACACTTTAAGCCAGCTTGGCTGGTACAACGACTGATACGGTGTTCGGCCTGTCTGTTTTGCCGCAATTTTAAGCGCACTCCGTATCAGGCTGCGGCCAGATGGAAAACCGCAGCCTTTCCGGGTGCAGAAAGAGCTTTATGAACGCTTCAACCTGAATATCCTCGGAATAATCAGAGCAAAGAGTGCTTGCTGCCGTTAGTTGTTCAGAAATCCATTCTGCACAACAGCTTTTTCAAAGCGTGTGAAATTCTGTTCCAGTTCAAGCTGGGTCCGGGCTTTTTCACTCTGCGCGACAAAGTCCTGACAGGTTTTGCTTGCCATGTCCTGACAGGCCTGCACTCTCTGGCCACCCGCCCACAGGCTCTCCCCCGGAATGAAAGAATAGATCAGACCATTGCGTGAGAGATCTTTCATTTCCTGATAGCTCAGCGGCCATGTTGTGACCGCACGCAGATATTCCTGTGTCAGATCCCCGCGTGAGACGCCTTCATCATCCGTGGAGAGAGCGACCGGCACACCGGCGCGTCTGTAAAGCGCGAAGGGGTGAGACTTTCCTTTAACATTCAGAATAACATCATTGCTGGTCAGGTTGATTTCAACCATGACTTTCTTCTGCGCCATTTCTGCCAGAAGGCCGGTTGCATCCTGCTCCCACGCAATATCGATCCCGTGCCCGATACGGCGGGCCCCTGCGACTTCCACGGCTGAGCGAATATGGTGTTCAAGCCCTTCAGGCGGCACGAGGCCGGGCGTCAGCTCCCCCGCATGCAGGCTGAGTTTTACATCCGGATACTGCCTGTTGAGCGCCTGAAACATCCGCATATGCTGGTCATAATCCCGCATGGCGATAACGTTATCTTCCGGGGCGACAATATTGACGCCGACAAACCGGGCATCCGTCCGCACAACATCATATCCGGCATAAAGCTGTGCAAAGACCACGGACGGCTGAAAGGTGCGTACGGTCTGGTATAAATACCGCACCTTAACGCCGCATCCGGGATGGGCCTGCGGCGTGCCGCATTGCAGAACGTGCTGGGCCTGCTGCTCCATCTCATCCGTTTCATGCCGCACATCGGCAACCAGCTTTGACAGCACAGGCTTAAGCGCCTGTTGCGCCTGTGCGTAGTCCTCCCCTTTGAGGGGGTGCGTCATGCCTGCCGCAATCATCCCACCCAGCCCCGGGGAAATCATCAGTTCCACATACTGCACATGGTCCAGTGCTGCGCGGTCCCGCACTTCTGCCAGACTTTCCCCCGCATGTTTCTGGGTGATGGCGAAAAACTTGTTGAACGTGGCGAAGAAATGGTCATGCCCGGAGCGGTCACTGGCCGTAGGCACAAAGTCACGCATGGACAGCGCATCAATCATGCTGTTTTCCGCATCCGGATTAGCGGCCAGAGCCTCTGCTGGAAGCTCCCCCTTCTCATGCCCGGAACAGCCGTGAGGCAATATCTGGCCACGATCCAGCGCAAGACACGCACCGTCCTGCGCGGCCCATTTCAGATAGCTTTCCGCATAAATAGCCCCGACCATATGGTTATGCAGGTCTGCCCCTTTGGGAAACTGCCGCAGGAAGAGGCCAAGCCGCGCAGGGTCTGACTGAAGCGCTGTAAAAATCTGTGCTGTTTTCTGCTCATCCGCCGTCTGTGCACAGCATACGGAAACAGAAAGAGGCAGAACTGCGCAGGCCAGAAGCAAAGAGTGAAAAAGCATGAAGCACCCTTGATGGTAAAAAGAGCTGGTCTGGAACGAGGCCCGTTGAAAGGCTGACAGGTCGTACATACAGCATAATGGCACACTATGCTGCTATCGTAATCATACCACACACAGGCGGTAGGTTTTATCTGGTCCTGCGTCTTCCGGAGCCGCCTTCAGCCCTCCCGGATTTCAGTATTTTATGGAGACTGTTCCAGCATAAGCCTGTCCAGCGTGGCTGGCAGAACCGGCAAGGGAACGTTTTGCTTTTCTGCGCCAGCCTCCCCCACGCCTGTTGCCAGCCAGGCCGAGGCGGCGCTGTCTCCGCCAGAAGGCAGCCAGGTTTCCGGCGTGGTGATCCAGCTCAGAATATCCTGCATGACGCGGCCGCCCTGCCTGTCCCGCAGGAGCAGGTGGTGACCACCGGGGATCAGATCACGCCGGGTGGCTCCGGGCATAGCCTCCCAGACAGGCACCATGGCACCCGACGGCACAAGCTGGTCCTTATCCCCATAAATGCTCAGCACAGGTCCGCGCAGATGTGGGGCTGCCTGTGCAGCCTGCTTCATGAGCGTAACAAGCCCCTGAAGGGCTTTAAGGCGCGTCGCACGCAGGGTCAGAGGGTCATAATACAGGCGCGCCAGTGCCATCCTGTTATCACTCGCGACAACATGCACAGGCAGTTCCCGCCCTGTTACAAGAGCGTCCGGAAACATCTGTGACAGAACCCGCAGGGGTAAATCTTCCGCCCAGCCAAAATTCCACACCGCGGGCGCAAGCAGGATTGTCCCGGCAACAACCGGCGCATCGGGCTGCGCCATGAGCTGCATCAGCACGGCACCGCCCATACTCTCCCCCACAAGATAAAGGGGTATCTGCGGATAAGCCTGCTGAAGCTGCGCAGCTTCCTCCCTGACATCCGCCACCATCCGCGCGGTGCCTGCCCAGCCGCCACGCCGGGGTGCCTGCCCGAAGCCCCGCTGATCCGGGGCAATGACCGTTATTGCGTGCGCGGTGAAAAACGGCGCCACCGACTCCCACGCATCCCGGCTATCATTAAACCCGTGCAGGGCCAGAAGGATGGCGTGTGGTCTGCTGGCGGCAGGCCAGACACGGGCAGGCAGTTTTGCCCCATCGGAGAGCGCAAAAAATGTCTGCGGCGGCACCAGTTGCCCAAGCTGTGCAAAACGGGCCGGTGGGCGGGGCACGGGCGGCATTACCGTGCTGCATGCGCTGAGCAGGCCAAAAGCACCGGGGGCGAGAAACGGCGCCGCCCCCCTGAGACAGCGCCGGAGCGCGGGCCAGACAACGTGTTTCCGCAAGAAGTGCTGCATTCTGCTCACGCGGATGGGAAGGGAGAATGCATGGAAAAGCTCATGTCAACCCGCTATCATTCCTCACAGTTCCGCGCCAGTCAGGACCGGGGCGAAGAGTCTGCACACCGCATTCTGCGGGAAACGACCTCAGAGCAAACCAACAGGGATGTGCCTCCATGCGCCTTCAAGCCACCAACCCGGTTCCGCGCCCCCGTCTGGGTTATGTTGAAACCATTGTGGTTGATAGCCGCAAAGTTGCGTGTGATGGCGGACTGGGTGCGTTAGGCCACCCGCGCGTGTGGCTGGCTATTGGCGGGCACCAGACGGTTTGCCCTTACTGTTCCCGTCTTTTTGTGTTGCAGCCGGGTGTGTCCGACGCAGGGCAGCATTAAGACCCACCCCTTATTTACATATTTTTTTGTGGTTTTATTTTTGCACGTATTGAATTGACATTTATTCCGTGCGCTCCCTACATATTCCTCTCAGCAGTTCCGCTGCGTGACACGCTGTGTCTTGCATGCCCTCCGGCCGGAAAAGCGTTTTATCGTTGAGCAAGGATCTTTCTGTATGCGTTTCACCGCCCTTTTCCGCACTCTGCTGCTGGCAACGGCTCTGACAGTCTCCGTGGCGGGCGTAGCGCAGACCGCCGCCGCACAGACCAGCACGGCTCCCGCCGCCGCGGCGCTGCCCGTGCCCCAGATTGGCTCTGCGCCGATTACAGCCGTTGCACACCCCTACGCGGAGCCGGAAAGTGCCCATGCCGCAGTCGACGCTGCTTTTGCGCAGGCCCGCAAGACAGGCCGGAAGGTGCTGATTGATTTCGGGGCCAACTGGTGCCCGGACTGCCGCGTGCTGGCAGGTGTGCTGACGCACCCGGCGGTCAGCCCGTGGGTGGAACAGACCTTTGAGGTTGTGTCCGTCAATGTTGATCACTTCAACCAGAACATGGATCTTGCCAAAAAATTCGGCATCACCATCAAGGCGATCCCGGTTGCCCTGATCGTGACACCTGACGGCAAGGTGCTGAACGGGGATGAAACTCTGGCGCTGGGCGACGCCCGCCGCATGTCCGGGCAGGCTGTGGTGGACAAACTGGCCGAGTGGGCCAAGCGCTCCTGACCAGACGCTTCTGGTCAGTCGTCAGACTGGACGGCAGGTCAGGCGGAAACAGACGTCACACTGGCGGAAGATATGCCTCGATCTGCTCCAGTTCCTGCAGAACAGCGGCAATATCAAGAGGCTGTTCTGACTGAGCCGTGTGATTATCTTCCTGCTGGCCTGTTGGCATCAGTTTACCCCAGTACTGTAGCCCGGCCTGCATTGCCAGCAGGAGGTCACACGGGTTCTGATGGTGTTCGGCCACCAGTTCAAACACGACCGTGCCGGGCTGGCACCACACACAGTTGGAAATCCCTGCCCCAAGCTGCCCCACCACCAGTCTGGCCCTGTTGAAAAGGCGGATCTGTTCAGCAACCGGGAGTGTTTCAGGGCGGACGCACACAAAACCCCGGACCTGCAAGGCCGCCGTCAACTCGGCTTCATTCGGGATTTTACGGTTCGTGGCGTTCCCTCTTTCTATGAAAATACGCAGATCCCGAGGCCCGGTGGCAGGTTGCCCGGCTCCCAGAGACCGATACGCTGCCTGTGATAAAGGGGAGACAGAAAAATCCGCACCGCCCCGCACATAATCCGCATACAGCACCCGGCGGAAGGCATATTGCTTACCGTGCTCGGTCAGAACGCTTCTGTGCGCGTCAAAGCCCGACAGAGCCAGTGTTTCGGCCTGCCACGGACGCAGGCCTGCGGGCAGAATAAGCCGGGCGGCACCATGCCCGGTGGCACGCAACGCCTGCAAGGTTGGCACTGTATGGGACAGCCAATGGTAATAATTGCTGTCCCAGTGGTCAAAACAGGCCGCGACGGGGCCGGGCTGGTCCGGCACCTGCACAACATCCGCCGGACGAATACGCAGCGCGGCAACAGCGGCAGGATCTTGCAGATAGGCCGTTTCCAGCAAAGGTTTGCCGTCCTTGAGGAACACCATCAGGGAACGGTCCAGCACGACATCCCGCAGATCATACAAACACAAAGTCGCCGGGTCGGACTCCCACCCTCGGAACAGGGAGGTGGCTCCCGTTGGCAAAACACCATCTGCAACCAGCGCTGCCGGGGCCGCCGGAACCGTTTCCAGAACCGTTACCCGTCTGGCGACGTCCTTCAGCCGCACGCTGCCCGTCTGTGCCGTCCGCCTGAAAAGCCTGCTGAAAAACCCCATCGTTCCCTGCTTTATCTGAGCCTGACCTGATGCGTGGCCGCCTGTTCTCCACGCTCTATCGCATTCGGGGGTTTCATTCTACGCCCTCAACGGACCGTGCTATGGTGCGTTACCTCTCCGCTTTTTCCCGTCGCTCTTTTCTCTGAGATCGTTCATGCCTCGTTTTTGCTCTCCTGCCCCTGTTTGCTCTGCCTCACCTCTCACTACGTCTCCACGGACGCTGACTCACCGGCTGGCACGCTGCCTGTGGGGCATGGCTCTGCTGTTTGCCGTCTGTGCAACCGTCGGTGGCGCGGGACTGACCGGGGCATGGCAACAGGCATGTGCTGCGGAAAGCGCCCCGGTTTCCACCACAGGGCACAGCGTTGCCACCCTGATTACGGATACAGACACCACGGACGGACGCGCCCCGCTGCATGTAGCCCTCCGCCTGAAGCTTCAGCAGGGCTGGCACACATACTGGCGCAACCCCGGGGATGCCGGAGAAGCACCCGCTGTGACCGTAACGGCGGACGGCGGAGCGACCGGAAAAGCCTCAACCATTATCTGGCCAACACCGCACCGCATCCCCGATGCCTCCCTGATGTCTTACGCCTATACGGGGGACGTCGTGCTGCCAATGGCGCTGGCGCTCCAGCCCGCCGCAGCGCAGCCCAGTGGGCCAACCACCCTCAAGGCGCACGCAAGCTGGCTGGTGTGTGAAAATGTCTGTGTGCCGGAGGAAGCGGATCTGAGCGTCACGCTGCAACCGGGCCCGGCGCATCCCTCCGCCGAGGCCCCGCTGTTTGCGGCAGCAGCAGACGCCACCCCGGTGCCGTCCCCTTATGCGGCAACTGTTGCGGCAGACGGGGTTCTCAGCGTCACAGGACATGGTCTTTCAGCCCGCTCGGTGCAGGATGCGTGGTTTATGCCTGACCAGCAGGGACTGATTGATCAGGCTGCGGCTCAAAACTTCGCGGCGCAGGATGGCGGCCTGACCCTGCACCTCAAACGCCTGCCGGACTTTGCCGCAAACCAGCCCCTGAGTGGCGTGCTGGTGCTGAAAGACGCTGCGGGGAGTGAACGCGCCCTCGCCCTCTCGGCCAGCCCGGTTGCTGCGGCCGCACAGGGAGCAAGCGAGGCCACCTCTTCCTCTTTTACAGGGAAACTGGCGCAGGCAGGCTTTTTACAGCAGGTGGCCTTCGCGTTTCTGGGGGGCCTGATTCTCAACCTGATGCCGTGCGTTTTCCCCATTCTAGCCATGAAGGCGCTCTCCCTCGCCCGGCTGGGCAAGGCGGAACGCCGCACGCAGGTCACAAGTGCTGCCTGTTACAGTCTGGGGGTTATGGTCACGTTTCTGGCGCTGGGTGGCGTTATGATGGGCCTGCGCGTGGCTGGAGCGGCGGCGGACTGGGGCTTTCAGTTCCAGTCCCCGCTGTTTGTCACGCTGGTCACGTGGCTGCTGTTTGCCATGGCGCTCAATCTGCTGGGCGTGTTTGAGTTTATGCCCGTCACCGCTGGCAGCTCTCTGAGCACGCACACACATGGCCACTGGCATGATGTTGTGACCGGTATTCTGGCTGTGGTGGTGGCTACCCCCTGCACCGCGCCGTTTATGGGCGTGGCGATTGCCGGGGCGCTCTCCGGGCCGCCTGCCATGGGGCTGATTGTTTTTGCCGCCATGGGGCTGGGGCTGGCCGCCCCTTACCTGCTGCTGACCACTGTACCGGGACTGGCCGCCCGCCTGCCCAAACCCGGCGCGTGGATGCAGTATCTCCGCCAGTTTCTGGCCTTCCCGCTGCTTGGGTCCTGCGTGTGGCTTCTGTGGGTTGCAGCGCTGGAAGGCGGGGCCTCCATTGTGCTTCTGCTGGCCACGGGGCTGGTGCTGCTGGGCTTTGCGGCGTGGATGTACGGTGTGGCGCAGGTCAAACTGATCCAGCAGGGCCATACCCGCGCCAGCACTGCACTGCATGGTCTGGCGCTGCTGGGGCTTCTGGGCGCACTGGCTCTGGTTCCTGCCCTGCGCCACCAGAGCGCGGCCCCGGCCACCTCAGGCAGCCTCACCTCCGGCCTGCCCAAAGGCACAGAACCGTTTTCTGAAGCGCGGCTCAAAGAGCTGCATGCTGCGGGCAAACCGGTCTTTGTGGATATGACAGCCGCCTGGTGCATCACCTGTCTGGTCAATGAAAAAGTGGCGCTGGATATCCCCGGCACACAGGCTGCACTGGCTGCCCGTGGCGTGACCGTACTGCGCGGTGACTGGACGAATCATGACCCGGCTATAAGCGCATTTCTGAAGGCGCATGGGCGGGATGGCGTGCCGTTCTACCTGTATGTTCCCGCTAACGGGCCAGAAGTCGTGCTGCCGCAAATCCTGACACCGGGGCTGGTGACCAGCACCATCACTCAGTAAATCGCAGTCCGCTTTATCCGTCCCCCGGCTGATCAGACTATCCAGTTCAGCCGGGGGTATTGGGGCAGAGGTTAAAACCCTGTCTGAAGGGAGACGTAAGCCCCGGTCTGGTTGCGGTAGGTGGCAATCGTCCCCAGAGAGACATAAGCCGCCGTGATGTTCAGGTGTTTGTTGACAAAATAGCTGGCGTAAACATCAAACCAGTTACTTTCTGGCGTAAAGTTCTGGTTGCGCGGCTTGGTCCGGTATTCTACCCCCACAACCAGTCCGGGGATGAAGGACGGCAGATAACCGAGTGATCCTTCAAACTGGGGATAGTAATTATCGTTCCTGTCCCCCCCAAACCCGAGGATACCCCACTGATTGCCTTTGGTCAGACGCATGGTGGTATCCACCAGCAGGCCAATTTTGGGGAACAGTTTGGTGGCAGCGATATACACGTCCGCGCCATCGGCATGTTTTGACCCGACGGCATGGATCACCCGTGAATCTCCATCATGCTTGTACATTGCCCCGACCGCCACCTGCGGCAGCAGGGTTTTATCCAGCACATGCCCGAACAGCCGGACCTTGATGCCGCCTGTATCCAGATCAAACTGATAGCCATGCCCGATGCCGAGTTTGCGTCCGGTTGAGCCGGTCCGGAAGAAGTTATGGGAGTATGAAATTTCCACGCGGTCATAAAATCCCATGACTGCGCCGACATTCTGGTCCGTATAGTTGGTCAGGCTCACATAGCTGTAGTGAAACGCCATCCCCATACTTTTTTTGCTGCCGTAACCACCGATGGTCGCCCAACTGGCAATCCCTCCGCCGCTGGAGCCTTCCAGAGAACTCAGGCCACTGGTGCCAAGCGTGCGCTGCCCGTCAAAAATTTTATCAAAGGTGAGCCCTGTCTGCGGGTCTGTACCGGGGTCTGCTTCCGGCTTTTCCGCCGCCGTCTGCGCCTCTGTGGTCGCGCCAGCGGCGGGCTGAGCCGTAACCGGCGCGAGTGTAACGCGCGGCGTGCCGCCAGCGGGCGCTCTGGAGGACGGTGCGACCGTAGCGGAGGTTTGCGCGCGCAGAGGGTGAGGGAACATCAGCAGCGCAACACCCGTCAGCGCCGGGCCGGACAGGGTCTTCCAGACCTGTAACAGACGCACCCTGACGGCCCTGCCCTTCTGTGAAACTGGCGGAAGAGCCATGCGCCCCTGTCTGCCCTGAAAAATCATATCCTCATCCTCGCCTCATGTCCGTGATCGCGCCGGAAGGCTGCCGCTCTGGCAGCTCCGCGCCTTGCATCCGCCCACACTGGTCCGAAATGCGTTCTAAAAGTTTCAAATTTTTGCGATGATTTTTAAAAACGCATCTCCTGATGCGTTAAAACCTGCTTCATCATCCCGTGATCAAACGGACAGGCTGACGGTCTGATGTTCGGCCACCCCGAAATTCATGCAGCCTTTACAGACTGTTACCTCCATCTATATCCATATGGATATAGATGTATAAACAGATTGCGACCGCTCTTTTAGTGCCAATTTCAGATTATAAGTTATTCACACTCTGTATATTTGATCCGGCTCAGTATCGGCCGCCGGGCATTTATGGAAATTCGCGCAAAAACCTGCCCCAACACGGTGCCTGCCTTGCAGGCTCCTTCCGCACCCTTGTATGCTGGACAGACCGGGCCGGGGCGCATATCCCCGGCTCATTCATCCGTCTCACCTTTTCCGGCCAAGCCCTGCAAGAGTTTCATGACCAACACAGACACACCCCACCTGGTACTGGTAGATGGAAGCGGCTTTATCTTCCGCGCCTTTCATGCCCTGCCGCCCATGACCAGTCCGGACGGGGTGCCGGTCAACGCGGTGTATGGCTTTACAAACATGCTGGCCCGCCTGCTGCGCGAACATGTGGGGACGCATCTGGCCGTTGTTTTTGATGCCGGACGGCAGACATTCCGCACGGAAATTTATCCGCAGTATAAAGCCCACCGGCCCGAACCGCCGGAAGACCTGCGCCCGCAGTTTTCGCTGATCCGTGACGCGACCCGGGCCTTCAATGTGCCCGCCATTGAACTGGCCGGGTGGGAAGCGGATGATCTGATTGCCTCTTATGCCACCTCCGTGCGGGAGATGGGCGGAACCTGCACCATTGTCTCCTCCGATAAGGACCTGATGCAACTGATTGGCCCTGGCGTGTGCATGCTGGAACCCATGAAGCAGACCGCCATCAGCACGCCGGAAGTGGAAGCCAAATTTGGCGTCACCCCGGATAAGGTGGTGGACGTACAGGCCCTGATGGGAGACCCGACCGACAACGTGCCCGGCGTCCCCGGCATTGGCCCGAAAACAGCCTCTGCACTTGTGAATGAATTCGGCACGCTGGAAGCTGTGCTGGCCGCCGCGCCGGATATGAAAAAATCCAAACGGCGCGATATGCTGATTGAGCATGCCGAGGCCGCGCGCATCTCCCGCAAGCTGGTGGAACTGGCGCGGGATGTGCCGCTGCCCGTACCTGTGGAAGACCTTGGCGTGCGGGAGCTCGACAAGTTGATGGTGGCCGACTGGCTGGAAAGTATGGGCTTCCGGTCCGTGCTCACGCGTCTGGGTGTGGGCCATCCTTCGGGCGCGCATGCGCACCGTACCGCCCGCGCCACGGCCCATGCCTCCGTCAACGGCGCGGCTGCCCCCACAGGCGCAGAAGCAACAGCGCCTGATAACGGTCAGTCCGCACAGGCCGCCGCCTCTCTTGCCACGGCCTATGGCCCGTATGAAACGGTGCGCACCGCAGAAGAGCTTCAGACATGGGTCACCGCCGCGCAGGAAGCCGGTGTGTGTGCTGTGGATACAGAAACCGACGGGCTTGACCCGCTCAGCGCCAACATGGTGGGTATTTCTCTGGCCACTGCGCCGGGCAAGGCCTGCTATATCCCCCTGCGGCATGAGGGAACGCTGGAAGAACCGGCGGGAGAGCAGCTTCAGCCCACCGCGGCACTTGACCTCCTGCGCCCTTTGCTCACAGACCCCACTGTTCTGAAAATTTTCCAGAACGCCAAGTTTGACCTGCTGGTCTTTGACCATGCCGGGCTGGACTTTACGACCATCAGCCCGGTGGATGACACCATGCTGATCTCCTACGCGCAGTCCGCCGGGCAGCATGGACAGGGGATGGATGAACTCTCCACCCTGCATCTGGGCCATACCCCCATCAGCTATGACAGTGTGACAGGCACCGGACGCAACCGGATTCCGTTCACGCAGGTGCCGGTGGCCCGCGCAACGCCCTATGCTGCGGAAGACGCCGATGTCACGCTACGGCTGTGGTATCTGCTGCACCCCACCCTGCGCACCAATCAGGCGCTGGCCCTGTATGAACAGCTTGAGCGGCCGCTCTCACCCGTGCTCGCCAGCATGGAAAAAGCCGGGATCGCGGTTGATCGCGCCGAACTGGGCCGTCTGTCTGAAGATTTTGCCAGCCGCATGGCCGTCATGGAAAAAGAAATTCATGAGGCCGCAGGGCGTGACTTTAATGTCGGTTCCCCACGCCAGCTTGGTGAAATTCTGTTTGATGAGATGGGTTTGAAGGGCGGCAAACGCGGCAAGGCAGGCGCATGGAGCACGGACTCCTCCGTGTTGCAGGATCTGGCTGATCAGGGGCATGACCTCCCTGCCCGCGTGCTGGCATGGCGGCAACTGGCCAAACTGAAAAGCACCTACACGGATGCGCTGCTACGACAGGCCACGACGGATGACCGGGTGCATACCTCCTTCCAGATGGCCATCACCACCACGGGCCGCCTGTCTTCCAATGACCCGAATTTGCAGAACATCCCCATCCGTACGGAAGAAGGCGGCCGCATCCGGCGGGCTTTTATTGCGCCTCCCGGCAAGACGCTGATTTCTGCTGACTATTCCCAGATTGAACTGCGCCTGCTGGCGGATGTGGCGAATATTCCAGCCCTGCGGGAAGCATTTGAACTGGGGCAGGATATTCATGCCCGCACGGCCTCGGAAGTCTTCAATATTCCGCTGGAAGGCATGGACAGCCTGACCCGGCGCCGCGCCAAGGCCATCAATTTCGGGATTATTTACGGTATTTCCGCTTTTGGTCTGGCCCGCCAGCTCGGCATTCCGGCGGGGGAAGCCCGGGCCTATATCGATGCCTATTTTGCCCGGTATCCGGGTATCCGTGACTATATGGAGCGCATGCGGGAACAGGCGCGCTCCACGGGCTATGTGCTGACCCCATTCGGGCGGCGGTGCTATGTGCCGGGCATTCATGAAAAAAGTGCCGCGCGCCGGCAATATGCAGAACGGCAGGCTATTAACGCGCCCCTGCAGGGTGGGGCTGCGGACATTATCAAACGCGCAATGGTCAGGCTGCCTGCAGCCCTGAACGACGCCGGGCTTTCCGCCCGGATGCTGCTACAGGTGCATGACGAACTGCTGTTTGAAGCCGATGCAAAGGACGCTGACGCCGTGGCCGCACTGGTACGCACAGTCATGGAAGCCGCGGCAAGCCTGTCCGTGCCGCTGGTGGTTGAAACAGGAACAGGCGCAAACTGGGCAGAGGCACATTAAGCATGACACCGAACGAAAAACGATTTGCACTGATTGCGGCGGGTATTCTGGTTGTGGCCAGTGTGACGGGCTATGTGGGCACGCGCATTGCCCTGCATCATGGCCCCACACTGGACAGCTATGGCAATGAAGTGGGCGGGTCTTTCCGCCTGATGGATTCCACAACAGGCACCATGACAGACCAGACCTTTCGGGGCCGCTGGATGCTGGTGCTGTTCGGCGCAACCCACTGCGCAGAAGATGCCTGCACTCCGGCGCTGACCAGCATGTCCGCCGCACTGGACAAGGTGGACCCCGGCAAACGGAAGGCCGTGATTATTTTTGTCAGCCTTGACCCGGACCGCGATGATGCAGAACGCCTGCGTCTGTATGGCCAAAGCATCAGCCCGCGTGTTGTGGCAGGCACAGCCGCCCCCGGCCCGCTGGCGGATCTGGCAAAGGAATATCATACAACTGTTGAAAAACGTCCTGACCCGGAATGGACTTATGCCATGCAGATGTCACCCCGCTTTGTGGTGATGGACCCGGAGACCCGCTATGCCGGAACCGTGGACGCTACTCTGAGCGCAGACGCCATGACTGAGGCGCTCAAAAAGATCATGGCCCCTAAAGACTAAGCCACCATTATGTATTTTCGAGAACCGGAGAGGTGAACATGTCTGAAACAACGCCCTGACCAGACTTGAAAACGCACCTGATCCATTTTGAAGCACGCCTTCAGACCTGCGGAAAAATCGAAAAGAGCGTCTGGTTTCAGACAATAAAAAACCTGCCAGACCATAATATGTTCTGGCAGGTTTTCCGGTCATTTTAAACAACTAGCCCTTTAGAAATGTGCGTCAATCCGGCCATAGTAATAGCCGCCGGTAATAGGCACCTGAGCAGAGTTGGCGTCATACATCCGGCCGCCGTAATTGTTGTTCAGCGGATTAACGCGGCGGGGGCGCACATTGAAAATATTGTTTGCTCCGATGGCAAAATGCCAGTGGGGCGTGGCGCTATACCCCACTTCCAGATCTGTCAGCCAACGCGGTGTGTTCTTGAACTGGGCAAAGCAACTGTTTGAATAGCGCAGCGCCTTACCGTTATTGTCACAGATCGCGCTGGACGGCGTCCAGTCCTGATAACCCAGCATGGTTGTTGTCTCACCATAGCGCGTCTGACGCAGATTGACGTCCCATTTCCCGACTGTCCAGAACGCATTCAGGATCAGCTTGCTGCGCGGGTAGGCCGTGGTGATATAGCTGGCTGTTGCCGCGGTGAGCAGAGAGGTAGGAACGCCGTTGACCATGGCTGAAGCCACGTGGCTCAGACGCGTGCGGTTGAGGTCCAGCGTAGCAGAGAGGTTGAGATTACCGTAGCGGTTCATTCTCAGCAGATAATCCGCCTTCAGATCAAACCCCTGCGTGCGGGTGCTGGCGCCGTTTGCAAAGTAGTAGGTGCTGACAGCATTAGGGTCCAGACCGGAGGGAAGCACAAACCCAAGCTGCTGCAAGGCTGCAATCGCCGTGGGGCCGTTATTGGACCCACCGGCAATAATGCGGTCACGAATGTTGATCTGATACACATCAGCTTCAACATGCAGGCCTTTCAGAGGTTCAACCACCAGACCACCGCTGGCGTTCGTGGAGCGTTCCGGCTTGAGGGGCGCAGCCCCCAGCAGACGCGCGGCGGAGGAACTGACAGGCAGCAGACCCGCAACAGTTGTCGCGCCGACGTTAATGGAGCTGAAATGCTGCTCGGCAAGTGTCGGGGCACGGAAGCCGTTGCTGATGGTCCCACGGATTGAAATCCGCGGTGTGATATCATACCGCGTTGAGACCTTGCCGTTTTCCGTATTCCCGACGTCTGTATAATGTTCAAAGCGTCCGGCGAAATCGACGTCCCAGTTTTTCAGAGGATGGAAATCACCATCCAGATATCCGGCCCAGATATCACGGCTCCAGTTCCCGGCGTTCTGCGGGCTCAGGCCCACATAACCCGCCATGCCCCCGGCCTCATAAGAAGGTGGGGTCCCGGCTTTGATCTGATATGTTTCCAGCCGGTGTTCCGCCCCAAAGGCGATAGTGGTCGGCGTGGAAAATCCGGTTTTGAAATTTCTTCTGAAATCCAGCGTATTTGTCCACTGCGCCATACGATAAGTTTCCGCACGGGTGCTGGTGGGGGACCAGCCGCATCCATCCGTCGAAACATAGGCGCTTGTGCTGGTGGGATTACTGCTGCGCGGAATACATTTGCTGCTCAGCATGCCCGCATTGGCGCTGTTTTTATCCCCGATTGCATCTTCATCCGCGCCATATGTCGTGCTGAGATCCCACGCGAACCCGAAGAAATTATCGCCTTTCAGACCAAGTGTGGCGGCGTAGTCATTTTCTTCAATTGTCTCAAGGGGAGAAAAGCCGGAGGGGTAAAGGTCGGGCAACGTATTCGGAGTGCGATAATTCTGATACGATTCCGCATGCCGGTGCGCATATGTAATCAGCCCGTATCCCTGCACACCCTCTGTCAGGGTTTTTCCAAAGGCAATACTCAGATTTTCACGCGTTTCTTCCGGCGTGCTCATGACTTTATTTGAATTTTTCGGGACAGAAACTGGGCCTTTGTACAAGGCTGTGCCCGCACCTGCCGGAGCAGACCCCATCAGACGGTGGTCCTCTGTATAGGGGACCATGTGGTCGGTATGATAAACCTGCCCGCTGAGATGCAGATAGCCATCTCCACCAAGCGACAGACCCCCATCCACGCTGGTCTGATATTGCCAGCCATCCCCGTTATACGCATTGGCGCCTGTCTGGGCGCTCATATTCAGACCGTGGTTTGTTTTCCGGGTAATGATATTCACCACCCCGGCAATGGCATCAGACCCGTAGAGCGCGGCAGCCCCGTCTTCCAGCACTTCAATATGATCAATAGAGGCTGCGGGGATCATGTTCAGATCAACCGGCGTGGCACCAAATGCTGGCCCGGCATCGGCATAAATATTTGCTGTTGTGTGGCGGCGTTTACCATCCACCAGAACCAGAACCTGATTAGGATTAAGCCCGCGCATACGGATGGCCGAGGTTAAGGACCCTGCATCATTCCCCATGGCGCTGACATTGATGGATGCATATGTCCGCGTGAGCGCATCGGCCAGATTCATCTGCCCGGACCGCCGCAGCGTGGCGGCAGACAGCACACTGACAGGCGATGTACTCTGTCGGGCCTTGCGGTTGACGGCGTGGGTGCCGGTAACAATCAGGGTTTCCCCTGCGTTGGCAGCAGCCGGTTTTTCTGACGCATGAGGCGCTGCGGCTTTTGCTTTCTTTGCCGCTGCTTTTTTTACCGGACCTGCGTTTACCGCTTTCTGCTCCTTTTCCGCCGTTGCGGCGCTGGCAACCGGGTTCTGTACAGCAAAGCCAAATGTCAGAACGGTTGAAACCAGAAACGCTTTCCTGAGTGTCATGCGTGTATCCAGAATGAAAGAAGGATTAAAAATCACGCGCTGGCTATCAAACAGCGTCCTCTATAAAAAGTGAAACTATTATGACATTTAATATTTATACTTTTATATACTCATTTTAATTTCACAAATAAGGAAAATCATTCTAAGAAAGATCAATTAACCATCACTATTAAACCTGAATAATAATTTATATTTAGAGGATATCCATGCCTGAGTTTAACAGACGCTTTCTGATACAGGCTGGCAGTCTACTGGCCCCCGCGATGTGGGCTGGCCGGAGCAAACCTGTCATGGCCGCACAGGAAAAAGCGCCTGCATCCTACGCGCGGCTGAATGTGACGGAAAATCCGTTTGGGCCCTCGCCCGCGGCGCGCAGGGCTATTATCGCCTGCGTGCCAGACGCTCCTTATTATGTGGAAAATGACCACACTTTGCGCGATAAAATAGGAGAGCAGGAAAATCTTGAGCGTGATAAAATTGCTTTATCAAATGGCTCTCTGGATGCGCTCTCTCTTCTTTCAAGTGATATTGGGCGGAAGGGCCATATTCTGGCCCCCCAACCGACTTACGCCACGCATCTGAATTACGCCCAGCGCCGGGGTGTAGAGGTGCGTTACGTGCCTCTGACACAGCATGCCATTGATCTCGACGCGCTGCGACGCGCCATAACACCGCAGACAGCAATGGTGTACCTTTGCAACCCCAACAACCCGACCGGCGATATGCTGGATCATGCAAAACTTCTTTCCTTTTGTGAGAATGTTTCCAGAACATGCCCGGTGATTGTGGATGAAGCCTATTTTGAGCTGCTGCCCATGGCGGAGCAAATGACTGTCTCATCACTCGTCCATTCCGGACATGATGTGATTGTCGCACGCACCTTTTCCAAAGTGTATGGTCTCGCCGGGTTGAGAATTGGCTATATTCTGGCCCAGCCTGACCGCGTTAAACAGCTTTACAGCCTGACGACGACATCCCGTAATCAGGCAGGCTATGCTGCGGCGCTGGCATCCCTTGGGGATAAAGAGTACCTGAACGGGGCTATCCGTTATCTGACGTCATGCCGTGCCATGATTTATGATATCTGCAAGACAAATGAACTGACTTTCCTGAAAAGTCATGGCACTTTTGTATATGTCAATACTCTGCGCCCGGCCGAAAAAATGAAAGCGGCTCTGGCGCAGCGTGGTGTGGATATTCGCGTGTTTGACTCACCCGACTATCAGACCTGGATCCGGGTCGGCACGGCCACCCCTGCGGAACTGGAGCTGTTTGGCCGCGTGCTTCCCGCAGCGTTGCAGGCCGTGCCCAAAGCCTGAGGGATGTGCCAGATGTAAACTGGCTTTTACAAATCGTTTCGGTTTCTGCATTGTGTGGTGGGTCACAGCCTTTTAAGGTCTCCTCCGGTTTTTGGGGTGAGAGGCATAGTGCAGAAACGCTCTTTTTATGTGGGATATACGCTGGCCAGCCTGCTGGCTGCTGCCTGCCCCCTCTCCTATTCCCATGCTGAATCCACCAGTCCAGCAGCACATTTTGCCACAGCCTCTGAGGCTCATACGGGCGGAACCCTACGGCTGGCCGCACAGAATTCCGGCGGCACACTGGACCCTCAGGTCTCTTACATTTCCCTGATCAAACAGCTTGAAACGCCAGTTTATGATGGATTGCTCGCCTTCCCCAAATTTTCCGGCCCTGCAGCGCAGCACGTCATTGCCAATCTGGCAGAAACCGTTCCACAGCCAGAAGACGGCGGACGGACCTATCGCTTTATCCTTCGGCCCAACCTGCGGTTTTCAGATGGACAGCCTCTGACTGTGGAGGATGCTGCTGCATCTTTCCGGCGGTTGTTCAAAGTCGGCAGCCCCACTGCTGGCCCGTACTATAGTCATATTATCGGGGCGGATGCCTGCCTGCATGACCCGGCACACTGCACGCTGGCGGGGGTATAGAAACGGATACCGCCACCCGCACCCTTACCTTTCATCTGACAGAACCGGACGCTGAGTTTCCGGAACGTCTCGCATGGTTCCATGCCGCCATCCTGCCTGCCAGCACTCCACCGCATGATACCGGGAACACGGCCCCTCCGGGCACCGGCCCCTACCGCGTGACCCATTATGACCCTGCGACGGGCATGGTGCTGGACCGCAACCCGTATTTTCAGGAATGGGCGCATGATGCCCAGCCTGCCGGATATCCGGACCGTATTGACGTCACTTTCGGGCTGGACCCGGAAGGCGAAGTAACGGCCATTGAAAACGGCCAGTATGACGTGATGTATGAAGATGTACCGCTGGACCGACTGGGGGAAGTTGGCAGCCGCTACGCACAGCAGGTGCAGATTTATACCCTGCTGCTCTATTACTATGCCGCTCTGAATGTCCAGATCCCGCCATTTCAGTCCCTCAAGGCCCGGCAGGCTCTGAATTACGCCCTCAACCGGCATGCCATGGTGATTTATCATGGAGGTGAGGCCGTTGCGGCCCCGCTCTGCCAGCTTCTGCCACAGGGCGCGCCGGGGTATGAACCCGCCTGTGCTTATACCAAAGGGGCCTCCCCCACGCATCCGCTGCACCAATGGCAGGCCCCTGATCTGGCAGAAGCCCGCAGGCTGGTGCGGGAAAGCGGCACCGCAGGGCAGAAAGTGACCATTGTCGCCCCACTGGAAGGGCGTTACGCCGCCATGGCCATGGAACTCCGCAGCACGCTGGCCAGTCTGGGATATGATGCAACGGTGCGCAGCATGACGCAGACGGTGCAGTTTTCTTACGTGCAAAACAGTGACAACCATGTGCAGCTTGCGCTGACTGGATGGAATGCGGATTACCCCTCCGCCTCCAGCTTTCTGCAAACTCTTTTTGCGTGCGCCAGCTTCCGCCCCCATTCTGATAATTCGCCCAATATGTCGGCCTTCTGCAATCCGGACATCGATGGCCTGATGACCAGAGCGGCAACCGCGGCCCTGACGAGCCCGGAAGAAAGCGCAGAGGACTGGGCGGAGGTTGACCGCGCCCTGATGGCGAAGGCTCCGGCTGTGCCGCTGGTGCAGATCAAACGGGTCCGCCTGTTGTCAAAACGCACGCGTAACGCCATCGTAACACTTAATGATGAAATCCTGCTCTCGCAGCTTCAGGTCCAATGACATCTGAAGCGTCACCCCCTCCCGGCCCATGGCAACAGGCGCTGCGTGGCCTTGTCCGCAACCGGGCCGCTATGGTCTCCCTCGCGGTTCTGGTGCTTATCACCCTGAGCTGCCTGCTGGCCCCGCTTTATGCGCGGGACATTGCCCGGACAGACCCATTCACTTCCAATGTGGCTGGCAGCATCACGCTGGACGGGCATGAGGTGGATATCATGCAGCCGAACGATAACCCGCTGCACCTTGGCCTGAGCCCCATTGGGCCGACCGGCCATGCGGCCTATCTGCTAGGGGCGGATAGTCAGGGGCGGGATGTTGCGGCCCGGCTCCTGTATGGGGGGCGCAATTCTCTGCTGATTTCTGCCTGTGCAGCGGTTCTGTGCCTGCTTCTGGCCGCAGTTGCGGGCATTGCCGCCGGTTTTTTTGGCGGGCTGGTGGATACCGTGCTTTCACGCCTGATGGATATCATGTGGGCTGTGCCGGTTTATCTGTTCGCCATCTCACTCTCCATCGTCACGGTCAGTCAGGGGTTGAAGCTGGGGCCGTTTGTGGTGGAAGCCGATAGTCTGCTGATCCCCATTGTGATTATTGCGCTGGTGTATGTGCCTTACGCAGCGCGGCCGATCCGGGGCCGGGTTCTGGCGTTGCGGCAGGCAGAGTTTGTCACCGCGGCACGCTGCCTTGGCGTGCCACGCTGGCGCATTGTGCTGTTTGATATTCTGCCAAATGTGAGCACAACGCTTGTTGTCCTCGGGCCGCTGCTGATGGCGCTTTCCCTGCTGGCGGAGAGTGCGCTCTCCTTCCTGTCCCTCGGGGTGCAGGCTCCGGCGGCGTCATGGGGGACGATTATTCAGGATGGCGAGGGGCTGATCTACACACGCCCCATGGTGGCTATCGCCCCCGGCCTTGCCATTGTGCTGGTGGTGCTGGCCCTGAATATTCTGGGCGATGGCCTGCGGGACGCGCTGGATGTGCGGGATGCCGCGCGGCGGTCCTCATGAGGAGGACTGACGCATGATAAAGGCGCTCCTCCGTCGGCTTGGACAGACAGTCTTCGTCCTGTTTGGCATTTCCGCACTGGTCTTTCTGGTCTTTTTCGCAACACCGGGCGCAGACCCTACGGCCCGCATTGCCGGACGCAATGCCTCCCCCCAGACCATGGAAAAAGTGCGGAAAGAATACGGGTTCGACCGACCGCTGCCCGTGCAGTACGCCACCATGATGAAAAAGCTGTTCATCACGCAGGACCTCGCCTCCTACGTGGACCGGGGCGAACTGGTGGTGCCGGAAATTGCCCGTGCGGCTCCGGTTACGGTCTCTCTGGTCTGTGGTGCGGCGATCATCTGGGTCGTGGTGTCCATCGCCATGGGCACCCTCGCCGCCGCGCTGAAAGGCACCTGGACAGACCGGGGGCTGATGATGCTCGGGCTGATTGGAATTTCCATGCCGGTCTTCTGGCTTGGGCAGGTGGCTAATCTGATCACGCAAAGCCGGTATCATGACACATGGCTGTTCTCATGGGTGCCGGGGCTGGGCTATGTGCCCCTGACGGAACATCCGTGGGGCTGGTTCAAGGCGCTGGTTATTCCATGGCTCGTTCTGGCCGTCATGTTTATCGGCATTTACAGCCGGGTGCTGCGGGCCGATCTGGTCGCCCTGTCCGGCGAAGACTTCATGCGCACGGCGCGGGCCAAGGGACTATCCCCCACCCGTGTCCTGCTGCGGCACGGGCTGCGCACTTCCATGATTACCTTTGTCTCACTCTTCGGGCTGGATTTCGCACAGCTTGTGGGCGGCGGCGCTTTGCTGACAGAGGTGGTGTTCGGCCTGCCCGGCGTCGGGCGGCTGACGTATCAGGCGCTCACCAATCTGGATCTGCCGCTGATTATGGCCACAGTGATGTATTCCGCCGTGTTTGTTGTGCTGGCGAATGCGGTGGTGGATATCCTCTATCTGTTTCTGGACCCGAGGGTGCGTGATGCCCGTTGAAGCACCCCTTCCAATCCCCACTCCCCTGCTGGAAGTGCGCAACCTGTGCGTCAGCTTTCCCTCCCGGGGGCGCATGATCCCGATTGTGGAAAACGTCTCTTTTACGCTGGGTGAGCGGGATATTCTCGGGCTGGTTGGAGAGTCCGGTTCTGGCAAATCTGTCACCGCCATGGCGCTGATGGGACTGATTGACAGCCCCGGCGTGCAGATTACCGGCTCTGCCCTGTTCCGGGGGCAGGATCTGGTAGGGTTGCCGCAAAAGGCACTCCGCCGCCTGCGCGGGCGCGAGATTGCGATGATCTTTCAGGACCCGATGACGGCGTTTACGCCGGTTTATACAATCGGCTGGCAGATTGATGAACAGATCCGCGCGCATGAGCGTCTCTCCCGCAGGCAGGCCCGCGCCCGCACGGTGGAACTCCTGGCAGATATGGGCGTGCCCGACCCCGCCCGCACGGCAGACCGCTACCCGCACCAGCTTTCCGGCGGCCTGCGGCAGCGCGCCATGATTGCTATGGCGCTGTCCTGCAATCCGTCTCTTCTGATTGCGGATGAACCCACCACCGCGCTGGACGTCACGGTGCAGGCGCAGATTCTGGACCTGATCCGCTCCCTGCGCAGCACCTATGGGTCCTCCGTGCTGCTGATTACGCATGATATGGGCGTAGTGGCGGAAACCTGTGACAAGACGCTGGTGCTTTATTCCGGCCGCGTGGCGGAGAGTGGTCCGACGGAAGCCCTGTTTGCCCACCCCGGCCACCCTTATACGGCAGCTCTGCTGGCCTCCATCCCACCACTGGACGGCCCGCGCCCGCATCGCCTGCCCGCCATTGCCGGAGCGCCTCCGGCTCCGCTGGAACGCCCTGCTGGCTGCGCCTTTGGGCCACGCTGCGCTTTTGTGCATGCCACCTGTCTAGACACCCCGCCGCCGCTGGTGCCAACAGGAACAGCAGGCAGCCCCCATCAGATGCATGGGGCAAGCGACCAGCCCGGGCAGTTCGCCGCCTGTGTGTTACCGGCAGAGGGCACACCTCTCCCCCCGCGCGAGGGGAACGCATTTTCTGTAAACCCCGCCGCTCCCCCCTCAGCCCGGACAATGACGCTTCCAGCACCTTTCTCAACCGGAGAGGGGCTGCCATGACCCGCCTTCCGCATGCCGCCACCTCACCCGCTGCGACGTTGCCGCGTGCCAGTGCCAGTGCCAGTGCCAGTGCCAGTGCAAGTGCAAGTGCCAGACCGCTGCTGGAGGTACGGGACGTCCGCAAGATCTACCATCTGCCGCGCGGACAAACCCTGAAAGCTGTTGATGGTATCTCACTCTCCGTCATGCCCGGAGAAGTGCTGGGACTGGTTGGAGAATCCGGCTGCGGCAAATCCACCCTTGGGCGGTGCCTGCTGCGCCTGACAGATGTGTCCTCCGGCCAGATTCTGTTTGACGGGCAGGATATTACGGCCCTGAAGGAGCGCGCCCTGCGCCCGTTACGGCAGCAAATGCAGATGGTGTTTCAGGATTCTTACGCCTCCCTCAACCCACGCCGCCGTATCGGGGATCTGCTGGCCGAACCGCTCCGGGTGCATCCCGGCCCCGGCGGACGCAAACGCTCCTGCGCAACCATTACGGCGCGCCTGCATGAGCTGATGGAACTGGTCAGCCTGCCGGTAGGCGCACTGGACCGCTACGCGCACGAATTTTCCGGCGGGCAGCGGCAGCGGATCAACATAGCCCGTGCGCTGGCCCTCTCCCCCCGGCTGGTTGTGGCGGATGAACCTGTCTCGGCGCTGGATGTTTCCGTGCAGGCCCAGATTGTCAATCTGTTTGCCGATCTTCAGGCCCGGCTGGGGCTGACTTATGTATTTGTTGCGCATGATCTGGCCGTAGTGCGGCAAATTTCCACGCGCGTGGCCGTCATGTATCTGGGGGCGGTGGTTGAACTGGGCGAAACAGATGCCGTGCTGCACCACCCGGCGCATCCGTATTCCGCCGCGCTGACTGCTGCGGTGCCGCGCCCTGTGGTCGGCGCTGCGCGTGCCGCACCGCTGGGGGGCGATATTCCAAGCCCCGTGGCGCGGCCCTCAGGGTGCCGCTTCCATACACGCTGCCCGGCTATGCAGGAGCGCTGCCGGATGGAAGAGCCTGCCCTGCGCGCAATCGGGCCGGGCCATTTTGTCGCCTGTTATTTTCCGCTGGCAGAAGGGTAAGCGGGTTAGTATGCAGAAAAGCCCTTATCCTGAGGGCGATCCCTCTGACGAATAAAGCCCGAGCCCGCATGTTCCGCCTTTCCGCTTTAAGCGCCTGTGTGCGTTTTTACGCCGCCCTGCTGGGGATTGCCGTCATTTTTCTGGCGCTGGACGCAGGAAGCTGTCTGCTGCGAGGCCTTTTCCCTGAGGGAGAGAAACGACGGCGTCTGGCCCGCCACTGGCTCCATTGCGTGGCCGGTTTTTCAGTGCGCTTTCTCCACAGGATGGGCATTCTGGACTGTGACCTGCGTGACCTTACCTCTCTGCGGGATGAAACCGGACTGGTGCTGGTCGCCAACCATCCCTCCCGTCTGGATAGTCTGATTCTGGCCGCGGCTCTCCCGCGCATGGTCTGCGTGACAAAAGCCTCCATCTGGGAGCGCCCGACACTGGGCACCACACTCCGCACCGCAGGCTATATCCGGCATGACAGCTTACTCAAACTGATTGGCCCTGCGACAGACAGATTAAAAGAAGGCTGTCAGGTCCTTCTGTTTCCCGAAGGAACACGCTCCAGAGCGGATGAAGAGACCGGACCACTCCAGCCGGGCTTTGCGGCCATTGCCCAACGCACTCGCTCTGCCGTGCAGCCCATTCTGATTGAAACAAGTTCCCCTTATCTTTCTCAGGGATGGCCTTTCCTGCGCCGCCCGCCGCTCCCCATGCGCTACCAGTTCCGCCTCGCACCCCGCTTCCCCGCTCCAGCCCGTGACGAAGCCAGTGGCCGTGCCTTGGTGGAAACGACGGCTAGGGTGTTGAAGCAGGGTGTCACAAAAACACCCACACAAAATGCATAAGAGATAATCGTTAAGGCAATTAGTCCGAAAATCATAAAATTTTACCGGACACCCATTTTGTTTTATAAAATTAGACTATGACTGCCTCTGGTTCTTTCTGGATATTTCGTGATGCCTGAAAACTCCGCCTCTGCCGCCGACCGCCTGCATGCTGTTCTGACCACGCTGCGGGCCAGCATGGCTGACCAGATCAGCACAGCCCCATCCGTGCGGGAAGAACATAGCCACGGCGAGGCAATGACAGCAGCGCGCCTTCCGGAAGCCGTTATTTTTGCGGAAAGCACGCAGGATGTTTCTGTTGTTCTGAGCGCCTGTCACGCGCATCGTGTGCCGGTTGTCGCTTTTGGTGCCGGGACGTCTATTGAAGGGCACGTCGTTCCGCCCGAACACGCGATTAGTCTTGATCTCTCCCGCATGACGGACATTCTTGCCGTTAATGCGGAAGATCTGGACTGCCGCGTGCAGGCGGGACTGACCCGGCAGAGTCTGAACGCGCAGATCCGCGATACGGGCCTGTTTTTTCCGGTTGATCCGGGTGGGGAAGCGACACTGGGCGGCATGTGTGCCACGCGCGCCTCTGGCACTGCGGCAGTCCGCTATGGCACCATGAAGGAAAATGTTCTTGGTCTGACTGTTGTTCTTGCAACGGGTGAGGTTATCCGTACCGGAGGACGTGTTCGGAAATCCTCCACCGGGTATGATCTGACATCTCTGTTTATCGGGTCTGAAGGCACGCTTGGGGTTATCACGGAAGTCCAGCTCAGATTGCATGGGCGGCCTGAAACATTATCCGCAGCCGTTTGCCAGTTTGAAAACCTGCATGACGCAGTACAGACTGTTATGGAAATTATTCAGTGCGGGATTCCTGTTAACCGTGTGGAACTAATGGACCCTGTGCAGATGCAGGCCTCTATTCAGTTTTCCAAACTGGAAGGGTATCGTGCGCTTACTACATTATTTTTTGAGTTTGCCGGAGCCCCTGCCGCCGTGCAGGAACAGGTGAATGCCACGGAAGCACTGGCAGAGGCCAATAATGGATTAGGCTTTGCGTGGGCCGAAAGTGCTGAAGACCGCTCCCGCCTCTGGAAAGCGCGGCATGATGCGTTCTGGGCCGCAAAAGCGCTGGCGCCACAGGCACGCGTTATTTCAACGGATTGCATTGTACCAATCTCCCGCCTCGGCACCCTGATTGACGGGGTGTATCAGGATATCAAAGCCTCTGGCCTGCGTGCTCCTCTGCTTGGCCATGTTGGAGATGGCAATTTTCATACTCTGATTATTACAGAAGACACTCCGGAAGGGCACGCGCAGGCGTGGGAACTGGATAAGAAAATTGTTGCCCGTGCACTGGCTCTGGAGGGCTCATGCAGTGGAGAACATGGTGTTGGGATGGGGAAGCTGGATTTTCTGGAAACAGAACATGGAGCAGGAGCCCTGAGCGTAATGCGCGCCCTGAAAAACACCCTGGACCCTCATCATATTCTCAATCCGGGGAAGCTTCTTCCTGCTGGTCCGGCCTATACAGGTTAAAACGCCCATACCTTCTGAGTGCAGCAGAAACAGAAGTGGCTCTTATAGAAGCTTCTGTTTCTTGCTAGCCTCAAGAACTCAACGTTGAAACATTCCCTTCTTTCTTCGGAAAAACCCGAACTTCACTGGACTTCTTTTTAAATGAATTTCTTGCATATTTCTTTTAGTATGAGAATAACACAAGAAAGATTTTAAATGATTACAGAGAATGTTATTTTCAGAAAATTTTTGAATAAGATTCTTCTGGTTATAAATAATGCTCTGCAATCAACAAAAAATGAATTTCCACCCTTAGAAACATATCTGGAGAATTTAGAATATCAGCAGAAAATTGAACCCGATAATGGACTGATTACAACAGGAATTGGGGTGGCGCGCCTTCTTCTTGGCATTCCGTCCGCGTCTGAACCGTTTGAACTGATCAGATCCCGGTCGGGGTCAAGGCTTTGCCGTATTTTACTGGTCGCAACCAGACTCAGATTTTCTCACTACACGCTCGCTTTAGAAGAATTTCAGTCTCTGCTTGCCAATTATACAGAAATTGATCTACCCGCTTTTCATGCTCTGGCACAGACAATGTGTTTTGTCACGAACAGAGCAGGATGGTGCACATTTTCAGGTTCAGGGAAGTTACATTTTGTTTTTCGACGCCCTGTTTTACTACAAAACATTCATCTTGTTATAGATGGCACCCTCTATCCTGCCGATTCCTTTGAAACTCTATTTGACGCCCAGAAACTGACCGTTCAACTTCCAAAGAACTGGACACTCTTTAAAAATATTGAGGTGAAAATTCAAAAAGAGACAATACTAGGAGGATGCTTTGAAATAACGTATTTTCTGAAAACTGAGGGGTTTGTCACTTCTGATTCAGATGGATTGTCTGGATGGGCCCGTTACCCGTCCAACCCGGAACGAGGCGTCAAACTTATCATGTTCCCTCAGGATCATACCCAGAAACCTGTTATTCTTTTTACCAGCACACTAAAATTCTTTTCTCCTGAAAATATCTCCGGAGAAACCATCAGACATACCTTCTTTATAAAACAAGAAAAACTTGAGCATAAGGGAACGCAATTTAGGGTCTGCTCTGAACACGGGACCCCTTTATATGGCAGTCCTCTTTCTCTGAATCCCTTTGCGGATATTGCACGGGCGTATGCTGAGAATGTCACGCTGCGTTTTCCTGCCAAATGCATGACACCTCAGACATTCCACTCAAGAGCATTTTACAAAAGAACAGATAAAATAAGAAAATTGGTTCCTGTTTTGATTGTTATTCCTGTTTACGACGGGTTCGAGGCAACAAAGACCTGCATTGACCTTTGCATGCAGCACAAACCGATTCATGCCCGGATCATCATAATCAATGATGCGTCTCCTAATATTAAAATTTTCGAATATATTTCTACGTTTCAGAAAAACCCGGATGTTTTTATTGTCCATAATGAGGAAAATCTTGGTTTTCCAAAATCAGTCAATAAAGGAATACGGCACCGAATGGTGCATGAAGATGTTGTATTGCTAAACAGCGATACGCTGGTCTGCCGCAACTGGCTGGGTCAACTGCAAAAAGCTGCTTATGCGCAGACTGACATTGGTACAGCGACACCTCTTTCAAATAACGCCACAATTTTTAGCTATCCTTCGGTGACGGAAGTCAATCCTGTGCCTGATGCGAGAACCTGTCAGGTGATCAGTGCCGTTATGGAAAAAATCTGGCAGGGCCAGACAGTGGATGTTCCGACAGCACATGGATTTTGTATGTATATCAAATCCGCCTGTCTGGATCAGACCGGCCTGCTGCGGGACGACCTTTTTGCGCAGGGTTATGGGGAAGAGAATGATTTTTGCCGTCGTGCCGCCGCATTAGGCTGGCGGCATGTTGCCTGTCTGGGAACGTTTGTCGGGCATGCTGAAAGCCAGTCTTTCAGCCCTGTTAAATCCGATCTGATTGCGCGTAACCTGACAATTCTGAACGGGCACCATCCCGGCTATGATCAGCTTATCATCCGATGGCAGAACCATGATCCTCTTGCCTTTTACAGAAAACAACTGGATCTCGCCCGGTTACGCCGCAACACTCCGAATTTAAAATCCGTCATTCTGATCATGCATGACCGGGAGGGCGGCATTTTGCAGCATGTCTGGCATCGGGTTTCCCTCTATGAGCAGGCGGGAATTTTTGCATTTGTTCTGTATCCGGATACCCATAGATCTGGTCGGCTTCTGTGGCGACTGAAATCGCTCCGTGACAAAGACTATCCTAATCTGACCATTCCAAGGAATATGTTTGCTTTCAAAACACTCTACAAAGATCTTAACTGCATTCAATTTGAAATTCACAGTTACATTGGGAGCGGTATCGAAAATATTTATCGTCTTATACGGTCAGGCTTACCGTATGACGTCTATATTCATGATTATTCATGGTTTTGCCCACGCATCACCCTTGTTGCCAGCCATAACCATTATTGTGGCGAACCTGACCTTCAGACCTGCCTGACGTGTGTGCGGACATTCGGCAGCAAAACGGGAGATCCCGCCCCGCTCCAGAAACTTCGAAACTGGAGCGGCACTCTTCTGGACAACGCACAGCACGTTATCTGTCCATCCCGAGATACAGCAAACCGTGTAACCCGACAGTTTCCGGCTATCAGACCAGACATCAGGCCATGGGAAACAGTGCTTAATACTGAAACGCTTCTCTTCCCTCAAAAACAGCACCATGAAAAGCGTATCATCGGGATACTGGGCGCAATCAGTATTGAAAAAGGTTATGATATCCTTCTGGAAGTAGCGAATTTTATTAAGACGCACCATCTCCCGCTTCATCTCGTTCTGATCGGGTATAGCTGTGATGATGCGCCTCTTCTGGAAACAGGCATGGTGACCGTTACCGGGCGCTACAAAGCTTTTCAAATTCAGGCACTGACAGACAAGTATGCTATTGACTGGTTTTTTCTGCCCTCTCTCTGGCCTGAGACATGGTCCTATGTCTTAACCCAGATATGGACGAGCAACCGGGCCGCTATTGTGTATGATATTGGCGCACCCGCAGAAAGAATAAAGCAGGCCGGTGGCGGTCTGGTGATTCCGCTCCACACCCCGTTGCCGTCTCTTATTGCTGTTCTTATGGCTCCCTACGACTATGCAGGAGCTTTTACCACACATGGAGAAGTACTTGCTACTCTGTCAGCCCCGGTGTTACTTTGAATAAATAAAGCTGCCCTTTAAAATCATCAGATTCTTGGTGTGGAAAAATATGATAAATCCTCTGGAAGAAATTATATTGCTTATTTCTTTAGCAGGGGCTTTCATTACAATCCCCGTGCTTCTAATTCTCGGCCTGACCCTGACAATTAGGGAAATTCTTTTCTATTGTAATACCCGAATAAAAAAGGCCGGATTAGTGTTTATTGCCCTTCTTTATTTGTGGGGTCTATTTTCTTATGCTGTGATGATGTTTGTCTTTGAGCAATTTGGAGAAAGTATGTTCTCAGCGGTTATCCCATAACGTGCTGGCTGTAAATTTCCCCAAACAGCGCCCTTTTTCGTCTTGAGCAGACGAGCGCCCATGCAGAGCGGGAAGTTCTATATGAAGAACCCTTGCGCAACGTCTCTGATCTTTTCAACGTCTCTCATCTTTTACACTGAATTCTATCAGCGCATCTGAAAAACAGAGTGAGAAAGGCTGCGACACTCAGTGTCGCGTCTTATCCTTCCATGACAGTCAGATGCCAGTCCGGTCTGACTTTGTCTTCTGGCGGCTGAATCCACAAAGGTGTTGCGTTGGGCAGCCGGACATTTGCAGGCAGGCTCATGGCGGCCCGCAGCGCGCGGAACAACGCCCCGTGAGCAACAATCAGAGGAGTTCCCCCGGCGTCCGTCGCCCGGTTAACAGCCGCGACAGCCCGCGCGCGCAGGTCCGCAAACGGTTCCGCACCGTCCGGCGTGTAGTCTCCGGCAATCCAGCTATCGTACCAGTCTCCCATAGGCTGGCCTTCCTGCTCACCAAAGCAGACTTCTTCCAGCCCGGTATCCGTGGTGAGCGGCAGAAGAGCATGCCCCTGCGCAACCAGCCCCTGCTGGACAATTGTTGCTGTTTTTAAAGCACGGTCCAGAGGGGAGCTGACAATATGCGTGATCGGCGCATGTGTCTGAATGGCGTCCTGAAACAGCTTTGCCGCCGCATCCGCCTGAGCAATGCCTGTGGCATTCAGGGGCACGTTGGTGCGTCCCTGAGACAGGCCGTCCCGATTCCAGTCGGTCTGGCCGTGGCGAAGATACCAGTAAGAGCGGTGGGAAAGCTGTGCCATGGATCTCAATCAAACAGGGAGGAGACGGAACTTTCATCAGCGACAGCCCGCATGGCCTGCGCCAGCAGCTTGGAAATGGTCACCTGCCGGATGTTGTGCGCTGCCTCAACACTTTCAGTGGCCATGATGCTATCCGTCAAGGTCAGCATTTCAATCGGGGAGTTGCCGACACGCTCCACGGCCTTGCCGGTCAGCACGCCGTGCGTCACGTAAGCCCCGACGGACGCCGCACCATTATCCGCAATTGCCTGCGCGGCATTGCACAGGGAGCCACCGCTATCAACAATATCATCCACCAGCAGACAGTGGCGGCCACGGACATCGCCGATCACGTTCATGACTTCAGACACACCGGCGCGTTCACGCCGTTTGTCGATGATTGCCAGATCGGTATTCAGACGCTGGGCAAGCTGACGGGCACGCACCACACCGCCCACATCCGGGGAGACGATCATCAGATCCCGATCCCCGTAGCGGGTGCGGATATCACGCGTAAACAGCGGAGCGGCGTAGAGGTTATCCACCGGGATATCAAAGAAGCCCTGAATCTGCATGGCGTGCAGGTCCAGCGTCAGCACGCGGTTGGCCCCGGCCTCTACCAGCAGGTTGGCAACCAGCTTGGCGCTGATTGGCGTGCGGGGACCGGACTTACGGTCCTGCCGCGCATAGCCAAAATACGGGATGACCGCCGTGATTCGCCGGGCGGACCCGCGCCGCAGCGCGTCCAGCATCACCAGCAGTTCCATCAGGTTGTCATTTGTCGGCGTGCAGGTGCTCTGGATGACGAATACATCCTCACCACGCACATTTTCATGAATTTCGACAAAGACTTCCATATCCGCAAAGCGGCGGACAGTCACATCACACAGCGGCAGAGACAGTTCCGCGGCAACGGCTCTGGCCAGCGGCAGATTGCTGTTACAGGCGACAATCTTCATAATAAGGAGGCTTCCCGGCTTTTCTACGTTAGGATGAGTAGCGACAGCGGGGCCGGGTTTAGCAACCACAACGCCTGTTGTCATCCATGAGAGATGCGACACAGGTCAGACAAATGCTCAGCGTGGCAAAAAAGCACGCTCTGAGCATCCCCTTCCCACCCGGCCTCTTGCACACAGGGCCTCTGTTCTCTATCGCCATAAAGTATCATGGACAGCATGCAGACCACCCCGGTAACCGGCCATTCCCCTTCCGCCAGCACACCTGCGCCGGTGCTCACTCTGCTGCCGGAAAAAGGTGCGTCCTACATCCGGCATGCATGGGCAGACTTCCGCGCCGGGATGAAGCTGGCCCGGCTGGGCACCACACTGGGCTGGCTGGATATCAAGCTGCGCTACCGCGGCTCCATCCTTGGCCCATTCTGGCTGACGGCCTCAACCGCCGTCATGGTTGCCGCGATGGGCGTGCTTTATGCCTATCTGATGAATATGGATGTGCATAAATATCTGCCCTTCCTGACGCTCTCTCTCGTTCTGTGGGGGTTTGTGGGCAGTACGCTTCAGGATGGCTGCACAACCTTTACATCCGCCGCCAGCCTGATCCATTCCGCCCGGATGCCTTACAGTCTGCATGTGCTGCGCGCCACGGTGCGCAATTTACTGACTCTGGCGCACAATATTCCGGTGGTGCTGGTTGTTTTTCTGCTGTTCCGTGTTGTTCCAACATGGTCCTGGACCATACCCGCGGCCTGTGCGCTGTGGATTTTTGACAGCTTTATGGCCACGCTCCTGCTTGGGATTCTGGGCGCCCGCTTCCGGGATGTGCCACCCATTGTCGCCAGTACGCTGCAAATCCTGTTTTTTGTCACTCCCATTCTCTGGGCGCCGGAACTGATGAAAACCGGCCAGGACTGGCTGCTGCTGGACCCGTTTTTCCCGCTGCTGGAAATCCTGCGGACCCCGTTTACGGGTGACATTGTTAAGGCTGCCATCTGGCCGGCAGCCCTTGCCTGGTCTGCCGGGTTGACCGTGCTGACCTTCGCGCTGTTTGCCCGCATGCGGGCCCGTCTGGCCTATTGGGTGTAACGCATGGTTGGAATTACGGTCCGCGATCTGGAAATTTCTTTCCCGCTTTATCACGGCAACGCCCGCAGCCTGAAAAAGACCCTCCGCAACTCGCTGAGTGGCCGGTTTACGCATGATGAACGGGACCGTGTGGTGGTGCAGGCGCTCCGGGATGTCAGTTTTACGCTCAACCCCGGAGACAGGCTGGGGCTGGTCGGTGGGAATGGCGCGGGGAAGACCACGCTGTTACGCGCGCTGGCCGGGATTTATGAACCGGTGGGCGGCAGCGTGACTGTTACCGGACATATTGGCACGCTGCTTGACCCCTCGCTGGGGATGAACATGGAGCTGACAGGCCGCGAGAATATCCGCCTGCGCGGCATGTTTGCCGGCCTTTCCCCGGCCGCCATCCGGGCGGTGGAAGACGATGTGGAAGCCTTTGCCGGGCTTGGCTCTTTTCTGGACCTGCCGGTGCAGACATACAGTTCCGGCATGACCGTCCGGCTCTCTTTTGGTCTGGCAACGGCAATCATGCCCGATGTGCTGCTGATGGATGAATGGTTTATGGCGGGGGATGCCTCCTTCCGCCAGCGCGCCCGCAAGCGGCTGGAAACACTGGTCTCCAAGGCGGATATTCTGGTGCTGTCCAGCCACATGGCCGATATTATGGCGGACTGGTGCAACCGGCTGATCTGGCTGGAAAACGGGCAGATCCGGATGGATGGCTCCACCCGTGAGGTTCTGGAAGCCTATCTGGGCCGCCCGCTGGAAGAGCCGGAGAAAGACGCAGCCAGCCCGGACACCCTGCCGGACCTTATTCAGCCCGCGCCGGATGCTGCCGAACCGGTAATTCTCCCCTGACGGTCTCCCGCCCACACTCTGCCGTGCGCTCCCGGCAGGCAGGCATTCAGCTTTCCCCATTCGCACCGCGTATCGGGCGTGACATACTGCCCGGCATCGCGCCGGATTGAGACGATACGGCCCCCGCACGCAGAACGGAGCATTTATGACCCGACAACCTCCGCCCCGCAGACAAAAAGCCTGTTTTACAACCGGCAGTATCATGCGGCATGTGGTTGTCATGGCAGGCACGGGGGCCATCGGCCTGATGGCCGTTTTTGCGGTCGACATGCTCAATATGGTCTATATCGGGCACCTGAATGACCCGGCTCTGACAGCCGCCATCGGGTTTGCGGGTGCCGTGCTTGGCCTCCAGATTGCCGTCTCCATCGGCATGACCATTGGCCTGAGTGCCGCCACAGCGCGTGAAATTGGGGCGGGACGACACGAGGAAGCACGCCATATTGCTTCTTCTTCTCTTGTTGTGACCGTCGTCGTCGCGCTGCTGCTGGGGCTTATAACGTCTCTGGCCGCGCATCCTGTGCTGCATCTGTTTGGAGCACGCGGGCCTGCGCTGGACCATGCCACGACCTATCTGCACGTTGTCAGCCCGTTTTTACCGCTGATCTGCATCGGGATGGGTGCGGCCTCCCTGATGCGCGCTGTGGGCGATGCCAGAGGCTCCATGAACATTACGCTGCTGGGGGCCGTTGTCGCCGCAGTGCTGGACCCGCTGATGATTTTCGGCCTGCATGAAGGGCTGACCGGGGCTGCCATCAGCACCGTGCTTTCCCGCTGTGTGGTGGCGGCTGCTGGCCTGCGCGGGGCGTTACGGCATGACATGATTGCCCGGCCGGTGGCCGCCCGGATTCTGACCGATGCGAAGCGCGTGGCCGATGTCGCCATGCCCGCCATTCTGACCAACCTCGCCACACCTGTTGCCGGGGCATATGTGACCGGTGCCATGGCGGCTTTCGGGCTGGAAGCCGTTGGCGGACAGGCCTCCATCGAGCGCATGGTGCCAGTGCTGTTCTCACTGGTTTTTGCCCTGACCGGCTCTGTCGGCCCCATCATGGCGCAAAATCTGGGAGCCGGGCGATGTGACCGGGTGCGTGAGACGCTGGCCGCAGCCCTCAAGCTGGTCATGCTGAGTGTAGGGTCAACATGGGTCGTGCTGGCGGCCTTGCAGGATTACGTGGTGGCCGGGTTCCACGCGCAGGGCGATGCAGCTCTGCTTATTCATCTGTTCTGTTCCTGGACCATTGGGGCTTTCCTGTTTGTGGGCATGCTGTTTGTGGCGAACGCGGCCTTTAACAATCTGGGCTTCCCGCTTTATTCCACTGCCTTCAACTGGGGGCGCGCCACGCTGGGGACTATTCCCTTTGTCTGGTTTGGCAGCCGGTTTGGGCCTGCCGGGGTGCAACTGGGGCATGCCGCGGGGGGGATTGTTTTTGGATCTCTGGCCGTGATCACCGCGTTCAGAGTCACACGGACACTCAGCGTCCCGTGCCCGGCTGGCAGCACGGCGGGGCCGGGAGAAGTGCCTGTTTCGGATGTTCCGACCATCAGCGCGGAAGCCGCCATGGCGGAACTGGATGAACTGGAAGGCCCCGCCTTTCAGGAAACGGAGAGGAGTGAAGACGATGTCAAAACTGACCACTGAAGAACGCAACGCTCTGCCGGATGATGCTTTTGCCCTGCCCGGCCGCCGCTACCCGATTCCTGACGCAACGCATGCGCGCGATGCGCTGGCCCGCGCCAGTGAAATGCTGCACCGCGGCACCCTGACGCAGGAAGAATACGAGACCATTCACACAAAGGCCGAAGAGGTTCTGCGCCGCGAGCGTATGTAACCTGCCTGCTACGGGCCGGAGATACCCTCTGGCCTGAGAGCCCCGAGCGTGGCATCAAGGCCGGATGAACGTCATTTCAGCATCCGGCCTGTTTTTTTATGCTTAATCGCCTTTACGCCCGCGTGTTACGGCACGCAGCCAGCCCGAATGCCCCCTGGTGGCTGGTGGCGCTGGCTTTTGCGGAAGCCAGCTTTTTCCCGCTTCCGCCGGAAACGCTGCTGGTGCCTATGGTGCTCTCCCGCCGGGATAAGGCATGGGTTTACGCCGCCCTCTGCACAGTCGGGAGTGTGACAGGCGGGATTCTGGGATGGATTATCGGTGCTTTTCTGCTTGAGCATCTGGCGCTGCCCATTGTGCATTTTTACCATGCGGAACATACGCTGGCAGCCTTGCAGGAAAAATTCCGCCAGTGGGGTGTGTGGATTATCCTGTTTAAGGGACTGACCCCCATTCCTTACAAATTCGTCACCATTGCCAGCGGCATGGCGCATTTCGCGCTGCTGCCTTTTGTTGCGGCCAGTCTTGTGACCCGTGGCGTACGGTTTTTTCTGGTGGCCGGTCTGTTATGGAAATTTGGCGCACCCATTGAGACTTTTCTGGAGCGCCGCCTGCCGCTGGTGATGGGGGTGTTTGCCGTTCTGCTGGTAGGCGGCGTTCTGGCACTGCGGTATCTGTGACGCCAGACTGCTGCACGGCTGCCGCGCTGTGCCCTGGCTTGCCCGGCAGACGGTTCCGGCGCAAGACAGCATAAAGACCATACTCTACAGACTGAATGCAGGGAGACGATGAGCATGCCAACGCAGATCGCTGTCATTACCGGTGCCGGAGCAGGCATTGGCCGGGCTGCCGCCCGTGCGCTGGGCCGCGCAGGCTTTGACATCGCCCTGCTGGGCCGGAATGAAGACCGGCTGAAGGATGCCGCACAGGAACTGGCCGCACATTCCATCCGCACGCTGGTCATTCCGGTGGATGTCTCTCAGGCCGATGCCGTGGAACAGGCCGCCATCCAGATTGAGGCTGAGCTTGGCCCCATTACTGTCTGGGCCAACTGCGCCGGGGCGACCGTAGTCGGGCAAGTTGCGGTGCTCTCTGCCAAAGATATTCAGCGCGCGACGGAAGTCACCTATCTGGGCAGCGTGAACGGCACGCTGGCCGCGCTGAAGCATATGCGCCGCCGCGGGCATGGCGCCATTATCAATCTGGACCTCGCACCGTCCCTGCGCGGCCTGCCTTTACAGGCGGCAGAAAACGGGGCACGCGCCGCCCTGCGCGGTTTTTGTGAAAGCCTGCGCCCGGAACTGCTGCATGATGCGGACCGGATTCGGGTTGTGATGGTGGATCTGCCCGCCATCAACACCCCGCGCTACGGCTGGACCCGGAATCTGACGGGCAAACGCTTAAAACCGGTGGGCCCGGTTTATGAACCGGAAGTGGCCGCAGAAGCAATCTGCCGGGCTGCCTTTACCACCAGCCGCTCCATCTCCATTGGCCCCAGCACCACGTTATCCGCCATCTGGCGTATTCTGGGGCCGGGCTGCCGGGAAGCCCGGCTGGCGGAGCATGGCTATAAGGCCCAGCTTGAAAAAACCTCTGCCGACAAAACCGCTGCGGATGACCTGTTTCATTCCGCCCCGGGAGCCTTTGCCGCCCACGGCGCTTTTGATGAAAAAGCCCGGCGTGTGGACAGCCCCCTCTCCTTTTTTGTGACTTCCAGCGTAAGGGCCGGCCTGTTTGGCGCGGCACTGGCCGCCGGACTGACGGGACTGCTGACCCATATCCGCAACGGCCGCCGCTAAGCAGCCTTACTGGCGCCACAGGTTAGCTTTACCCTCAGCATCCTGTGGTTTTGAAACAGGAGACATATGGGCGTGACCCCTTCTTTTCTGCGTCGTTCCCTGCTGGTAGCGGCTGTCTGCGTCGTGAGCGCTGCTGTCTTTTCGCCTCTCTCTGCTCAGGCTGCCACCACGACCCTGCGGGGCAGCGTGACGTATCGGGAACGGATGGCGCTGCCGCCTGCGGTGGTGGAAATCCGCCTGCGGGATGCCTCTCAGACGGGAGAAAACGCCCCCGTTCTGGCCAGAACATCCCTGCGCACAACGCGACAGGTGCCGGTCCCTTTCACCCTGAAGTTTGACCGCGCCCTCCTCAAACCGGGCCAGAGCTACGCGCTGGACGCCACCATTTTTGTGGAAGGCCGCCCATGGTTTACCAGCAGCATGCCCACACCAGTTCCGGCTGGCAAAAAGACTGGCCTGCTGCTGGTGCTTAACCGCGCCTCTGCACAGACCGCCAGAAGCCCCGCAGGAACATGGAAGGCTGAACGGCTGGGGGATGCGCCCGTGGCAGCGGGCAGCAACCCGCCCGTGCTGACTATTGCAGAGGATGGCACCCTCAGCGGTTTTAGCGGCTGCAACCGGGTCCGCAGCAAAGCAACGGTCGATGGTACACGCATTACTTTCGGCCCGATGCTGACCACCCGCATGGCGTGCCTGCCTCAGGCGATGATGACGGAACAGCTTTTCCTGAAAAATATGGAAGCGACCCGTGGCTGGCATCTTGCCCCGACAGGCGATGTCCTCGCACTGGTCGATGCGCAGGACAAGCCGACTGTTGTTTTCCGCCGCCAGCCTGCTGACGCGGATCATGCGGCCCCCGGCGTACAGCCATAGCACCGGCATCAGGCTCTGACCGCCTGACGCCGGGAGTGTCTGTTAGTTCAGTTTGCCCCGGGCGGCTTTCTGTTCCAGCCGCAGTTGCTCATGCAACTGGAGCGCTTTTTTAAGGCGGTCCGCATCCGGCGGGGCCAGCACCAGCCCAACCGGGCCGTAAGCCGGATGCTGGAACGCTAGCAGAGAACCATCCGTCCGTGCTTCGGGCTGCAAGGCCCAGCGGGTGCGCGTGACCGGGGTAAAGGTCGCCCCCTCAATTGGGGGAATTTCATGATTCGTCATCATGGTCTGACGCAACCGGCCAAGCACTGTAATCAGGCTGGTCACTTCATCCAGTGAAAGCGGCACCTCAACAGTCGGTTCCTCTCCCTGCCCCGGAAGAGTCATCTGAACAGTGGTGTGATCATCAGATAAAGTCAGGTCGATTTTAGAAGACATAAGGCCCCCTTCAGGTCTTTGCGTCACTTTATCAGAAATCTGACCAGAGTGGCCAACCGTTCCTGACTACGGCAGGGGCTGGTCAGACCAGCCCGCCACCCCAGACCCACCAGCCGGGTTCCGACTGCGCAAGCCGGGCAGCAGCGGCCTGCGCACTCCGCACAGATGGGAAAAGCCCGAAGCAGGTTGCCCCGGACCCGCTCATGCGGGACAGCAGGCACTCCGGCAACGCTGCAATGGCGGACACAACGGTTTGAACCGGCGGGCAGACCACACAGGCCGGGGCTTCCAGACTATTATCCAGCTCCGCCAGATCCGCCACCATTGTTGCCGCATCCGGCCAGCGGGCGGGAAGAGCCGCACGCGGCAGAAACGCGCCATCCCGCTTGCGGAACACATCCGGCGTGGAGACAGCCTGCCCGCAATTGACCAGAACCATCCCGCAGTCCGGTAGAGCGGGCGCTGCACTCAGAACCTCGCCAATCCCTTCCATCCGCGCACTCTGGCTGGCCAGACAGACCGGGACATCGGCACCCAGCTTTTCCGCAATGTTCAAAAGTGTGGCGTGACCCACCTGTGCAGACCATGCCCGGTTAAGCAGACGCAGCGCCGCCGCCGCATCTGCCGAACCGCCCCCAATGCCGGACGCCACCGGCAAATCCTTTTCCAGCACCAGACGCCCGCCTTGTATCCGGGCCTCCGGCCCGCAGGCGGCTTCCAGTGCAGTAGCGGCTTTCATCACCAGATTATCCGGACCCGCCGCATCACTCAGGGCCGCGCCAAAACGCCCGGCCAGCACCAGATGCAGGGCTTCCGGCCCCGGCTCATACCGCAGCGTATCCCCGGCTCCGGCAAACACCACCAGACTGTCCAGCAGATGATACCCATCGGGCCGCTTGCCGGTTACGTGCAGGTAGAGGTTGATTTTGGCCGGAGCGGCTTCGGTCAGGGTCTGGGTCATGGGGTCCATCGTGGCTGATGTCACGGCGTATGCTTTCCTCCGGTGGGTGCAGGGCCGCTCTCAGCCGGAGGGGCGCTCTGCGGTGTCGCTTTTATCACTCCGGCAGCCACAGCGCGGGCCAGAGCGGCCCGGATCAGGGCTTCATCCGCAGGTTCCGGATGCAGGCCAAGGGCAACATTCCACTGGTCCACGGCCTCCGTCCTGCGTCCGGCGCGCCAGTAAGCCTCACCCAGATGGTAATTGACCTCCGGATCTTCCGGCGTCTGCTCGGCCGCATGTTCCAGCAGGGCCGTGCCACCTGCCAGATCACCCAGTTCAACCTGCACCCAGCCCAGACTATCGCGGATGGCCGCGTCCTTCGGGTCCAGATCTGCCGCCCTGCGCAGCAGAGCCGCCGCCTCGGTCAGATTCTCTTTCCGCTCAACCATGGAATAGCCGAGGAAGTTCAGCAGCAGCGGTTCATCCGGCGCCAGCTTAAGCGCCTGTTGCAGGTCCGCCTTGGCGCGCGGCCAGTCCCCGGATTCGTGATACGCCACGGCCCGCAGGAACAGGAGGGACCAGTCCAGCGTCTTGCTGGCGGTTGCCTGCGTCACGGCCTGATTGTAGGCCGCAATCGCACCTTTCCAGTCCTTTCGGGCGGAGAGCGTATTGCCAAGCGCCCGCACGGCGAGGCCCTGCCCGCCTGTATCCTGCACCAGATGGGTCAGGATAATCTGCGCTTCATCCAGATGCCCGGTGGAGCCATCCACCAGCGCGAGCCGAAAAGCAGCCACGGGATAAAGCGGGTCTGTCTGCGGGATACGCAGCAGCGTTTCCCGCGCGGCGGTCTGATGCCCTTCCGCATCCTGAATTTCTGACAGCATCAGCCGGGCTTCCGCCAGATGCGGGTCCAGCCCCAGTGCAAAGCCCAGCATCAGGCGGGAGGCTTCATCAAACTGATGGTCCGTCGGGCCGGGGCGGTCAGCCTGCCCCTGCTGGCGGCCCTGCTGCCGCAGCAGGAAAGCCGTCAGCACATAAGCGCGGGCAATCCCGGCCTGCGCCGAGGTCACCGGGGCGTGGCCGATGGTGGCCTGTAACTGCGCTCCGGCAAGCGCCAGCACCGGGTCCGCCTGTATCATACCGCGTATGAGGGAGCGCGCCTTATCCTGCTGGCCCTGAGACCACAGCCATGCCGCCTGTGAGCGTGTGAGCAGCAGATCATACCCCGGCATGATTTTGGCCGCCTGCGCAAACAGTTCCCCTGCTTTGGCGGCTTGCCCGGCCGTCTGGGCGATCATGGCGGCGTGCAGCGTATAAAACGGCACCAGCACGGACCCCTGAATATGCGTCAGAGACGCAATGGCCTCATCCGCGTGCCCCTGCCCCTGCTGGCACCATGCCTGAAGCAGCGGCAGAATCAGATGCGCCATGGGGTCCGCCCCGGCCTGCTGGTAAAAACGGGAGGCCTCAGCCCAGTTGGCGCGGGTCACGGCATCGTTCCCCAGCACGAGGGAGGAAATGATGCTCTGCCCTTCCGGCTGCCGGGCTGTCAGACGCGCCAGAGGCACGGCCTCCGGGTCTCCGGCCAGTACGCTGCGGATAAAAGCCTGCTTCAGAAGATCTTTATTGGTCGGGTCCGCTGCGGCCGCGGCCCGAAAGGCACGGGCTGCATCCAGATCATCCCCTTTATGGGTCGCCACCACAGCCGTCAGAAAGGCACCCGAATCGACGTGACCGAGGCTCTCCCCGGCCTCATTTTTTGTCTGAAGCGGATGGTCCGGTGCTTTTTCCGGCACGGGGGTCTGGCTGGTTTCGGCCCCTTTGGGCACGGCGGCAGAAGCGCAGGGGGTCAGAACCGAAGCCGAGAGCAGCAGGAAAACCGTAGGCAGAAGGCGACAAAACAGCATAATGACCCTATCCAGGAGCGGCAGAGGCCCTAACAGGCCATTGGATACGCCCCGTTCCGTCAAAGACTGGGGAGACATGACATGAACGGCGGATACTTCTCTACCCTGCCCGCGGCCAACCGCCAAACCGGCACCTCAGTTTTCTGGCAGTTTATCTGATGGACGCGGCTCTGTCTCTTCTGCGCCTGTATGGGGAATGGGGCGTGGATACCGTGGTGGGCGACTCCCCGGTGGACCAGCGGCTCGCCCTCTCTGCAAAAATGCGCTTCCCGGGGGAAGAACCGGCCCTGCGGCGTATGCCAGATGGGCATCTGGCGGGGGTTCAGAGCCGTGCGGCCCCCGCTGCCCCGCCTGTTTCCGGGCAGACGGCCCCTCCGGCCAAAGTCGCGGGCCGCCGCCCGGCATCCGGGGCGACCAGCGGCCCTGCTTTGCTGGCGGAAACGGTCGCGCAGGCCCAGTCTCTGGCAGCCGCGGCCATGACGCCCGAGGCTCTCCGGCTGGCTATGGACGGCTTCTCCGCATGTGCCTTGCGCACAACAGCCATGCACACCCTGTTCCCCACCGGGCCGCTTCAGGCCCCGCTTATGATTATCGGGGAAGCGCCCGATGCGGATGAAGACCGCAGAGGTACGGTGTTTTCCGGCCTGTGCGGTGAGCTGCTGGCCCAGATGCTGGCCCCACTGGGGCTGGACCGCCAGACCCTGTTGCTGGCCACGGCGCTGCCCTGGCGGCCACCGGGTGGACGCGCCCCGACCGAGGCCGAACTCAAGCTGTGCCGCCCCTTTCTGGAACGCGCCATTGCCCTGTTTGCCCCGCAGCGTCTGCTGCTGTGCGGGCGGCTTCCGGCCCGGATGCTGCTGGATGCCAGTACCCCCATGCCACGCCGGAGCTGGGGGCCTGCCAGCCTCTCCGGTGTGGCCTCCCCCCTCCCCACGCTTGTCATGCGGCACCCCCTCCAGTTGCGGGCCAGTGCGACGGCCCGCAAGGAAATCTGGCAGGACCTGATGCTTGTTGCACAAACGCTACGGGGCAACCCCTGAATCCACTCCGGAGCAGGAGGAACAGCGGGGCGGCTCAATAATAAAACCGCCTCTATTCAGACTCTGATTTCCTTATGTAACACAAGTAGTTCCCACGCTATTGGCTGGCTATTCACAACGGCGTTTTCCCGTTTTCTCAAGCACACCTGCTGAGTGCTTACACAGAGTAAACTTGCTTTTTGGCGCAGAACCTCATAGACCCCGCCAGCCATGCGAGCGATAGGACAGATCCCTCATCAAATCGCGGCAAAGGCCTTTATGGCCGGAGCCGCCCTTTTGGCCGGTGCTTCCGTCGTAGCGACGAAAGCCTATGCCAAGCTCCCCGGGACGGGGCAGGACACGCAAAGCGAAGAGCTTGCGATGGTCATGCCACGACAGGCGTTTCCGGAAGGGGATGACATTCCTCTTCCAAAGCCACTCTCCCCGGAAATCAGCACGCAGATCAAATCCATCTTCCGGCTCCAGCGGCAGGGCGCCTTTGCGGAGGCCATCACCAGCACAACGCGGCTGACAGATGCCACGCTGCTGGGGGATATTGAGGCCGATCGCTATCTGAACCCCGCCTACCATCCGGGCGCCACGGAACTGCGGGCCTGGCTGAAAAAATATGTCTCCTACGCGGATGCAGCAGCCATCTGGGCGCGTCTGTCCGCCCTGCCGCAGCGCGGCGGGCCCCTGCCACCGGTGCCGGTTTCCACGCATCTGGCACCAGACCACGCCAGCATCCCCGCTGACCCGCTGACGCAGGATTTTACCCGCAACCCCCTGCTGGACCGCACCCTGCGGGAACGCACGGGCTGGGGCCTGAAAGGCGTCCACAGCGCCCTGCATCTGATTACCGCCACACCGGGCATGACGCCTGCCTACGCCGCCCAGCTTCAGGCAGAAACCGCTCAGGCCATGCTGAACGCCGGGGAGACAGATGTCGCGCTGGAAATCAGTCAGGCGGCAGTAGAAGGCTCCCGCACTAAAAATGCTCTGGCAGGCTACGTCGCCGGACTGGCCCTGTGGCAGCAGGGGCATTATGAGCAGGCTGCACCTTACTTTGAAAAAGCGTCCCATGCCGCCACAGCCACGCCGGAAATCCGCGCGGCCTGTGCATTCTGGGCCGCCCGCGCGCATGAAAAACAGGGGCAGGACCATGCCCGCCATACCTGGCTCCAGCATGCCGCAGCCTTCCCCACCACGTTTTACGGATTGCTGGCAGCCCGCATCCTGCACCCTGCAACGGGTGTGCATGAGCGCGTGCGCAAGGTCAGCTTCTCGCCGCTGGAACCCTCAGGCAACACGCCCTCCGCACAGGTTCTGACAGAAATTGATATTGAAGCCGTGGGGGCGACCGATATCGGGCGGCGCGTCTTTGCCCTGCTTCAGGTAGGTGAGCAGGAACGGGCGGAAAACACCATCCGCCGGGCATGGCCGGACCTGCATGACGTCACCCTTGCCCGCTCCTTCCAGCTTGTTGCGGATGCCGCAGGCCTGCATGATCTGTCAGCCGAAATGGCCGACGCCCTTCAGACCCGGGCCTCCACACAAGGCGCGGAACAGAAAAACCTGCCCCTCCCTCTGCTAAAGCCCCGCCACGGCTTTATTATGGACCCCGCGCTGGTCTATGCGCTGACGCGGCTGGAATCGAATTTTGACCCGCAGGCTGTCTCCGGAGCCGGGGCGCATGGCCTGATGCAGATCCGCCCCCTGACGGCTGATTTTGTCACGAGCCCGCCCAACACCCTGAACCACCGGTTTGAAAACGAGACCAACGCCCTGCATGACCCGAGCCTGAATCTGGAAATCGGGCAGCGTTATGTGCAGTATCTGGCAGATCTGACACGCCATAACCCCCATACCCCGCTGCGCGGCGGGGACATGATCCGCCTGCTGGCAAGCTATAATGCTGGCCCCACAGCACTGGCACGGTGGGAAAAAGCCGCGTCTTCCTCAGATGATCCGCTGCTGTTTATGGAGCTGATCCCCAACACGGAAACGCGGGATTACGTCCACCGGGCCCTGTCCTATCTGTGGATTTATGCTGCCAAACTGAAGTTACCGACCCCATCGCTCGCCACACTGGCCCGCAACGAATGGCCGGACTTTGCAGATGAACAGGCTCTGGCGCACAGCATCAATACCCGCGTTCTGCACTAGGGCAGACCGGGAGGGATTTCAGCAGGACCGCAGAGCCTGCGTTTCCCGAATAAGGGTGTGGATAAAAGAGAGTTTATCCACCACACCCTGCGTCAGCACAAACGGGTAAAAATCAGGCAGGCCCATGGAACGGTTCAGACTGTTGACCGCATAGGTCAGCGGGAGCCAGGCCTGCATGATTTCATCAAAAGAGGCCTCTGTATACGGGTCCCCATGGCGCGGGGACCAGGACGGCGTTGCCCCTGCCAGAGCCGGATTGATGGAAACGCCATAGGCCCATGCTGTCTCCAGTGTTGAGACAATATGCAGATAATGCGCCCAGGTTTCCGCAAAGTCTTCCCACGGGTGAGACGTGGCATAGACACTGACATGATGAGTCTGCCAGCCAGCCGGAGGCGGGTTGTCATAATAGGTTTGCAGGGCCTGCTGGTAATCAGCGCGGTCATCCCCGAACACCGCGCGGCAGGCATCAAGCCGCCCGGCATCACGCACCAGAACATTCCAGTAATAATGCCCGACCTCATGCCGGAAGTGCCCCAGAAGGGTGCGGTAATGCTCCCCCATTTCCACCCGCATCTGCTCACGGCTGGCATCATCCGCCTCACGCAGGGCAATGGTGATAATGCCGTTATCATGGCCGGTCATGACCGGGGCTGAGCCATCTTCCGGGTCTTCCAGAAAATCGAACATCAGGCCGCCATGCGGGTCTTCCTGCCGGGTTTTGATCGGCAGGTTCAGCCGCAAGAGCGTGTAGAACAAACGATGTTTCGCGGCTTCCAGCTTGCGCCAGCGTTCTAGGTTTTCAGGTTTTTCCAGATTAGGGATAGTCCGGTTAAAACGGCAGGCAAAGCAAAAGGAGGGATGCCCGGATTCATTGGGCATGGTCATCCAGTTGCACACATCATGCGCATGGTTGGCACAATAGGCCAGTTCCGCCTGCCGGATGCGCGGCTCTAATGGCCGCCACAGATCGCCCCCCGCCGGTTCCAGCGCAGAAAGCACGGAAAGCCCCGGCAGATAGCCAAGTTTATGTTTGCAATGCTCACAGACTGTATTTTCAAAAAACAGAATCTGTTCACAGGACTGACAGGTAAAAAGCCTCATAACCGTCACTCTCTTGCGTCCAGTGCCCCAACGCAAGAAAAACCCGCAGGTCAGACGCTTTCGGGGATCACCAGCCGGGCAGTCTGCATGGAGACATCAAACGTCGCCTTGCACTGGTCCAGCAATCCGCTCACGGGAGCAGCCTGTTCCGGGGCCGGTGTCGCGGCCAGCGGCAGATGGCCCTGTGCTGTCAGCAGACCGGAGGTTGTATCAAACCCCACCCATCCGGCGCCGGGCAGAAAGGCCTCGGCCCAGGCGTGCAGATCACACGTCAGGGTTTCTTCCCCCTCCGCAGTTCTGGTGGATTGCAGCAGATAGCCGGAGACAAACCGGGCGGCAAAACCCAGATGCCGCAGTATGGCAATCATCAGCCAGGCACTATCGCGGCAGGAGCCTGTCTCACGCGCCAGTGTCTCTTCCGGGCTCCAGATCCCCGGTTCCAGCCGCACCTGATAGCCAATATGCCCTGCCAGTGCACGATTGAGCGCAACCAGCATGTCCAGCGTATCGCACGATGCTTTTTTAACCCAGTCAGCCAGAAAGGCGTGCAGATATGGTCCCGCGGCAGGCGTTGCACGATAGGCCGAAAGGGCGGCCTGCTCATCCGGCGAGTAAAGCCCGCTCCGGGGAGCAAACATGGCAGCTCCCGCCTGCTGTTGCTGCGCAGCCTGCTGCTGGCGTTGCAGGGGGGCGTATCCGGCAGGAGAAACAGCGTCCAGCGCAACAGGCGGTGCCCAGTAGCGGGCCTCGGGCGCGAGCGTGAAATCAAATGCATTTCTGGGGCTCAGATCAGCCTCAAGCCGCACTGTGATATCAAAATGCGTGACACGCTCAGCAAAGACGACTTCCGCAACCTGATTACCAAACTCATCCTGCTGCCAGCTTTGCTGGCATTCCGCCGGGTCAACCCGCAGCGCGTAAGCCCGGACAGGCGTTCTTGCGGAACGGGACGGCCGGAGCCGGATGGTCTGCGGGCCAAGAAAAACAGGCCGGTCATACCGGTAGCGGGTCTGATGAGTCAGCAGCACGTGTGAACTCATGCTGGTATGGCCCTGAACACCCTGCGCATGCTGGAAACGCCCTGCTCCTCTCCTGCCACAAAACCGGAAAAAACCGCTTATGGCGTCTGAACGCGCATACGGTATCAGCATTAATCCATCGCAGACCAGCCCCCTGCGCATGATATTCCGATAAAAGAACAAATTTCTGTTTTGCGGCTTGGCAAAGCCCCCAAATCCTGCTCGTGTTAAATCATTAACCGTAACGAACACGGCATGCAGAGGCGCAGGTTTCCTGACCAGCCGGAGTGCCGGACCTCATATCGGGAGTCAGGGTATGAATGACGCGCCACTCCATGCACCCGCTCAGGCAGCCGGTATTTTTGCTGCGTATGATGTTCCGGATTTCTTCTGTGAACTCATGAACCGCAAGGACACTGTTCCTCCCGCTTTACGGGAGGTGCAGAACCGTCTGGCACATTTCAGTCTGGCGGACCTGCGCCACCGCACCAACGCTGCGGAAGCCCAGCTTTACCGTCTGGGCATTACCTTTACCGTCTATTCCGACCGCGAGGCGATAGACCGTGTGCTGCCGTTTGATGTTATCCCCCGCGTGATCACCGCTGCGGAATGGGACCATATTGAGCGCGGGGTCCAGCAGCGTGTGCGGGCCATCAACCTGTTCCTGCATGATATTTATCATGAGCGCGCCATCCTGCGGGATGGCATTATCCCCGCCGATCTTGTTCTGAAAAACCCGAACTACTGTGAAGCGATGGTCGGGCTGGATGTGCCGGGCGGCGTGTATGTGCATATTAACGGCACAGACCTGATCCGTGATCAGAACGGGCGTTTTCTAATTCTGGAAGATAATGCCCGCACGCCGTCCGGTGTCTCTTACGTCATAGAAAACCGGCATATGATGCTACGGCTCATGCCGGATCTGGCCGCGGGCCTGCCGCTTCGCTCGGTGGAAGAATACGGGCTGAAACTGCACCAGAGCCTGTGCGAGGTCTCACCAGAGGGTGTGCTGAACCCGCAGGTCGTGCTGCTTTCTCCGGGCATTTATAATTCTGCTTATTTTGAGCATGTTTTTCTGGCGCGCGAGATGGGTGTGCCGCTGGTGGAAGGCAAGGATCTGGTAGTGGAAAACCACCGTGTCTACATGCGCACGGTGGCGGGCCTGCGGCCTGTCCATGCTATTTACCGCCGCCTGAATGATGAATTTCTGGACCCTCTGGCTTTCAATCCGGAGAGCATGCTCGGTGTGCCGGGGCTGGTGGAGGCTTACCGCCGGGGCAACGTGACCATTGCCAATGCGCTGGGCACCGGCGTTGCGGATGATAAAGCCGTTTATGCCTATATGCCCCGCATTATCCGCTATTATCTGGATCAGGACCCCATTCTGGACAGTGTGGAAACGCATATCTGCGCAGAGCCGGACGGACTGGCCTACACACTGGCCAATATCGATAAGCTGGTGATCAAGCCCGTTGGTGAATCCGGCGGTTATGGCTTGCTGATCGGCCCGCACGCCACGCAGGAAGAACTGGAGGAGTTCCGCCACAGGCTGAAAGACAATCCCGGCAATTATATCAGCCAGCCGGTTGTTAACCTTTCCGTCTGCCCCACCCTCTGCCCGAATGGCGTGGAAGCACGGCATGTGGACCTGCGGCCTTTTGCGCTGACAGGCCGCTCCACATGGGTTCTGCCCGGAGGCCTCTCCCGCGTGGCGCTGCGCAAAGGGTCGCTCGTCGTTAATTCGTCACAGGGGGGTGGCTCCAAGGATACGTGGGTGCTGGCATCATGACTGAACTTTCCGCAGGCCTTTTTGAGATGCAACCGGGGCTGAACAATCTGCTTTCCCGCTATGGCGAATGCATGATGTGGCTGGCGCGCTATATGGAACGCATAGAAAATCTGGCCCGGCTTCTGGAAGTAACCGAAAGCTTTGTACGCGGGCCGGATGGCCAGCCGGGATGGGATACCATCCTGCAAATCAACTCTGACGAGGACTGTTTTTACACCCGCCATCAGAGCGTCACGGAAGAGGATGTTATCGCCTTTTACGTCACGGAAAAGGAAAACCCGAACTCCATCAAAGCCATGGCGCATGCTGTGCGGGAAAATGCGCGTGCTGTCCGCCCGTTGATTTCAACGGAAATGTGGATGCAGCTTAACGTCTTTACACGCTGGGTGCTGGACCTTCAGCCATCCGATATCCGGATGAACAGCCTGTCCGGCCTGTGCAACCGCCTGAAGCAGGACTGCCAGAGCCATTTTGGCATTACTGAAGGCACACTCTACCGGGATCAGGCGTGGCTGTTCTATCTGCTGGGCAAGTATCTGGAACGTAGTGACCAGATTACCCGCCTGATTGATATCCGCTACCATACCCTCCTGCCGGGGCATGAGCCGGTGGGGTCTGACATTGATATTACGCAGTGGGCCTCCATCCTGCGCTCGGCAGCGGCCTATCATGCCTTCCGCCGCTTACAGCCCGTGACGACAACACCCGCCAATGTTGTTGGCTTTTTGCTGAAAAATGATGCCTTCCCACGCTCTCTGACAACCAGCCTGCGCCTTGTGGACAGCACGCTCAGCACGCTCGCCGGACATGGCAGCCTGCGCCGCCTCTGCGCCCCCATTCAGGAACGGGTGGCGGAATTGCGCGTAACCCTTGCAGACCAGACAGTGGACGACATCATCATCCGTGGGCTGCACGAATATATGCAGTGGATTCAAACCCAGATTTCAAAAGCCCAGCAGGAGACCGCTCACGCTTTCTGGCCCGTTACCCCGCATGCAGGCACCGTGCAGATCCAGACGCAGCAGTAACCCTAGCAGCGCTGTCTAACGGCAGAGCTGACCACATAAAAAAATGGCCTGACAGACATGCTGCTCAGGCCATTTTTGTATGCTTTTTCTCAGGCTTTCAGTTTTCCGCCAGAACCTGACGGCTGGCCCGCACACGCGAGACACGGCGACCTTCCATTTCCACCACCTCAAACAGCCAGCCGGAATACACCACCTTATCCCCCAGAGCGGGCACACGGCGGAGCAGCGCCAGAATCAGGCCGCCCAGCGTGTGATAACTGCCTTCATCCGGCAGGGCACGCAGGCCGAGACGGTCCTTCACTTCATCCGCGGAATCCGTACCATCCATCAGCAGAACATCTTCCTGCGTGGGCGCATGGTGAGCGTCCGTCGCCTGAGAGGATTCGTGGCGGCCTTCCCCCACAATGGCGTCAAACAGGTCAGACGCCGTTACAACGCCTTCAAAAGAGCCGTATTCATCAAAAACAAATGCCATCCCCAGAGAAATGCTGCGCATCCGCTCCAGCATATCCAGTGCGGAAATGCTGTCCGGCACCACGACCATCTGCCGCAGGCCAGCCTCGATTGAGACAGGCATGCCATCCAGCATACGATCCAGCATGTCCTTGGCCAGAACGACCCCGACGGGGTTATCGACCCCCCCTTCACACACAACCAGCCGTGCATAGGTTGTCTGTTTGAGCGCCTTGATCAGCGCATCGCGCCCGGCGTGGCGGTCAATCCAGTAAAGTTCATTACGCGGGGTCATGATGGCACGCACCGGACGGTCCGCCAGACGGAGCAGCCGCTCAATCATGGTGCGTTCTTCATGCTCCAGCACCCCGGAGCGGGCACCTTCGGCAATGTAGGCTTTCAGCTCTTCTTCCGTCAGCGTCTGGCTGACGGCATCACCCGCGCCCATCAGCTTCAGCACAATGTTGGAAGACTGACGCAGCACCCACACCACCGGCCGGGTGGCGTTTGCCAGAATTTCCAGCGGCAGAGCCAGACGGGCCGCCATTTTTTCCGGCTCACGCAGCGCAAGCTGTTTGGGCACCAGTTCACCCAGCACCAGCATCAGGGCTGTAATGGCCAGGACCACCAGCACCATGGACACCTGCGCCGCCACGGGCCGGAGAAAATCAATTTTTTCCAGCATGGGGGTCAGGTGCGCTTCAACCTGCACACCGCCGAATGTCCCCTCCAGAATGGAGACGAGCGTCATGCCAACCTGCACCGTGGGCAGAAAGATCTGCGGATCTTCCGCCAGACGCATGGCACGGTCAGCACCCCGCATGCCCTGCTCCCGCAAAATGGCCAGACGCGGCATTCTGACCGAAATCAGCGCCAGTTCTCCCATGGCAAAAACGGCGTTCAGAATAACCAGCAGAAAAATAATAAGAATGGAAACAGTCATGGAATGCGGTGGCCCTGCGTGACGACGGAAACAGCACGATACGGGATGATGGCGCTGGAGACCAGTATGCGCTGGCCATGCCTGCCAGAGCGCATCCTTATGCGGAAAACAGCTTTTTGACCCCACTCTTATGCGGGCAGCGTATGCCAGCCAGAGCAGAAAATCAGGGGAAAAACACCCTTAACAGCCCGGAATCCCAGACAAAAAAAGAGCGGCCTCTGTGCAGAGACCGCTCCCTTTATGGAGTCGCGAACTGAGAGAAAGGCTCAGTCTGCCGCTGTGGCTTCCACAGGAGCGGCCGCTTTGGCCGGCGCTGCGTCCGCATTGGCGGCCTCGGTGCGGATCACCTTCACGCGCGGCGCCTTGGCGGGCTTGCGTGCGGCAATTTCTTCCATCTGCTCTTCCACCTGCTTGGAGAAGACGTACTGAGCAGGGCGCTGGTTGGCGAGGGAGATTTCCGGCGCCATCGGCTTTTCCGTCTCCGGTCCGAACAGAGCGACTTTTGCAATGTGCCAGGGGCGACGCACCGCATCCATCACAGCCGTGGACTCGTACCCGGAATGCACCATGCAGTCGGCGCATTTTTCATAGTTGCCGGTGCCGTAATCGTCCCACTTGGTGTCTTCCATCAGCTCGTTGAAAGACTTGGCATAGCCTTCACCCAGCAGGTAGCACGGGCGCTGCCAGCCAAAGACGTTCCGCAGCGGCTTGCCCCACGGTGTGCAGTGATACTGCTCATTCCCGGCAAGGAAGTTCAGGAACAGCGGAGACTGCGTAAACCGCCATTTCTTGCCCTTGCCCAGACGGAAGATGTCACGGAAGAGCTGCTTGGTCTTCTGGCGGTTCAGGAAGTGTTCCTGATCCGGCGCACGCTCATAGGCGTAACCCGGGGCCGTCATGATCCCGTCAACGCCCATGGCCATCACTTCATCAAAGAAGGAGGCGACGCGCTTGGGGTCTGCACCATCAAACAGGGTGCAGTTGATGGACAGACGGAACCCGCGTGCCTTGGCCTTTTTGATGGCCGCAACAGCGCGTTCATACACGCCGTCCTGACAGACGGAAGAATCGTGCATGGATTTATCGCCATCCAGATGCACGTCCCATGAGAAGAACGGAGAGGGTTCATACTCATCCATCTTCTTCTCAAGCAGAAGGGCGTTCGTGCAGAGATAGACGTATTTTTTCCGGGCAATCAGGCCACGGATAATCTCGGGCATTTCCTTGTGCAGCAGAGGCTCACCCCCGGCCACAGCAATAACGGGAGCGCCTGCTTCCGCGTCCGCATCCAGACATTCCTGCACGGTCATGCGCTGGTTGAGGATGGCTGCGGGATAATCAATCTTGCCACACCCGGCACAGGCCAGATTGCAGCGGAAAAGTGGTTCAAGCATCAGAACCAGCGGATAGCGCTTGCGCCCGGTGATGTGCTGTTTGACGACATAACTGCCGACCCTGACGGCCTGCATTATAGGTACGGCCATAAACCCCCGCTCCGGCGCATCTGAGACGCCTGCATCATAACTGAGTGAGACACTTCATAATCTGTCAGAACGTGACCATGCCGGGCAATCAGCCCCTGCACACCGTGTCACAGCCAGTGCAGACGCTGTGCGCATAATCACGTATGGAACTGTTCGCCTGCATATAGGTTGGCTCGTTTGTCAAGCTCAAGCCTTTTTCAAAACCTGTTGCAAAAAAGACACAATATGGAGTTAGTTTTGATTACAGGCTTGCGTTCAGCCCGGAAACATTAAACCAAAACGCCTTACTATACGCGATGTGTGAAAATATTTCGCGCGACGTTAAGACACACTCAAGGCAACGAAATCCCGCCCCGCCTTATTCAGGACGGCATTGCGCTTCCTAAAAGCAAGAAGATGGAAACGATCGCATGGACAGTTCTCACGACAAAAATGCACCGCCACGGATTCCCACCCTTGGCCGTTTTCCTGCGCTGGACCGGGTGAGTTACCCGTCTGACATGCGGAACCTTTCGGTTGAGCAGCTCAAACAGGTTGCGGATGAACTGCGGGCCGAAACCATTGACGCCGTGTCCACCACCGGCGGCCATCTGGGCGCCTCTCTGGGCGTTGTGGAACTGACCGTCGCCCTCCATGCGGTGTTCGACACCCCGGCGGACAAGGTGATCTGGGATGTGGGTCATCAGGCCTACCCGCACAAGATCCTCACCGGCCGCCGTGACCGCATCCGCACCCTGCGCCAGCCGGGTGGGCTGTCCGGCTTCACCCGCCGGTCCGAGAGTGAGTATGACCCGTTCGGCGCGGCGCACTCCTCCACCTCCATTTCCGCCGGTCTGGGCATGGCCGTGGCGCACCGCCTCCGCGCGGAGGAAGATCCGTCCTACCACGAACGCAGCGTGATCGCCGTGATCGGCGATGGCTCCATTTCCGCCGGGATGGCGTATGAGGCCATGAACAACGCCGCCGTGGCTGGACCCGGTGCGGAACGTCTGATCGTCATTCTCAACGATAACGAGATGTCCATCGCCCCGCCTGTGGGCGCGATGTCCAACTATCTCTCCCGCCTGATGTCCTCCCGCAAGTTCATGGGCCTGCGCGAACTGGCCGGGAAAGTCGTCAAGAAGCTCCCGGCTCCGGTGGAACGCACCGCCCGCAAGGCGGATGAATATGCCCGTGGCATGATTACCGGCGGCACGCTGTTTGAAGAGCTGGGCTTTTACTATGTCGGCCCCGTGGACGGGCATGACCTGCCGCAGCTTGTCGCGATCCTGCGCAACCTGCGCGATACGGATAACGGCCCCATCCTGCTGCATGTGATGACCAAGAAGGGCCATGGCTACAACCCGGCGGAAAAAGCCGGAGACAAGTATCACGCCGTCGCCAAGTTCAACGTCGTCACCGGCGAACAGAAAAAAGGCCCCGCCGGGCCGCCGTCCTATACGTCCGTGTTCGCCAGGGAACTGGTGCGCCGGGCCGCGACGGACGACAAAATTACGGCCATTACCGCCGCCATGCCCTCCGGCACGGGGCTGGATGCTTTTGCCAAAAACTACCCCGACCGCTTTTTTGATGTGGGCATTGCCGAACAGCATGCCGTGACGTTTGCTGCTGGCATGGCCACGGAAGGGCTGCGGCCGTTCTGCGCCATTTACTCCTCCTTCCTCCAGCGCGCCTATGATCAGGTGATGCATGACGTGGTGCTGCAGAAGCTGCCGGTCCGCTTCGCCATTGACCGCGCTGGTCTGGTGGGCGCCGATGGCGCGACGCATGCGGGCTCCTTTGATATCGCCTATCTGGGCTGCCTGCCCGGCATCAGCATCATGGCGCCGTCTGACGAGGTCGAACTGCTGCACATGACGGCTACCGCCGCCGAGTTTGATGAAGGCCCGATTGCCCTGCGCTACCCGCGTGGCAGTGGTCTGGGGCTGGAGCTTCCGGCGGAAGGTCAGGTTCTGGAAATCGGCAAGGGCCGGATTATCCGCGAGATGGGCCGTCAGGCCGGGGCGGAGAAAGGCGGCATTGCCATCCTCTCGCTTGGCCCGCGTCTGGCGGAAGCCTTGAAGGCAGCAGACATGCTGGCCGCACAGGGGCTGGCCCCGACTGTGGCGGACGCCCGCTTTGCCAAGCCGATTGATACGGCCCTGGTGGAAAATCTGGCCCGCAACCATGCGGTGCTGATCACGCTGGAAGAGGGCTCCATTGGCGGCTTTGGCGCGCAGGTGGGCCAGCATCTGGCCAATACCGGCCTGCTGGACCATGTGCGCTTCCGCCCCATGACCCTGCCCGATATCTTCATCGACCATAACACGCAGGAGGCTCAGTACGAGCAGGCCGGACTCACAGCACCCTTCATCGTCAAAACCGCTCTCAGCGCGCTGGGCATCGGAGACATGCTTTCAATGAACTTGCCAAACTGTGCTACGGGAACAAAATCATGAGCATGAAAACGATCTCTCTTCGCGCAGGGCTTGTGCTCGGTCTGGGCATGACACTGCTTCCCGCCGCGGGCCTTGTCCCGTTTGCTCCCGTTGCACAGGCGCAGTCCGCTGCGGCCACTGCCGAAAGCGCGCCTGTGCAGGCCCTGTATGCAGCCCTTGATAAAGCACAGCATTTGCACAGCAGCTTTGCAGAGCGCAGCCAGATTGTTGGCGCCGGGGTTGATCAGGCGTTTGATCTGGACGCCGTGCTGCATGCCTCCGTTGGCCCGCGCTACCTGACGCTGGCTCCGGCGGACAAGGCAAAGCTGCTGACGGCCTTCCGGGACTTTACCATTGCGCGGTATGTTTCCAGCTTCAAACCGGGGACAGACGCCCGATTCACCATGAAGCCGGGCCTTGAAAACTCTCCGGTTGGTGGTAACAAAATCGTGAACACCTATATCGGCGCCGATGACAGCATGCCCGGCACCCCGCTGGCCTACATCATGCACAGCACGCCGTCAGGCTGGAAAATTGTGGATGTGCTGCTGGGGGATTCCCGCATCAGTCAGGCAGCCGCACAGCGTTCGGACTTCAGCTCCACACTCGCCTCTGGCGGTGTTTCGGGCCTGATCAGTGTCTTGGAACGCAAAGTTAAAACTTTCTCCAACGACTGAGCAGGATAACGAGCGTGATGCGTAACGGACAGACAAACGACCCGGTCATGGGCCACATGGCGGCTGGTTTGTAATGTCCGTTTTTTCCATTCTGGCGCTGGCCAGCAGTGGTCTGGCCGCAGCGGGCTGCCTTCAGTCCGCTGCCGGAGCTGCCCTGCTCACCCGCTTCCGGCGCACAGAAAGCCGCCCCGTCACGCTCACACCCCTGCCCCCGGTCACCGTGCTCAAACCCCTGTACGGGGATGAACCGTTACTGGAAGAAGCGCTGGAAAGCTTCTGCACGCAGGATTATCCGGGACTCCAGATTCTGTTTGGCGTGCGGGACAGTGATGACCCCGCCATTGCCATTGTGGAGCGCCTTCAGGCCCGCCATCCGCATCTGGACATGCAGCTTGTGGTCAACCCGGCCGTGCACGGCCTGAACCGCAAGATCAGCAATCTGATGAACATCCTGCCGTATGCCCGGCATGATCTGCTCGTCATTTCCGATTCCGATATTCATGTCAGCCCGGATTACATGCGGCACATCGTCAGTGCCCTGCACAAACCCAATACCGGGCTGGTCACCACGCTTTATGCCGGCCTGCCAGCCCATTCCAGCATTGTGCAGATGCTGGCGGCCTGCCAGATCAACCATAACTTTCTGCCCGGCGTTCTGCTCTCCCGCTATCTGGGGCGGCAGGACTGTCTGGGGGCCACCATGGCGCTCCGGCGGGATGTGCTGGAGGCCGTGGGCGGGCTGGAAGCCCTGCTGCCGCATGTGGCGGACGATGCCCTTCTCGGGCAACTGGTCCGCCAGCTAGGCAAAGACATTACAATTGCCGACTGCCTGACCTGGACCACGATTGGTGAAGCCAGCTTTGCCGAGCTGCTCTCTCACGAACTCCGCTGGGGCCGGACGGTGTGCACACTGGCGCCAGCCGGGTATGGTGCCTCCTCCATCCAGCTTCCGCTGTTCTGGGCCACACTGGCCATTCTGTTTCAGCCACATGCGCTCTGGCCGCTGGTGCTGTTTGCTGCCGTATGGGCTATCCGGGTTGTTACGGGGCTGGTGATCAACCGCGCCGTTGGCTCCCGCCCCGTCTGGCCGCTTCTGCTTCTGCCGGTGCGGGACTGGCTTTCCGCCGCCATTATGGTGGGCAGCGCAAGCGGGACACGCGTGGACTGGCGAGGCCAGACCATGCATGTGGCACCCCACCCCGTAGGCCCCCCGCCGAGCAGTCAATTATCACCGGAAGGCTGAGACGGGTTGTCTCGCCCCTTCCGCAAGAGTAAATCCCTCCCCATATTCCTCTGATGACTTCAGATCACATGCCTTGTCAGGACACAGAACAATGATGAGAACCCTCTTTCTCCAGCCTCCGTCCTTTGATGGCTTCGACGGTGGAGCTGGTTCACGCTATCAGGCAAAGCGTGAAATCAAATCGTTCTGGTACCCGACATGGCTGGCCCAGCCTGCCGCCATGGTGGAAGGCAGCCGCCTGATTGACGCGCCTCCGGCCCGTATGGGCATGGAACCGATTCTGGAAGATGTGAAGAACCGCGATCTGGTGATCATTCACACCTCTACCCCGTCCTTCGCGAAGGATGTGCAGGTGGCCCAGATGCTCAAAGACGCCAACCCGAAGCTGAAGATCGGCATGGTCGGCGCGAAAGTGGCCGTGCAGCCGGAAGAAAGCCTGCTGAAGGGCGCTCCGGTTGACTTCGTGGCCCGCAACGAATTCGACTTCACCATCAAGGAAATTGCTGAAGGCCGCGACTGGAAAGACGTCGATGGCATTACATGGCGGAATGAGGCGGGTGAGATCATCACCAACCGTGACCGCGCCATGATTGAAGACATGGACAGCCTGCCCTTCGTGACCGAAGTGTACAAGCGTGACCTGAAGATTGAAGATTACTTCATCGGTTACCTGATGCACCCGTATATCTCCATCTATACGGGCCGCGGCTGTAAATCCCGCTGCACCTTCTGCCTGTGGCCGCAGACCGTGGGCGGCCACCGTTACCGCACCCGCAGCCCGCAGCACGTGGCGGCGGAAATCCGCCTCGCCAAGCAGTATTTCCCGCAGGTTAAAGAATTCTTCTTTGATGATGACACGTTCACGGATGATCTGCCGCGCGCAGAAGCCATTGCGCGTGAACTGGGCAAGCTGGGTGTCACATGGTCCTGCAACGCAAAAGCCAACGTGCCGCTGGAAACCCTGAAAGTCCTGCGTGAAAACGGCCTGCGTCTGCTGCTGGTTGGATATGAAAGCGGCAACCAGCAGATCCTGCACAACATCAAAAAAGGCATGCGCGTTGAAGTCGCGCGTGAGTTCACCAAGAACTGCCATGATCTTGGCATCAAGATCCACGGCACCTTTATTCTGGGTCTGCCGGGCGAAACGAAGGAAACCATTCAGGAAACCATCAAATTCGCCAAGGAAATCAACCCGCATACGCTCCAGGTCTCTCTGGCAGCGCCTTACCCCGGCACGGCTCTGCACAAGCAGGCGACCGAAAACGGCTGGCTGGATGAAAGCAATGCGGAGCTGATTGACGAAAACGGCGTGCAGATGGCACCGCTGCACTATCCGCACCTGTCCCACACGGAAATCTTCAACAGCGTGGAAGAATTCTACAAGAAATTCTATTTCCGTGCGCCGAAGATCGCGTCCATCGTGAGCGAAATGGTGCGGTCTCCGCAGATGATGAAGCGCCGCCTGCGTGAAGGTGTGGAATTCTTCCACTTCCTGCGCGACCGTAACGCTGCCTGATTTCACACAGTTTGCCCCCGCCCGGCTCTGCCGCGTGGGGGCAGAGTTTTTCTGCCCATGAAGCGCGCCATTATTTCGGCTGATGATTTCGGCCTGTCAGTTGAAGTTAACGAGGCGATTGAAATCGCGCATCGTGATGGCCTGCTTTCTACCGCCAGCCTGATGGTCGCAGGTCCTGCGGCGGAAGACGCCATTGAGCGCGCCAGACGCCTGCCCACACTGGGGGTCGGCCTGCATCTGGTGGTGATTGAAGGGGCGTCTGTTCTGCCGCACCAGCGTCTGCCGCTTGTGACAGGGCAGGATGGCTGGTTTTCCTCCTCGCAGCTTGGGCTGGGGGTGGATTATTTCTTTCGCCCGGAAGGCCGGAAGGAACTGGCGGCGGAAATTACCGCCCAGTTTGAGGCGTTTGCCCGCACTGGCCTGCGGCTGGACCACGCCAACGCCCACAAACATATGCATCTGCACCCGACTGTGGGCCGCATGATGATTGATATCGGCCGCCGCTACGGGCTGCGGGCCGTGCGCGTTCCGCTGGAACCGCCGGAACCGCTTTATGCGGCTGGCACCTATACCGATACGCTGGGGGACGCTGCCCTCCGCCGCTGGACCCGCCTTTTACGGCATCAGGCCCGCTCGGCGGGTATGGCGACCAATGACTGGTGTTTTGGTCTGGCATGGAGCGGGCATATGACGCCGGACCGGGTTGCGGCTCTGGCCGCCCATCTGCCCGAAGGTGTTTCGGAAATCTATTTCCATCCCGCCACTCGCAAAAACGCGCTGCTGGAAAAACTGATGCCAACCTATGAGCATGAGGCCGAATTTGAGGCGTTGTGTTCCAGCGGTTTCCGCACCGGGCTGGCGCATGCCCACGCAACGCCTTGCGGCTGGCAGGATATTCAGACTGCCTGAACCGGCGTTCCTGTTATAGCAACTTGTTATAATATGATATATTTATCACAATTTTAGCAATTTAGCGTCCATTTAAACTCAAGATCTTGTCATACCTTCCAGATCTCGTTGACCGGCCCCTGCGTTTCTGATTGTAATTCTGACTGACCAGTTAAATAACAATAAGAAACGGTCTCCATATCATGTCAGAATGCCTCTTCCCGCATTCGTTCTGCCTGACAGCCACTTTATCTGCGCTCAGGGAAGAACGGATTAAAGGACTGCTTCCTCTGTTTGCCCGCACGCAAGTCGGGCCAGCCGCAGCACGTGCCAGCCGTAAACTACGGTTTAACGCCGTTATGTTTATGTGGCGCCAGACGGACGTGTGGTGACACACGCTCTGTAAGGCGCCCCCGGCTCCTGCCTGAATGGCCTCAGCCATCCGGGCCATATCCCTCATAAAAACAAAAAAGACAGAACGCGGATATGATCTCACCAAGACAACGCTGCCCTGCGGCGCGCCGTGCATCGCTGCGTGCCCATCTCTGTTTTGCCTCAGCCCTGATGGGGGTTCTGGCCCTGAAGACCGGCGTGGCCGGTGTCGCGCACGCGGCACCGATCACGGCGCAAACGCCTGTCGCCCCTGTTTCGGACACGATTATCAGCCCGAACAGCAAGGCACGGGCCAATCCCCCCATGTCCACCCGCCCTGTGGATGCGGAAGCCATGGGGCCGGAACCGTCCGCCATCCGGCGGCCACCCAACACGCCCATTCCGCCCAGCGGTGTGCCGGAACTCCCCTCATCCGGCTTTGCGACCATGGACTTTACGCCGCTGATGCCATCGGAAGACAAAAAGTCTCCTCATCAGATCGAGCTGGATGCGCTGTTACCCTCGGAAGGCCCCTCCGGCCTGCTCCCGCCCCGGCTTGATGCCCTGCGTGATACGGATCTGAATGACCCGTACTACGTCCCGACGGCGGGGGCCGGGCATCTGCTGAGAGCCATTGACCCCATGCGGGAATGGCTGCGCAAACGCGGCTTCACCTTCTCCTTCTCTTACAAAGGGGAAGCCATGGGACTGATGAGCGGCGGTCTGGAAAAAGGCATGAGCTATGTGCATGAACTCACATTGCAGGCTATTTTCGACCTTCAGAAAATGGCCGGGCTGAATGGCTGGTCCGTGCATACACTGGTGATGGAACGCGCCGGGAAGGCCATCCAGAACGGGCGCGTCGGCGAGTATTATGTTGCGTTGCAGGAAGTCTACAGCCTGTCCGGCAACGTAGCCGCGCATCTTGTCGATTTCTATGCCGAGAAGAAAATGAGGCAGAACCGGCTGGACCTGATCTTCGGCCGTATGTCCCTCACCCATGTCTTCGCAACGTCTCCGCTGCTCTGCTCCTTCATGGTCACCTGTTCGGCCCCTGTAGGCCTCAAGCAAAACCCGGCCATGAGCGTGTACCCAAAAGCGACATGGGGTGGCCGCCTGCGCTTCCGCCCCACGCGTGATACGGCCGTGCAGGTAGGAGCCTATTCCGTCAGCGCGCTGACGGACAACCCGAGCGGCTGGTCATGGGGTGCGGAAAACACGACTGGGCTGTCTCTGCCCATCGAATTCACATGGCAGCCGTTTTTAACCCGCAACCGCCTGCCCGGGCATTACGTAATTGGCTACGCGCATGACACCACGCGCTATGCCGACAAGATCAGCTCCGTCTACCCCAAGAAGCTGGCGGATCACCTTCCGGGCACCCGCTCCGCCCCGGCGGACATGATGTGGGTGGAGGCTGACCAGATGATGTACCGTCTGGGTGGCCGAAACATGATGGCCGGTGGCTATCTGATGGCAGGTTACGTGCACACCACGCCCCACGTCGCCAATATTTCCGATCAGGCCTATGGCGGGTTTTCCATGGTCGGCATGATCCCCGGCCGGATAACAGATCGCTTTGGTGTCCTGTATTCCTGGTATCACGTCAGCCAGCGGCGGCGGCTTAGTCAGGAACTGGCGCAGGAGGCCGGTCTGCCTCTGGGGTCAAGCATTCATGGGATCCAGAACAACTCGCACATTATCGAAGCCTATTACGGGATTGATGCCTTCCCCGGAATCCTGATCCAGCCGGAATTCCAGTACATGATCCACCCCGGCGAGACACACCGCATCCCGAACGCGGTTATGGCGGGCCTGAAGCTGATCGCTAACCTCTGAGGTCATCCGGAACCTCGCGGCAGGATGCAGCAACGCTGTCTGCATCCTGCCGCCAATCCGGCGGGAAATCCGGTTTACGCCGGGAATGGCCCGGCAGGACCCTAGGCATGGCAGCATCGCTCTGCTACTCAGCAGGACGAACGTTCATTTCTGCGATCCTGGCATGACTGATACGCCTCCTTCCTCCCCGCCCGGCACAAGACTGTCTTCCAGAACGGAGACGGCGCGTGCGGAGCGCGCGGCCCGTCAGGCTGCCGCCCTGCGCGCCAACCTGCGCAAACGCAAGCAGCAGGCACGCAGCCGGGAAGACATGGAAGCCGGGGCACCCCTCAGCCAGCCGGACGCTTTTCCTTCACCTTCCGGGCCGGATGAACGTACGGCCCCACAGACCTCATCCGCTCAGCACGAACCGGATAATGGAGAGACGCCGCCATGCCAGTGATGCCCGATACATGGATCCGCCGCATGGCGCAGGATCACGGCATGATTGAACCGTTTGTGGAATCCCAGAAGCGCGAAGGCGTGATTTCCTACGGTCTGTCCTCATACGGCTATGACGCCCGTGTTGCGGATGATTTCCGTATTTTTACGGACGTGAATAACGCCATTGTGGACCCGAAGAACTTCAGCCCGGATGGCTTTGTGTCCCGCAAGGCGGATGAATGCATTATTCCGCCCAACAGCTTTGTGCTGGCCCACACCATTGAATATTTCCGCATCCCGCGGGATGTGCTGGTAGTCTGCCTTGGCAAATCCACCTATGCGCGCTGCGGTATTATTGTGAACGTGACCCCGCTGGAGCCGGAGTGGGAAGGTCAGGTGACCATCGAGATCAGCAACACCACCCCACTGCCTGCCCGCATTTATGCTAATGAGGGCATCTGCCAGTTCCTGTTCTTCAAAGGGGAAACCCCGTGTGAGACCAGCTACGCAGACCGCGCCGGAAAATATATGGGCCAGCGTGGCGTTGCCACGCCGCGGATGTAAGGCACGCACATGGATCGGTTTATTATCCGGGGCGGTCGCCCCCTGTATGGCGATATTACCATTGGTGGCGCAAAGAACGCTGGCCTGAAACTGCTGGTGGCCGGCCTGCTGACCTCCGAACGGCTGGTGCTGACCAACGTGCCGCACATTGCCGATATTGCCACCATGCAGGCGCTGCTGCGGCAGCACGGCATCAGCGTGGAAACGGTAGGCAATGATAAAACAAAGCTGTCCGTTGGGGGTGAAATTACCAGCACGGAAGCGCCGTACGATATCGTTTCCAAAATGCGCGCCTCCATTCTTGTGCTCGGGCCGCTGCTGGCCCGTTGCCGGGAAGCACGGGTCTCCCTGCCCGGCGGCTGCGCCATCGGCACCCGTCCGGTGGACCTGCACCTGAAAGGGCTGGAAACGCTCGGGGCCAAAATCACGCTGGAAAACGGCTACATCAACGCCCGTGCGCCGAACGGCCTGACGGGTGACCGGATTGTACTGCCGTTTGCCTCCGTCGGGGCGACCGAAAACCTGATGATGGCCGCCACGCTGGCGCATGGCCGCACGGAAATTGTCAATGCGGCGCGTGAGCCGGAAATGGTGGATCTGGCCGACTGCCTGAACGCCATGGGCGCGCGCATTACCGGCGCAGGCACCGGCCATATCATTATTGACGGTGTGGAGGCGCTGCACGGCGCGGAACACCGTATCATGCCGGACCGGATTGAGTGCGGCACCTATGCCTGCGCAGCCGCCATCACCGGCGGGGATCTGCGCCTTGTCGGCGGGAATGTGGACCATCTGGGCGCTGTGGTCCGCGCTTTTGAAGAAGCCGGAGTGGAAGTCACGCAGGAAGGGGACGCCATGCGCGTCCGCCGCACCGGTGCGCTGCGCGGTATTGATATCATGACGGAACCCTATCCGGGCTTCCCCACCGATATGCAGGCGCAGTTCATGGCGCTGCTTTCCGTCGCGGAAGGCGCTTCCATGATCACGGAAACGATTTTTGAAAACCGGTTCATGCATGTGCCGGAACTCAACCGGATGGGGGCCCGCATTAACGTCCACGGCTCTTCCGCCATTATCCGGGGTGTGCACAGCCTGTCTGGTGCCCCTGTGATGGCAACGGACCTTCGTGCATCCTTCTCACTCATTCTGGCGGGCCTTGCCGCCCACGGTGAGACCATCCTCAGCCGCGTCTATCATCTGGACCGGGGCTATGAGGCCGTGGAACGTAAGCTGGCGGCCTGTGGTGCCCAGATTGAGCGCGTAAAAGGTTAAATCCGGCGCGAGGCTATCCTCCGGAGGCTACCCTCCGGGCCAGCCTCGCATCCTGCGGAACAAAGACCCGAATTCCTCCATCCGGACCTCTGCTCTATGTATAAAGCCGCTCCCAGACTCCTGCTTGGTGCCCTGCTGCTTTTAACCGGCTGCTACAATCTCGGGTCACAACGGCTGGATCAGGACCAGAGCGATTATTCCCTGTCTCTCATTGCCGCCGGGAAACGCCAGACTCTGCTGAACATTGTCCGCCTGCGCTATGCGGACACGCCGGGCTTTCTGGACACCACACAGTTAATTTCCGGATATCAGCTCCAGCGCAGCCTCTCCATTGGTGTGGGAACGGACACCCCCATCCGGCCAAGCGGCGGCGCGGGTGTGCAGTTTCAGGAAAGTCCGACTTTTACCTTTCAGCCCGTTACGGGTGATGCCTACGCGCAAAGCTTCCTGCGCCCCATGCCCATTGGCAGCCTGCTGCCTCTGGCCATGGGCGGTTTGCCCATTGATGTGCTGTTCCGTCTGGCTGTGCAGTCCATTAACCTCATTAACAATGCCGGGGCCATTGGCAGCGGCGTCGGGCGGGGGTCACCCGAGTTTTTTGAACTGATTCATGATCTGCGTGTGTTGCAGGTTGCGGGCCTGCTGGGTATCCAGCTTGAGCATAGCGCGGAAGTCCCCGGTAAAACCCCGTCTTTTGACCGTGTTTTTCTGACAGTTTCCTCCACGGACAATCCGGTTCTTGCCGAAACCGTTTATGAAACCCGCCGCTTTTTTCAGATGAAGCCGCATGATGAACGGGTTGAGGCCGTCTACGGCGCGGGCCAGCCCCGGCCGGGGCAAATCCGTATTCTGACCCGCACCATGCTGGGGGCGCTGGGGCAGATTGCGTATCAGATTGACGTGCCACAGGACGATATTACGTCCGGGCGCACCCAGCCCCGTATTCTGCTGATCGGGCGTGAGACAAAACCCATTGTCGTTGTGCATGTTGGCAATACGTTGCCAGAAAACACATTCTCTTCCGTTCGCTACAACAAGCGCTATTATTATATTTCTGAAAATGATTTTGACAGCAAACTTGCGTTTACCATGCTGCAAATTCTGCTTGAGCTTTCAAAAACCACGAAAAATCCTGGGACTATCGTGACCATTCCTGTCAATGGGTAAACAGGAAAACGCATCACCCCTGTCAGAATGACATAGAAAAAGCCGGATCAGGATTTCTCCCGATCCGGCTTTTTCGAAGGTTCAGACTGATCTTATTCCCACCAGACCGACAGGGAGCGCACACCCTGCGCACCCCGGATCAGCACGCCCTGAATATCCGCGGTCGCGGACGGGCCAGTCATCAGCACACCATATTTTGCGGTGTGGAATTCCGGCCGTTCGACATAGGCTGTGTGCATATTGGCTGTCAGGTTCTTCTCTGACAAAATCACCACAATATGCTGCGTCAGATGCGCTGCGGAATTCAGGCTGTTCAGTTGCGCTTCGCTCAGAAAGATAGAGCCCATTTCTGAAATACCAAACGGGCTGCGCACCACCAGAACATCTGTCGCCGCGGCCTGCTGCGGGGAGGCCACATCTTCCAGACGGATGGTGCCTTCAAAATCCGGCACAGCGGAACAGATAATTTTGGCATCCGGAAAACGGCGTGCAATAGCCGTTGCCAGTGTGTCCCCTTCCTGCGGAAGCAGGATCTGACCGCCCAGAAGTTGCAGAGCATCTTCAAAGCGGGCCTTGCCGGCATCCATATCCCCCAGAACAGCAACGGGGGGCAGTTCATGCGCGGCAGGGTCCGGGCGGTTCGCGCGGAGTGTTGCCAGAATGCTATCGCGGGAACTCATCAGGCTTTCCCTCCTTTTGACTCTTTTTTGTCTTTAAGGCGGTTTTTCTTATACCAGCTATGGAAGGTCTGCTTCACCGGGTGCGGCAGTTCGCGGTGTTTGCCCCACGGGTTGAGCCAGTTATACAGCACAAAGCGCGGCAGAGAGCTCAGCGCGACTTCCGTGCCGTTAATGGCCGTGCGGTACAGGGTGGGCTGGCCCATCAGCTTTCCGGCCATGTGCATAATTTCACGTTTTACAAATGGCAGTTCATGATGTTCAGCCAGAACACGGCGCCATTTATAAAGCTGTTCATGAATGTTGATTTTGACCGGGCAGACGTTTGTGCAGCTTCCGTTCATGGTGGAGGCAAACGGCAGCGTGCTGTATTTCCGCTCGTTAAAGGTCGGGTCAATAATCGCGCCAATCGGGCCGGAATAGACTGCCCCGTAGGACAGACCGCCAGACCGCCGGTAAACCGGGCAGGTGTTCATGCACGCGCCGCAACGGATACATTTGAGAGACGTCCAGAACTCTTCCATGCCCAGACGGGCAGAACGGCCATTATCCACCAGCACAATATGCATCTCCCCCCCCTTCTGCGGGCCACGGAAATGCGTGGTGTACTGCGTGATGGGTGACCCCAGCGCACTGCGGGACAGCAGGCGGATAAACACCCCCATATCCGCCATGCGGGGCACAATGCGTTCAATCCCCAGTGTGGCGATATGCAGGTTTGGCACAGTCGCACTCAGGTCGGCATTGCCTTCATTGGTGCAGACCACAAAGGTGCCGGTTTCCGCCACAAGAAAGTTGCCACCCGTCATCCCGGCATCCGCCGTCAGGATCACCGGACGCGCCGCCATGCGCTGGGATTCCGCCAGAGACTGCGGGCTGTTATCGTTGGGGTCGGTATTGTAATTCTTGGCGAAAATCTTTGCCACATCCGGCACCAGCTTATGCACAGCCGGCACCACAATATGGCTGGGCATCTGGCCATCAAGCTGCTGAATCCGCTCACCCAGATCTGTTTCCGTCACGGTCACGCCGCGCGGTTCCAGATAAGGGCGCATGTCACATTCTTCCGTGACCATGGACTTGCTTTTGATCAGCGATTTCGCGCCATGCTTTTCCAGAATCTCGCCAACAATGCGGTTATGTTCCGCACCATCCGCCGCCCAGTGCACATGGATGCCGTTCTTTTTGGCATTGGCTTCAAACTGCTCCAGATATTCGGGCAGATTGGCAAGCGTATGCTCTTTAATCGCGGACGCCCGGCTGCGCAGTTCCTGCCATTCGGGCAGGAGGTGCATCTGCTGGTCACGCTTCTGGCGCATGTCCCACAGGCGTTCATCATGGAAGGTCAGATGCGGGGCATCTTCCAGAAATTCTTCCGCCGCCTTGGCGTGATTGACGGGTTTGACCTTCATGACCGCGCTCCATTCAGAATTTCAGCGATATGAATAAAGCGGATGGGCACACCGCCACGTTCCGCACAGCCCTGCTGGTGCATCATGCAGGACGTATCTGCGGAGACGATATATTCTGCACCAGCCTGATGGTGATCCTTGACCTTATCCAGCCCCATACGGGCAGAAACAGCCTCTTCCGTCACAGAGAACGTGCCGCCAAACCCGCAACATTCATCAGGGCGCTTGGGCGTTGCGAAGGAGATGCCTTTTACCTTGTTGAGCAGGTCCATCGGTTTGGAGAAAAACGGCTCGCCAAGCTCAGACATGCTGGCGGTCCGCAGGGAGCGCAGGGTGCCGCAGCTATTATGCAGCCCGACCTTGTGCGGGAATTCCGCCCACGGGAAGTCCTCTACCTTCAGGATATCGTGCAGAAATTCGACCAGTTCAAACGTGTTTTTCCGAACATGCTGAACCTCTTCCGTCTGCGGGATGGCATCAAAATTGTCCCGCACATGATGCGTGCAACTGCCGGACGGCATGACGATGGCATCATATTTGGCAAAATTACGCACAAAAAGAGCTTCTGCCGCTGCGGCATCTGAATTGCAGCCGGAGTTTGCCATAGGCTGGCCACAGCAGGTCTGGTCCAGCGGGTAGTCCACATCCTGACCCAGCTTTTCCAGCAGTTCCAGTGTGGCAATCCCTGCGTTTGGGTAAAACGCATCAATATAACACGGTATAAAAAGACCTATTTTCATGCAAACCTCCGGCGGTAAAACAGGTTTTCAGCCTGTTGTGATCATGATCTCAACAAGAGAGGGACCATCGGAAGCCAGAGAAGCCTCAATGGCGGGTGCGATATCAGACGCGCGTGTCACCCGGCAGGATGGCACACCCATGGATTTCGCCATGGCCTGATAATCAATACTCGGATTAACAATATCCATCGCAGGATACGTTCCCTCACGTGCGGAAAGGTAATCTTTCTGTTGTCTCATAAAGTTTTTGAGAACGTTATATTCCTGATTGTTCATGACGATGAACGTGACAGGAAGTTTTTCATGCGCGGCGGTCCAGATGGCCTGCGGAGAATAGAGCGCTGCCCCCGGGCTGTGCGGTCTATCAGATGTCCTCTGATGTGCGGGATCTGGGCCGTACATTTAACACGCCGCT